>PMCH01000161.1:0-11870 GCA_003154055.1 Acidobacteriaceae bacterium
GCGCCTCCGACCGGCTGTTCCTTTCTCTAGGCATCCCCGAGCTACCCGCCGCCGTGGCGCGCGTCATTTTCGGAGCGGCGTTTGTGGCTTTCTCCGGGTACGGCCTCTATGGCCTCATCCGGCAAGTCGGGTGGAGGCCGTTGACACCTTCGCTGGTGCTGTTCTCCACGCAGATCCTGTGGTTCCTGGTTCCGGGCCTTCTGATGCTGGTGAAGGGCTTCAGCATTCCGCAGAGCCGCTATAGCACCGGCGTGCTGGCGGTAATGCACTCGGCTCAATATCTGTGGATCACGAGCTACTATGCTCGCCGCGAATCGGCGACAGAAGGTACCCGCTGGCGCCCATTCGCCTACTTCGCGGCGCTGATCGTCGGCGGCGTCGCACTGTTCCTCCCCGGGCCGTGGATCGCCAGCTATGTCTTCCACTACGACTTCACGGCCAGCTTCCTCATCTTCATGGCGCTGGTGAACCTGCATCACTTCATCCTCGACGGCGCCATCTGGAAGCTTCGTGACGGCCGCGTCGCCTCCCTCCTGCTGAATACCCGGGAACGCATATCGAGTACCGCCGAAGCTGCTTCCGGAGGAACCGGACGCGCCTGGCAATGGATGCGGAGCCGCTCAACTGCGCCGCGACTCGTGCGTGTCGCAGTTGCCCTCGCGTTGCTGGCGCTCGCCGGTCTCGACCAGGCCCGATTCCTGCTGGCCGCGCACAGCGAGGATCTGGATGCCATGCAGCGAGCCGCCGCCATCAACCCGTTTGACTCTTCTTTAGAGTTGCGCATCGCAAAAAAGCGAGCCGAAGCCGGCGACGCAGACGCCGCGATCCTCGCTTATGAGAAGGCGATTGCCGCCAATCCGGCCGACCTGGCCCCGCGCAATGCGTTCCTGAAGTACCTAGTTTCCAATCACCGCTACGAAGACGCCGATGCCGTAGCCAAGGCGGCTCTTGCGCGCTGGCCGAACGACCCCGATCTGCTGGTCAATCGCGGCATCCTCGCCGCCGCTCTCGGTCGGGGCACCGAAGCGGTTGCCAGTTGGGAGAAAGCTCTCACCGTCGATCCTTCGCAGGCCTATGCCCACCTGTATCTCGCCGATCAACTGGACCGAGAGCAGAAAGCAGAGGCGGCAATTCCGCACTACACTCTCTTTCTGGACCAACTGGCGAAAGGCGGCAATCAGCCGGACCCAAACGCAGTGCTGCCTGCCCTCATGAATCTGGCGCACTGCAACCTGCAGGTCAACCATCCCGAGCGCGCGTTCAAGCTATACGAACTGGCACGGCAACTGGCGTCGCAAACTCATCAGGCCGCCATCGAGAGCGCGGCGACGCTGAACGAAGCGATTCTCATCTCCAAGTCTGATCGCGTCGGCGACGCACTGCCGCTTTACCAAAACGCATTGAAGCTCGATCGCGCTGCCAACGATCCGGCTGCCGAAGCTGCCGATTGGCTCGCCTATGCCGCCTTTCTAGACGAGCACGGCTTCGATAAGAAATTCTCCTATGCGGCCCTGGTCAGAGCGGATACCCTCACGAGCGAATTGAATGGCGGCTCGCAAGGCAACGCGCAACCGACCCGCGTTCATCTGGAGACTGCTCTCGGCAGCGCCGCCGCCCTCATCCGCAAGAATCCATCGCCCGTGCTCGAGCAGTCCCTGCTGTTGCAGGCGAAGTAACGTGGCGCCGGAGCCCATCTGCTCACATCTCTTCCGCCCATGGGCTTCCACGCCGAAGAATGCTGTATAGTTTGTTGGGCTAGCCCCCTCGCCATGGACTTCGATCAGCTCGAAATCTTCCTTGAAGTGGCTCGGCTCTCCAGTTTTTCGCGAGCGGCGGAGAAGCGCTTCCGCACCCAGCCGGCAATCTCATCGCAAATTCGCGCGCTCGAAGAAGAGGTCGGTGCCAGACTGCTCGACCGTTCCGGCGGCCGGGTCTCGCTGACAGTCGCCGGGAAACTGTTTGTGAAATATGCCGAAGAGACGATCGAGTCCCGCAAAGCGATACTGACGGCCATCGCCGAAACCGAGCACGTGCCGCGCGGCGCGATCATCGTAGGCGCCAACGAAGGCACCTGCCTGCACATCCTGCCCGAGGTCTTCGCGCAGTTCAAACGTAACTATCCCGACGTGGCTGTCAGCATCAAGCGCTCGGACTACGCGAAGATCCTGGAGTCGATCGTGGAGAACGCCGTGGATTTTGGCGTCGTCTCGTTGCCGGTGACCGACAACCGGCTGGAGTGCGTGATGATCCACCGCGACGAGTTGGTGGTCATCACGCCGCCCGGGCACCCGCTGTCGGCCAAGAAGAGCGCGACCGTCGCAAAGGTTGCCGCCTATCCGCTGGTGGTCCCAAAGGCGGGCCACACCCGCGATGCGCTCGAAGCGCTCTTCTACGACCGGAAGTTGAAACCGCACTATGCAATGGAACTGGACTCAAGCGAGCTGCTGAAGCGCTTTGTGGCGGCTGATGTCGGCGTCGGCTTCATCGCCCGGTCCAACATTGAGGAGGATATCCGGGCGAATGCGCTGGCGGTGGTTTCTCTCAGCGACGCCCAGATCCGGCGCGACCTCGCCCTGGTCTACCGCAAAGACCGCACCCTCAGCCGGGCCGCCAAAGCTTTTATGGAAATTGCAGTGAAGCAAAGGAACTTCGCCGCTGTTCCCGCTGCGCAACCTTCAAAATAAAGATGAAACAGACTCTGTTTTTCCCGCTCGCGCCGCTCTTGCTCCTAATCGCCACCGCCTCGGCCCAAAAACCTGCCGGCAACAAAGCGGCGACCGCTTCTGAACGGAGGCTGATCTCGGTCAAGGTCACTGGAACGGTGCGCTATACCGACAGGGAGATTGTGCCCGCGGCCGGGTTGCAGTTGGGCGAGAACGTCGGGGATGCGGATTTCAGGGAGGCTGCGCGGCGACTGGGCGGCACGGGCCTGTTCACCGACGTAGCGTATTCGTTTTCCTACTCGGCGGCGGGGACCAAGCTCGAACTCCAACTCAAAGACGCCGACCAGGCAAAACTCTTGCCTGTGCACTTCGAGAACTTCGTGTGGTTCACGGATGCCCAGTTGACCAGCGAACTGCAACGGCGCGTTCCGCTGTTCAAGACCTTGTTACCGGAAGGTGGCAGCTTGCCTGACCAGGTATCCGAAGCGCTGCAGGCAATCCTCGATGAGAGGCAGGTTCCCGGCCGTGTGAACTACCTGCGCGAGAGCCCGCAAGAAGGGGGCGCGCTGACGGGAATCGCCTACCGGGTAGAGGGAATGGCGTTCCTGATCCGCGATGTGGAATTCCCTGGGGCGGCGCCGGACCAAGTTCCCCTGCTGAAAGCTGCAGCTCGCAAGCTCACCGGAGCGGAGTACTTCCGCTCCCCCCTGGCCCAGGTCGCGGGGGTTGACTTCCTGCCGGTCTATCTTCAACGCGGATACCTGAAGGCCTCATTTGCTTCTCCCGAGGCGCGCGTTGTGGCACAAACAGCCGGAGAGGTACAGGTAGATGCACTGTTTCCGGTAACGCCGGGCAAAGTCTTTTCCGTTACCGACGCCGTCTGGAGCGGGGACTCGGCGGTGCCAGCCAATCAACTGCAGCCGCTGATTCATCTCTTCCCAGGTCAACCCGCCGATGCCGTGCGCCTGGAGCGCGATCTTGAGAGCATTGCCAGGCTTTACCGTTCCCGCGGATACATGGCGGTTCGCCTCAAGCCTGAGCCGGCGCTGGATGAAGAAAAAAACACGGTGCATTACGACCTGAAGGTGGCGGAGGGCGACCAGTACAAGATGGGTGAACTCGAGTTGCAGGGCCTGGATTCGCAGTCGACCGCACGCGTGCAGGAGGCTTGGACGCTGCGTGAGGGAGAACCCTACAACGCCGATTACCCGAACAAGTTCGTGGAAGACAATACCAAGCTTCTGCCCCCAGGCGTGCATTGGGGTGTCAGTATTCATGAATCCGTGAATGCGGCGGACAAGACCGTGGATATCACCATCCACTTCACGCCCAGATGATGCCCAAACTATTTGCGACGCCCCACATTGACTGCGAATCCTAACTAGTGCGTTACCATACCACCACCGACAACTTTTTCTCAGGAGACAGTCAACGATGAACCTAAGCAAGTTTGCCACAGCGGTTCTGACCATCCAGCTTTTCGCCGGCCTCGCGGCGGTTCCAGCGCTTGCTGCCGATAAGACCATGACCGGCAAGGTCAGCGATGCCATGTGCGGCGCCAAACACCAGATGCCCGGAGGCGACGCGGATTGCACCCGCGCCTGTGTGAAACACGGATCCAAGTACGCACTGGTGGTCGGCGACAAGGTCTATACGCTGGCGACAGCAGACAAGTCCGCCCTGGACAAATTGGATGAACTGGCAGGGTCAAACGCGAAGGTGACCGGCGAAGTCAAAGACGACACGATTGAGGTCAAATCAGTCGCTGCCGGTTCCTGAAGGCAGTTCTCAGTTCCCGGTTCTCAGTCGGACGGCTTCCCGGGCTGCGGTTAAATTGGCGAATGCCTGCATCGCCGTGGAAAAGCGACTCTTCAGGGCCGCGTTCTCCGTCTAAGTGAATGAGGGCTTCAGCCCCGGCGGCGCATTTCCTCCGTATCCGATCAAAATAAGACCGGCGGCCATTGGCCGCCGGTTTTGTTTGCCGATGCTTCGGCTAGTTCTGCGTGGTGTCGTCCCGCCGCTTCAGCGTCGGGCGATCGTCGTCTGTCTTGTCCTTGCTATCTCCAGCGGACTTGTCCTTGTTCGATGTCCGGCGCAGCGAAGGACGGTTGCCTTCCTTCTCGTCCAGAACCTTATGCCGATTTTCAATCACGGCCAGCCGTGACTTCACGTCATCAAACTCCGAGGTCGACACGACATACTGGGGGCGCGCGGGCAGGATCTTCCCGATTTCTTCCTGCGACTTCTCGATCCGGTCGGGCGTCTGCGGGTGAGTTGCGAAGGCCTTGGCCAGGGTGCCTGGCTTCTTCTTCTCTTTCGCCTGCAGTTTTTCAAAGAAGCTGACAAACGCCTGCGGGTCGTACCCAGTCTTGTACATGTATTGCAGACCCAGGTAGTCGGCTTCCGCTTCAAACCCGCGCTGGAAGCTCAGGAACGACAGCGGCAGCGCCAGGCTGGCGGCCGAGCGCACCGCGTAGCCGATTCCGCCGCCCACAAAGATTAATGGGATGGTTCCGATGTTCGCCCATTGCGCCCGCGTGATCTGCCGGGTAGCGTGGCGCGCGGCCACGTGCGCGATTTCGTGGGCCATCACTCCGGCCAGTTCCGCCTCTTCGTCGGCCGCCAGGATCAGCCCCGAATTGACGTAAAAGAAACCGCCGGGAAGAGCGAAGGCGTTCACTTCGTCGGAATCAATCACCTTGATGGTGAAGGGCACCTGGGCATCAGAGTTGCGCACCAGGTTCTGGCCAATCCGGTTGACGTATTCCGTCACCACCGGATCCTGCACCAGTTTCACGCTGGCCTCGACCTGCTGGGCATACTCCTTGCCCATGCGAATCTCGGTTTCCAGCGAGTACCAGTTCCCCATTCCGCGGCCCCCGACCTTACGGTTGCCGATGGCGTCCACGTCATTCTTGCTTCCGTCGTGCTTAACCTTGCTGTCGTCCGGCTCCTGAATCGGCGCCGGTGTGCTTGGCGCTGGCGCGGCGGCTGTGGAAGAGTCCTGCGGCGGGGTCGGATCTGGAGGATTTTGCTCCTGAGCCAGAGCTGCAGGAACCGCCAAAGCCAACAAGAGTAGCAGAATCAGTGATTTACGGAACAACATGTGGAATCTCCCGTCGGAAACCGCTAGCGTGATCCGATTATACGCCCCGTGGCAAGGGGGCCTTGCAACACTTCCTGGTTGTTTGGACGCACATTGCAGGTAGAAAGTTACTTATCAATTTTTGCCCGGTGTCTTCCTGTCCTCCGAGCGCCCCAAAAGGCCACGGGTGACGGCCGCGACACTCCCGTGCTCCCGGCCAAAAGCCCCCAATTCTCCCCTTGCGTTTCATGTTTCCGGGTGTACCATTTCGCGTTTCACAGGCGGAACTCCAATATGCTCAATCGTCGCGGCTTTCTTACCTCCTCGCTGGCATCCTCGCTCGCCGCAGGCCTGGTCATGCCGGGAAATCTGTGGGCTCAACTGCAGTCCGCACCCTCCGGGTTACCGGATCGCTCCCTGTTGAACTCGAACGAGGACGCCTACTGGCGTGAAATGCGCCAGCAATTCCTCATCCCCCCTGACGAGGTCTACCTGAACAACGGCACGGTCGGATCCAGCCCAGCCCCGGTGCTGCGCGCCATCTTCGAGTCCTATGAAGCCTCGGAAAAACTCAACGAAGCCGATCCCGAGGACTACCCCATCTGGGGATATGCATCCTGGAATAAGTTCCGTGATCCCCTGGCCGCTTTTGTCGGGTGCGATCGCAATGAAATCGCACTGCTGCGAAACGCGACCGAGGCTAACAGCTACATCGCGAATGGTCTAGACCTGAAAGCTGGCGACGAGGTGCTCATGACCGACCAGGAGCATCCGGGCGGCGAGATGCCCTGGCAACTGCGCGCCAGGCGCTACGGAATTGTGGTCAAGAAGATCACTCTTCCGAAGCCGGTGGATAGTCCGGCACAGGTCTTGAACCTGTTCAACGACGCCATTACTCCCCGCACCGGCGTCCTGTTCTTCAGCCACATCAGCACGTTCAGCGGGGCGGTGTTGCCGGCGAGAGAACTCAGCGCCCTGGCCCGCAGCAAAGGAATTATCTCAGCGGTGGACGGCGCGCATGTTCCCGGCATGATGCGCCTGAACCTGCACGACCTGGGCTGCGACCTCTACTCTTCCAGCCCGCACAAGTGGCTGCAGGCACCCAAGGGATCGGGTTTTCTCTACGTCCGCGACGAGATCATTGACCGCATGTGGAACACGATTGCCACCGAAGGCTGGGACGATCCCAAGATTCGCGCCGAGCGCTTCCAGCGTATCGGCAGCTCGAATGTCCCGGCGCTGGCAGGCTTGCGCGCGGCCATCCAGTTAGCCAACGACATCGGAATGGACCGGATTGAACGCCGCCACCGCCAGCTTGGTGACTACATTCTGGCTGCCATGATCAAGCGCGGCGCGCAGTCATGGACCTCTCCCGATGCATCGATGCGATGCGCCATCGTCACCGTGAACGTTCCGCCGCTACCTCGAATGGAACTGGAAAGCTGGTTGTGGAAGGAACGGAAGATTCGTATTCGTGGCGCCGATCCGCACAAACTGCGGCTGTCCACGCCGTACTACATTTCGAAGCAGGATATCGACCGGTTCCTGGACTGCTTCGACGAGTTCCGAAAGAAAAAAGGGGCAGCGTAGTCTAAGTCCACCGAAACCAACGCAGCGCAAGGAGGAACGACAGTCCGCCCCAAAGCACCAGCACCAGAAGCCGTCCTGACTGCGAGGCCAGCGAAGCGCCCTCCAAGATCGTCGCCCGCAGCGCGTCGTTGAGGGCGGTCAGAGGCAAAACCTTGATAAAGGGCTGGGCCATCGTCGGGAAGTGCTCGTAGGGAAAAAAGACGCCGGAGAAAATCCACATTGGCATCATGACCAGGTTGATCAGACCGCTGACGCTCTCGACTTTCTGAGCTCGGCAAGCAGTAAGAAGGCCGACCCCACCGAAGGCAACGGCTCCGATCGAGCCGAGCACGACTACCGACATAATCGATCCCGCCACGGGCATGTGAAACACCAGCATGCCGAAAACCAGCAGCAGACCGACTTCAATCACCATCAGCACCAGGCGGCTGCTCATAACAGCGAGCAGGAAATCGCTGCGCCGCATGGGTGTCGCCACAAAGCGCTTCATCAGCTTCCGCTGACGCATGTCCACCAGGGAGAAGCCAATTCCCCACATGCCGGAATTCATCAGGCTCATGCCAATCAAGCCCGGGATCAGGAAATCGATGTAGCGCGATCCTGGCTCGCTGGAAGCCTGGGTTGATGTGGCGAGGATGTCTTTGCGTCCCGCTGCCGCCTGCAACGCCGCGTCGATCTCAGCTCGCGACAAAACGCTCTCCGGGCGCGCGGGATCGTAATAATAGGTATAGCTGCCATCGGCATTCGGCTCGACGACCAGGTCGAACTTGCCGAAATGAAAGCCCTTCAGAGCCGCCTCGCGCTCGAGTACTGCCGCGTGGATGACGGAGTGCCCCGATGAACCGCGCAGCATCGTCATCGTCTTTGCCGCGTCATTGCCAGCGACGACGGCGACGGAAGTCGTGTCGACGGGCTTGTTGCGAAACGCAATTCCGAGACCCAGCGAAAGCAATAGCGGGAAACCGAATACCCAGAACACGATTTCAGGCTCACGTTTGAGTTCGAGCAGGCGAACCCAGAGCAGCTGCCGGTATCCAGTCCAGCGGCCATTGACGCGAGCGGGAGCGGCGGGTACCGGCGCGCGATCTTGAACCTCCGGAGTCTGCGGCGTGGTGGTTTCAGTGGGCATTTAATCCTCCCGCAGATGGCGGCCGGTCAAGTTCACGAAAACGTCTTCGAGGCTGGCCTGACGCGTGCTGAGATGTTCGAGTTGCTGCCCCTGCTGGTTGACGGCGGCCAGCAGCGCCGGAATCGTCAGATGCGGTTCGCGCACATTGAGGCAAACTGCACTGTCCTCATGGCGAACCGACTCGACGCCCGGCAATTTCTGCCAAACATCGAGCCCGTAGCCGTTCTGACTGCCGCTGGTTTCGAACTCGACGACGTGATGTCCGCCGAGACGATCAATCAGATCCGGCGGCGTTCCCTCGGCGATGATTACTCCGTGATCCACAATCGCGAGGCGATCACAAAGCCGCTCGGCCTCGTCCATGTAGTGCGTGGTCAGAAGAACCGTGCCGCCCTTCTTCTGGAAGGCGCGCACGATGTCCCAGAGCTGGCGGCGACTCTGCGGATCAAGGCCGGTCGTGGGCTCATCGAGGAACAGGATGCGCGGGTTGCCGACCAGCGCTGTAGCAACCGCCAGCCGTTGTTTTTGCCCGCCTGACAGCTTGCCAACCCAGCTATCTGCTTTTTCAGTAAGTTGAAGCTCTTCGAGAACGTGTGCTGTCGGGCGCGGCTCGCGATAGAAGCTGGCGAAAAGCTCAATGGTCTCGCGCACGCTCAGCTTTTCCGAAAGCCGGGTTTCCTGCAACGAGATTCCAATCCATTCCCGCAACTGGCGGGGGTTCTCGTCCCAGCTATGACCGAAGATTCGAACCTCGCCAGAGGTTGCTGCGAGCACGCCTTCAAGAATTTCAATGGTTGTGGTCTTCCCTGCTCCGTTCGGCCCCAGTAGGCCGAAACACTCCCCCGCTTCAATACGCAGGCTGAGCCCACGGACGGCCTCTATTTTGCCGTCGTAGGTCTTGCGCAGGTTTGTGCACTCGATCGGAGACCCCACGCAAGCATTTTAGCCGAGTCGCGACTACGGCGTGGAGTCCGAGTGCTGCGGTGCCGGCATGGGCACGTCGCCCTTTGCGTTGCGCCAGAGAATTTCGTTCAGTCGGGCGGCGTTCGCGGCGTCGGGCCTCGAGAAATCCATCTTCGACGACTCCTTCGCTCCGGGCGCCTTCTTCGCGTTCATCTTGTACACGAGGCCATTGCGCAAATTGCTATCGTCAACCGTATACGGTGGCTGGGTTCCCGGCCCCGAGAGCAGAGGCGTCATCAGGGGCGCATGCGCATCGAAGAGGTTCATCGGCGGGAGGCCCAGCAGCTCTTCCATTGTGTGAATCATGCTGACTGTCGTATAGAAGTTGTGATCCAAAAATGCCTTCTCCGTGCGCGGCGAATACTTGCTGATCACGAACGCGGTCGAGCGGTGAGCATCTACGTGGTCGGCGCCGTCCTGTGCGTCGTCTTCGAGGATGAAGATGGCTGTGTCGTCCCAGTACGCGGTGTGCGAAACGGCTTCCACCACACGCCCCACCGCCAGATCGTTGTCCGCGACCGACGCCTGCGGGGTGGGATGACCCGGACGCGTTCCGCTGGTGTGATCATCCGGCAGATACAGCAGGATGAATTGCGGCAGTTCCCTGGCCTTTCCCCGCGCTTTCACGAACTCATCAAACTCCCGCAGGAATTCATCGGCGCGGAGCTGGTCCGGATACTCTGTGTTGAAGTCGGGATACTGCGGATCGTAGTGTTCGCGCAACGCTACCTTGGTTGGCCGCACGCGATTCAACCGCGGCACCGCCCAAGGCCACGGACTTGGCCCGCCCCGCGGATTGCCCATATGGGCCGGCAGCGGCTCACCTTTCCTGATATCGGCGGAAGGACAAGGTGCCGATGTCGGAGAAGGTGTCCCTTCCTTGGGCGACTTTGCTTTTTGATCTTTGCACCACACACCCTGGACGAACTCGCCATAGATCCGGTAGCTCAGCCCGCGTTTCGCCAGGTTGTCCCAGATGAAACCTGTACCCGGATCATCAATATCTGGAATTCCCTGCTCCAGCGGCAACTCTTCCGCCATGGTGCCGTCGGCGTCGTAGGTNNGACCAGATGTGCCCGTCACCCGACACTTCGCCACTGTCATAGAAGTTATCCAGCACCCCAAACTGAAGAGCGAGCTTGTGCTGGTTGGGAGTGATGTCGGCGCCATACATGGTCAGCGACGGGTCGCCGTCCCCCACCGGCAAGTCACCCAGCACCTGGTCGTAAGTCCGGTTCTCTTTCAGGATGTAGATCACGTGGCGAATGGGATTCTTTCCGCCGGCGAACGTGAACTTACCCGGATCGGCCCGGAGAAGGTTGTCCTCTTCGACTTGTCGAGTGTAGGCTGCCAGATTCTTGTCAATGTCGGCGAGGCCGAGGCGCTGGATAGAACCACCGATCAGCGTCGGAATATACGGATGCTCTTTTCTCTTGCGTTCGCCTTTGAGCGTGCCTTGCATGTCATTCGGGCCGCTCCCCTGGCCCTTGGCCGTGGCAACCAGCAGATCGTTACCGGAGATCGCCAGCGCGCTGGGATACCACTCGGTTGGAATGAAGCCGAGGGGGTCCTCAGTCGGGCCAAAGAGGATCGGGTTTGTGGTCAGGTTCGGGACGTCTTTGACTTCGAACACAGCAATCGCATCGGCCGAAGCACTGGCTGCGTAAAGACGCTTGCCGTCGGGAGATAGCGCGATGGCTTGAGGGACGGAACCGTGGTTCTTGAAACTGACGAAATAGTCGCGAAGATCAACACCGTGTTTCAAATCGACGGCCGCGACGATGTCGGCGTTGGCAAGCGCCACGTAGAGCGTGTCTTCATTCGGGCTCAGCAGCATCGCCGTGGGATGAGAACTGGGAGCAATGGGTTCGGCGGGCTTCCGCAAATCAATCCAGCGGGAGACCTTGCCGGTTTCGAGATTCAATTCAGCCACAGCCGACCCATTCCATAAACTGCACCAGGCTTTCGTCCCCGCTTTGTTAGCAACCACCGTGTACGGAAACGCGCTCGGCACATAACGGCTCCGGCTCAGATCAAATGACTTCAGGATCTCTCCGGAACTCACGTCAAGCATCACAACATTGTCCGAGAGATTGTTGGCTACCAGCAGCCGATCGCCCTTCGCGCCGGGCAACACAGCAAACCCTGCAGGAAAAGGAGGTGCTGTCCCCGCCCCGGTCTTGCGCACGCCAAACGAAACCACCTTCCCCGCCGCAAGCGTTTGCGGGGGAATCTTGATGAAGCGTTCCGGCGTGACTTCGCCCGCTGCGAACTTGTACACAGCGATGCCGTTACCCGTACTCTTAGGTTTCTTGCCCTCAGGGTCGGTGATCGAGCCCATCGACGCATACAGATGCTTGCCGTCACTCGAAAAGGCAAGGCCAATGAAGTAGCTCTGGCGGGTGGATTCTTCGTCGCTCAGGCGGTCGTCCGGAAAATC
>PMCH01000161.1:11911-12611 GCA_003154055.1 Acidobacteriaceae bacterium
ACGCGAGAGCGATCGGCAGCGAGGAGTGTGACCCCTAACAAAACAGCCAGCACAGGGATAACAATAAGTTTTTTCACGAGTGGATGCCTCGGGAGGTTTGTACCATCCGCGCAGTGGGTGAAGCAAACGGAGGCGTCCTACGTGCAGACTGCTGGTTAGCGAATCGCCAACAGGACCGCGACATACTGCCGCACTTTGCTGACTAGGGCAGGCTCAGCCTTGGAGTGAAACGCCGCTTTTCGACCAGCCCAATCCATGCTCTTCAACTGATCGACCAGAACAGCACCCTCGACCTGGTCAACGTCAATCGGGAGGGCGAAGGGATAGGGTTTGCGTTTACTTGTAAGTGGGCAAACAATGGCGAGGCCGCTGGCGCGGTTGTACCGCTGATCGGTGAGCACAAGTGCAGGACGCCGCATAGCCGGTTCGCGGCCAATTTGCGGATCGAAATCCATCATGACGATGTCCCCAGCCTCCGGAACATAGGGAATCACCATTCCACAACTTCCTTCCCCACTTCCCTGCCGGCGGAGATCTCGGCATAGCGGTTCTCGGGAGTGATCTTGGAAATCAGCTGTGTCAGGGTAGGGATCTTGGTTGCCCGGCGCAGTTCAACGTGGCCTTCGGCAGCGGCTTCGATCTCCAGCGAATCCCCTTCCTTCAACTTGGCTTGCTCGACGACCGGCTTCGGAATCCGAAC
>PMCH01000106.1:0-850 GCA_003154055.1 Acidobacteriaceae bacterium
GCATGCGTGGATGGGCCGGAATTTGACGCTCACCGGGTGGATTTCGCCGTCCTGGTGCAGAGAAACTCGATGTATCGCGACGCCGAGAAGCGCTCCATGGACGACTACAAGTGCCAGCTTGAGAAAGCAAAGAACGGCGCCACTCATGAGGAACTGACTTCCACCCTGGAGGCGAAGCGATGACCACGACGCCGACCAAATCCAAGAACCCTGTCCCAAACAAAGAGCGCATCAAGATGCCGCGGCAACATATGCCCGAGCAGCCGGCGCTGGAGCGGGCCAAGCAGTTCACCGAAGTGAACCTTGGCTATCCGGAAGAAGTGGCGCGGCAGGAAGCGATCCGCTGCCTGGAATGTGCCAAGCCCACATGTACGAAGGATTGCCCAGTGGGAGTGAAGGTGAAGGAGTTCGTCCAGTTGATCGTAGAGGGCAACTATCTGGGCGCGGCGGCAAAGATACGCGAGGACAATGTGCTGCCGGCAATCACCGGGCGCGTGTGCCCGCAGGAGGATCACTGCGAGGGTGGTTGCCTGCTCTGCAAGAGGGGCGAGTCTCTCGGCATCGGATACCTTGAGCGCTTCGTGGCCGACTACGAGCAACAGCATTTCGACTCCAAGAACATCGTGAAGGCGCCCCCGACGGGAAAGAAAGTCGCCGTCGTGGGCAGTGGGCCCTCCGGCCTGACGGTCGCGGGCGACCTGGTGCAGCGGGGACACCAGGTGCATGTTTTCGAAGCGCTGCATGAGGTTGGCGGCGTGCTGGTGTATGGCATTCCGGAGTTCCGCCTGCCGAAGAAGATCATCCGTGAGCAGGTGGACTACATGCGCGCGATGGGCGTGGAATTTGAGAC
>PMCH01000106.1:870-3564 GCA_003154055.1 Acidobacteriaceae bacterium
GACGAGCCCATGGTGGATTTCCGCGGCAAGGACGTGGCGGTGATTGGCGGCGGGAACACTGCGCTCGATGCGATACGCTCCGCGTTGCGACTGGGCGCCCGCAAGGCGTACGTACTCTATCGTCGTAGTGAAGTCGAGATGCCGGCGCGCCTTGAGGAAGTGAAACACGCCAAGCAGGAAGGCATCGAGTTCCAGGTACTGACCGCTCCAGTCGAATTCCTGTCCGACGGCAAGGGATGGCTCACCGGCGCTCGCTGCATCAAGATGGAACTAGGCGAGCCGGATGCTTCCGGACGACGGCGTCCGGTGGAGATCAAGGGCTCCGAGTTCGACCTGCCGCTTTCTGTGGCGGTGATTGCGATCGGGACCAGCGCAAATCCGATTGTGCAGAGCACAACGCCTGGGCTCAATACTAATAAGAAGGGCTACATTGAAGCCGACGCAACGTCGCAGAGGACGTCACGCAAAGGTGTTTTCGCGGGCGGGGATATTGTTACGGGAAGCGCGACCGTGATTCTGGCGATGGGGGCGGGGCGGAGAGCGGCGAAGGGCATTCACGACTACCTGACGGCGGGCGACTGGTAAAAGAAGGTCTTTCCACCCCTCGCTCTTAACTTGGCGCTATCGCTACAAGTGGAAATAGAAAACTGGCGCAAATGCTGCAATGGCCGCCACAACTTGTAGAGCCAGTACTGGAAGCGCGTGCCTTGGATTTGCAGGCAGCCACTTGATTGCGAAGAATGCCACCACCGGTATCTGTCCAGCCATAAGCAACTGAAACAGATGGGCTGCCGCCCCCTCGTCGGCTTCGCGAGCAATACCGAACATGGCGAGGTGGCCGAGCACGATGGCCAAGGCGGTAAATGACATTGCCAGCGGAAGCCAGGCGCTCAGTTGTTTTAGCGATGGTGCATGAATCGAGGGCATCGGAACATCCTCCCGAATCGGATCGAGTCGACCCTCATATACGTTGCAATGTGCCCGGAGGGGATTGCATACATCAGCGGAACCTGGCCGTGTCCCGGTAGCGACGTGACACTTCCTCAAGAAAGTCCTCGGGCGACGGGCGATCGGCGGGCGCTACCTTGAGGTGCGCGCCGATGCGGTCGGCGATATCTTTGGCGGACTGCAAGCGCTGCATGCTGGGCAAGTCCAGGCGGCGATTCAGAAAAGTCTCGATCAGTTGAAATTCCTGTTCCGTCAGAGTGCCGATTGCCTCTGCCGGAGGAGACGTGGCCGAGGTGCGCTCCTGCGCGTACCAATACGAGTCGCCCTGCTCCTGGATCTCGTGCACGACCACCGTGCCCGCGACCATGTCGCCCAGGCGCCGGTTGTTCTTGTCCACGGCGATGGAGACCGCTCCGACTACGTAAAGAAGTTGCGAATCGATGGCGCGCATGAAGTTCCTCGCGATCGACTCGAAGACGGTGATGGGGCGTCCGCTGGCGCTGATGACACGGATCTTCGCCTGGCGCTTCCCGGGTGTTTGCCCGTTCCAGAGAGCTTCGAAGATCGCAAAGTATCCCCAATAGAGGCAGAAGAGCAAGATGATAACTGCCGCCGTCATCCATTTTCCGGCGCTCGTCCAATAAATCGAGAGATCGGGACCAAGCAGCATCGCGGCGACTATCACGACGAGGGCAGTAACTCCCTGAACCAACGTATCCACCAGCAGTGCCATGCCTCGGCTGCCCACTCCCGCCAGCGGAAACTCGAGCGCGATCTGCTCGGGCGTTTCGATGGTAAGCTTCTCAATCGGATCCAAGCGATGATCTCCGTTTCGTGGCTAAAGAAGCGCCAACCTTACTGGACACGCCTCGAGTCCCTGCTCGGGGAGGTCAAGGGACATGGATTGCATTCCCTGGGCCGGGATGAACTCCGCGAGTTAGGACTACTGTACCGCCAGACCGCGACCGACCTTTCGGCCGTGCGCGGCGACTCCAGCAGTGTGCAGCAAGCACGATATCTCAATCAACTGCTGGGCCGCGCGCATAATGCACTCTACTCCGGGCAGAAGAAAACCGTGGGCGGCGTGGTTCGTTTCTTTCGCGACGAATATCCGCGCATTTTTCGGCGTTTCTTGCCTTACACGCTGACGGCAACGGCGATCTTCGCAGTGGGTGCCTTGGCCGGGTTATTCATTACGCTCTCGAATCCCGACTTCATGCGGGAATTTCTCGGGCCGCACATGGTCAGCACCATCGAGCAGCACAAGATGTGGACCGACTCCATTGTCTCAGTGAAGCCTCAGGAATCGAGCTTCATCATGACAAATAACATGAGCGTGTCGTTCATGACGTTTGCGTCCGGGATGACCGCGGGGCTCGGCACCGTTTACCTGCTCTTCTTCAATGGCGTGATGCTGGGAGTGATCGGCGTGGCGTGCGGGCTAAACCAGATGAGCATTCCCCTATGGAGCTTTGTCGCGCCCCATGGTGTGCTGGAGTTGCCGGCCATCTTTATTGCGGGAGGCGCGGGATTGCGGATAGCGCAGGCGCTACTGTTTCCGGGACCGTTGTCGCGGCGGGACTCGCTCGCGGTGGGCGGGAGCGAAGCGGTGCAACTGCTGGTGGGGGTGATCCCCATGCTGATCGTCGCGGGGACGATTGAGGGGTTTTTCTCGCCATCGTCGGTGCCGGCGCCGTTCAAGTTTTTGCTGGCGGGGGCGAACTTCAGCATTTTTGTGATTTATCT
>PMCH01000316.1:0-8598 GCA_003154055.1 Acidobacteriaceae bacterium
AGTTCGCTTTCGATCAGCGTGGGCACCAGGGATCCACAATCCACGGCGACAAAAGGACGGCTGGCGAAGGTGCCGCGATAATGCAGGGCGCGGGCCACCAGCTCTTTGCCGGTTCCGCTCTCTCCGGAGATGAGCACCGGGGTGCGGGTATCTTTCAGGCGGGAAATCATGCGCAGTACGTGCTGGATGCCGGGAGAATTCCCGACGATGCCGTGCGCGGCGGTTTCAGAATCCGAGCGCTCCCGCAGGTACTGGTTCTCTTCTTCCAGGCGGATCTTGTCGGCCATCCGCCGCAGGAACAGGCGCAACTCGTCGAGTGGCGCGAAGGGCTTGGTGATGTAGTCGTAAGCGCCGAGCCGCATCGCCTGCACGGCGGTTTCGATGGAGCCGTGTCCCGTCATGACCGCAACCACGGTGCGGGGCAGCACGTGCTTGACCTGCTCCAGAAACTCAAGTCCCGACATGCGGGGCATGATCATGTCGGTGAGGACCATGTGGGTGGGCTGTTCTTCGAGCAGCGCCAGCGCCGCCTCGCCGCTTTCGGCCTCGAGGCAGGCGAACCCCAGCGACTCGCCGACGGTCATGCAGAGCTTGCGGATGCTCTGCTCGTCGTCCACGACCAGCAGGCGGATTTTGAAATCGCCACTACTCATGCCATGCCTTACCCATGGTGTTTTCGACTACGGCAATAAACTCACGCACCCGGAAGGGTTTCTCCAGGCAGGGTGCGCCGGTCCTGCGCAAGGTGGCGGCGGTCTCGTCGTTGGCGATATCGCCAGTGATGAATACCAGCCGGGAGGCGAGTTCGGGACGATGGGTGGTGATCCAGGCATGGACCTGGGCGCCATCCACGCCGCCCGGGGTGCGCATGTCGGAGACCACGCCCTGAAACTGGCCGTTGGCCAGCAGGCGCAAGGCGTCGGCGCCCGATTCGGCGGTGACGACCTGATATCCGTAGCGCTCCAGGACGGAGCGAACGAACTCCCGGATCCCCCCCTCATCTTCAATCAGAAGCACCGGCGCGCAAGCCGGTTGCGTTCCCGTCTGCGTCATCTTGGCTGCACTCCTGCCACGGCTCCAAACGTTGCCCCATCGGCCGCCCATGGCAGGCGGACGATGAAGGTTGCTCCCTCGGTGTCCAGGTTGTTGTGACACACCACTTCGCCGCCATGTTCGCGGACGATCCCATAACAGATGCTGAGGCCCAATCCCGTTCCCTTACCCACTTCCTTGGTGGTGAAGAAAGGATCAAAAATACGGTCGGGTTGCGCGATCCCGACGCCGTTATCGCGGAACGAAACCTCGACAAAGGAATCATTCCGGGTGCTTGCAATCTCGATGCGTGGAGCCCGCCCGATTTCGTGAACCGCATCGTGCGCATTATTCAGAATATTGAGGAACACCTGCTGGAGTTGGTGCGAGTCTCCGATCACCTCGGGCAGGGACTCATCGAGACGCTCGACGATCTCGACGCCGTGACTGTGGAAGTCGTAGGCGCGCAACTGCACGGTGCGCCTCAGAACGGCGTTGAGCTGGACCGGTCGGCGCTGGGGCGGGGTCTGACGGGCAAAACTGAGCAGGTTCTGTACGATCTGCTTGGTGCGCTGGGCTTCCTGCAGGACAATGCGCAAGTCGCGGCGCGCGCTTTCGGGCAGATCCGGATTCTCCATCAGCAGGTCGGTGAACCCGAGAATGGCGGTCAGGGGATTGTTGACTTCGTGGGCCACCCCGGAGACGAGCTGTCCGATCGCAGCCATTCGCTCCGCGTGCACCAGCTTGGACTGCAGCAGGGCCGAGTCGGTGACATCGGTCATGACCACCACGACGCTGTTGACGCGGCCATCGTCCCCGCTGATGGGGCTCAGATTCACCGAAAAACGGCCGCTGGCGCCATCGCCACGGACCAGTTGTAGATCGAAGTTGTCCACCTGTTGCCCACGGGCGACGGCAGCCAGTGCGTCGTGCAGCCCGGCCCGGCGGGAGGGTGCCGCTAATTCCGGCAGCGGACGCCCCAGCAGATGGTTTTGCTCGAATCCCAGTCCGCTCCATCGGCGGTTGGCATAACTGATCACGCCCTCGGTGCCGGTGACCAGAATCAGGCTCTGCGTGTGGTTCAGAATCTGGTTGGAGAAATCGCGCTCCCGCTGCAATTCGGTTTGCGACTGGCGCAGTCCGCTGACATCGAGCAGCAGGCCGCGGTATTGCAGGACTTGTCCGGAGGGATCGCGCACCGCAAAGCAGTTGATGAGGACATGGATGGGCGATCCGTCCTTGCGCCGCAGCACATCCTCGAAGTTGCGCAACCCGCCCTCCCGCTCCAGGACCGCCGCGTTTTCCTGCCGCTCCTCGGGTGAAAAGTAGACCTGGGAGGGAATGTCGAGCTGGAGCACTTCTTCGCGCGTGCTGTAGCCGAGGATGCGGACCAGGGCGTCGTTGACTTCAATGAATCGGCCCTGGGGAGTAGAAAAGAAAATACCCTCCTGGATGTTGTCGAAGAGCTCGCGATAACGGCGTTCAGCTTCGCGCCGGTCGGTGATGTCCTTCAGCACATGCACGGTCTGCATCTGGGGGCGATCGGCGCCGCGGATGCGCGAGGTGGAGATGAGGTAGGTGCGCTCCTGGATGGGGTGCACATATTCGTCGAGGCCGTCGCCGCTCCGGCAAAAAGGGCAGGAGTGCGGAGGCACCCCGGCGGACAGNNGCCTGGAGCGCGCGCATGTTGACCCCGATCAGTTGTTCGGGGGCCAACCCGACAAAATCGGCCAGGGGACGATTGACGCGCAAGATGTTCTGCGCCTCGTCGTGGACAACGATGTAATCGCTGATCGCGTCGAAGACTTCGACCCAATGCCGGTTGGCCTCTTCCATGCGCGTAAACAGGCACGCATTCTCCAGGGCAATGGAGGCATGCCCGGCGACCGCCCGGAGCAGTTGGATGTCCTCCGGAGTGGGGGCCGACCCGCGATCGGCCAGGCAGAGGACTCCGGTGAGGCCTCCGGAAGCGCCCGCCAGACGGACCAACGTGCAGTCCGTCCATCCCAGGGTGGAAGCGAGGGAGGCTCCGAGAAGCTCGCTCGCCGGAGCAAACACGACGTCGGTATCGTGCTTGGCCAGCACGGAACGCAACTCCGAGTTGAAGCGGTGCAGGAGAGCCTGGTCCTCGACCTCGGCGGGACCGCATAGCAGCACGGTTTCCAGCGCGCCCTTCGGGAAAAGGCTGAGCGCCACCGCCCGGCCTCCCAGAATGTCGGCGGCCCGGCGGGCAAAATTGCGGGTGAACTCGGGGAGGTGCAGGACGGTGTTTAACTCCAGGGCGAGCGCGACCAGCGCTTCGGCACGATGGCGGACCTGCTCGGAATCGTGCAGATTCCGGGTCAGTTCCAGGGCGATGGCAGCCTGTGCCGCCAGAGCGCGGGCCCGGCGCACGTCCTCCGGGGTAATGTGTCCCGGCTGGCGCTGATCGAGTACGCCGAACATCCCCAGCAGGCTACCGTTGGAACCGAGCAGGGGCACGGCCAGCAGTTGCTTGATTTTGAAGGCCGCGATGAATTCCTGATTGGCGCCCGGGGTCCGGGAAGCGTCTTCGGTGTGGAAGACTTCCTTGCGCTTCAGCGCCTGGGTGGCCACGCCCTCGTAGAGCGGGATATCGGCGGGGCGCGCGTGTCCGTCTTCCAGCGCCCATCGGATATGGAACACGTCATTTTCCAGAAGTCCGATAAAGCACCGGCGGAATCCGAGGAAGGTGGAAGCGCGCATGACGAAGGTGCGCATGAACTGGTCGAGTTTCCCCGCTGACCCCAGTTCAAAGGAGATTTCGAGGATCTCGTGCAGTTCCTGCGCCTGGGCCCGCGCCATGCCATACAACTCGGCATTGGCGATCGCCACCGCCCCGAACCCGGCGAGGGCCGTAACCAGGGACTTTTCGTCCTCGCTAAAGGGGGGAGACTGGCGCGGGTAGACCAGGATGACTCCATGCGAGCGCGAGGCACGAAATGGGGCGGCAATCAGGACTCCAGAAGGAAGGTCCTCTCCAAAATGAGAAGCGGAGTCGACCGCGACGGTAATGCGTTCGCCCGCAGCCACGGCGCGGGCGGCGATCTCGGCCGCGGAGCGCAGCTTTTTCTCCTCGTGGAGAGCGCGGATGGCGCGCGCCAGCGCCGGCGTATCCGCGGCCGCCGCCTGCATTTGGAAGCAATCACCGGCTTGAACGAAGATCACCACCACCGGCGAGCGCAGCAGGACGCGCAGCCGGTCAGCCAGGCTCTCCATCACCGAAGAGGTGTCGGGCATGCCATTCAGGGAGTTCGCCACTTCGGCCAGAATCATGGCCCGGCGGTGCTCTTCTCCCGACAACTGCTTGAGACGGAGCGCTTCGAGGGCCGTTCCCAACTGGCCGGCCAGGATGGTCGCTTTGGCGGCGTCGTCCTCGACAAACTGGGCGTCGGGCGCATCGCGCAAAAAGGCGATGGCTCCAATCACTTCGTTGAACACCAACAGGGGAGCGGACATGATGGCCTGGGCGCGGAACTCGGCCACCAGCGGATAGCGCTGGGGATCAATCCGGTTGCGGAAGATGGTTCGCCGGCTCTGGACGGCCTCGAGCGCGACCGCCGAGTCCCCGGCGCGCAGCTGCCGGCCGCGAAAATGGTCGGCCTGGTTGCCGTCGGCCTCGGCGCCGGTTAACTCGCCCTCGGAAGTGCGGCTCCAGAAGTAGGCGCCGCTTCCTGCGAAAAATTCGCGCGCCAGGCGGCAGAACAACTGGATGAGTTGACTGGAATCGGTGCCCTGGAAGGCGGCGCGGGAGAGATTCAGCAGCAGTTTCTGAAACGCGTCGTCAGAACGGGAGGCCGTCTCTGATGGGGGAGCCGAATTTCCGGTGGGGCTGCTCAGTGCACACCTTTCCGCTCGTTAAGCGGTTGAAAATAATTGTATTAAAGATAAAACGTACTCTGGATTCTCAAATTGAGTCAAGGAGATAGTCCCCGTGAGTGTCAAAGTGTGAAACGGGTGCCGGAAATTGGCGGATTTGTCTCAATCTGGAAGCAGAAAATGGCACTTGCCACCCGTCCCCCGGCCAGCGCCCGGAGGATCCTCGGGCCCGCTGGAGCCTCTAATTGTAACTATCTATTAATCAGCACTTTACAGTCGTCACTAAAGTAATCAGCCCGAAGCACCGTTCGTGACCTGCTGGTACGGAGGATGCACGGGAATCAGCGGTCAAGGACCCTGGGAGGAATTGTGCCTTTTCGAACCCTACGTCATTGGATCGCGGTGGGTCTGCTGGTGGCAGGCGGATGCGTCGCGTTGAACCCGGCCTTTGCTCAGGGGCAGGAAGAGATCACTCGCAAGCTGAGAAACAAGGTCGCGCCGTCGTATCCCGACCTGGCGCGCCGGATGAACATCACCGGAGTGGTGAAGATCCAGGTCACGATCGCCAATAACGGCAGCATCAAGAACACCAAGCTGATTGGTGGTCACCCGGTTCTGGCGAACTCTGCGATGGAGGCATTAAAGAAGTGGCGCTACGAGCCGGGCAGCGAAGAAACCACAGGAGTGGTGGAATTTCACTTCGATCCCTCCCAGTAAGGTGGCGGTGCGGCCCAGACAGGCAGTTGAGGGAAGGCAAGCGATGAAAATCGGTAAAAAGCTGTACATAGCTTTCAGCATCATCCTGGCAACGGTTCTGTTTCTGCTGGCCGTGAACCTGGTGGCGGTATGGCGCGAGCATTCCACCAAGGCGGCGGCGCAGAAGTCCATGGAAATGACCCAGGCCACCTCGGCGGTGCGCTTCCGGATGATGCAGAACCGCCTCCACCTGCAGAACTACCTGCTCAGCGGCGACACCCGGGATGTGGAGAAGATGACCGAAGGGGAACGCCAGTTGGGGGAAGCACTGCACTGGGCCGAGGACCTGGTGAACTCCGACCAGGAGCGCGGCCTGCTGGAAAAAGTACAGCAACTGGAACAGAACTGGGCCGCCGAGTTCGCCAATCCGATGGTGGAAAAGCGGCGCCAGGTCGACAACGGCAACGCCACGGTCGCCGAACTGCAGATTTTCTATCTGCAGAAGGATCCGAATTCCTGGGTGGTCCGCTCCAGCGAACTTCTGGATGAAGCCGACAAGCAGAACAGCACGCTTTTGGGGGAGCGGCGTCGCTCCGATGAATGGGCCACCGCCGCCACCATCGCCGTCGCGGTCTTCAGTTCGCTGTTCGCGCTGATCCTGGGCGGGATCGTCGCCTACCGCACCACCAAAGCCATCTCCACCCCGCTGGCCAGCTTGATCTATGTGGCCAGGCAGATCGGCGAGTCGGGCGACTTGAACCACTCCATTGATATACAAGCCAAAGACGAAATCGGAGATCTGGCCCGAACTTTCGATTCCATGGTGAAGTATCTGAAAGAGATGGCCACCGTATCGGAGGCGATCGCCGGGGGCAACCTGGCCCTGGAAGTTGCGCCCCGTTCCGCCAACGACACGCTGGGCAATGCATTTGCGCGCATGATCGAAGGCCTGCGCGGGCTGGTCCGCAGTGTGCGGGACGCGTCCTCGCAAGTGGCCAGCGCGTCCAGCCAGGTGGCGGGAGCTTCCGACGAATCGGCCAAGATCAGCCTGCAAACATCGTCGGCGATTGATGAAGTCACCAGCACCATGCACGAGATGAGCGTGAACGTGCAGAACATGGTGAAGAGCACCCAGACCCAGGCTTCCAGCGTCAGCGAGACTTCGGCCTCGATTGACGAGATGGTGGCCTCCATCCAGCGGGTGGCGGACACAGCCAAAGTGCTGCTCGACATTTCCAACCGCAGCCGCGAAGAAGTACACAGCGGCATCGGNNTGCTGGCCCTCAACGCCGCGATCGAAGCGGCCCGCGCCGGCGAGCACGGATTGGGATTTGCGGTGGTGGCCGACGAAGTCCGGAAACTGGCCGAGAAGTCGGCGCAGTCCACCAAGGAAATCTCCGAACTGATCCAGAGCATTCAGAAGGAAGCGCGCAAGGCAGTCCAGAACATGGAGAACAGCACCACCATCGTGAACGAGGGGCTGAACCTGGGTTCGGAACTGAACGCCGCGCTGCGCAAGATCTCGAATGTGGTGACCGAGGTGTACAAGTTCGCGCAGGAAATCGGCGCCGCCACCAACGAGCAGTCGCACGGATCTTCGCAGATTGCCCGCGCTACCACCCGGCTGAACGAGATCACCCATGAGATCAACTCGGCGGTGGAAGAGCAGGCCTCGGGAGCGACGGCAGTGGTGAAGGCGATGGAACGGATGCGGGAGCTGGTCGGGTCGTCGACCTCGGGCTCGACGGAACTGGCCGCTTCGGCGGAGCAGATGTCGAAGATGTCGCGCGACCTGCTGGACAACATGGATCGCTTCTCGCTGCGGCCGGGCGAGAGCTTCTCTCCCAACAAGTCCGCCCGGGCGGCTGCCGGGGGGCGCTAGGCCGACATGAGCCGCGAAACTCACATTGTGGGCTTTCAGGTGGGCCGCGAGACTTACGGCGTGCCCATCACTTCGCTGCACGAAATCGTGCGCGTGCCGGAAATCACGGCCGTGCCTGACGCGCCCTCGTACGTGGAGGGCGTGATCAACCTGCGGGGCAAGATTGTCTCCGTCGTGGACCTGCGCAAGCGCTTCGGCAGGCCGGCCCCGGAAGTTCACCGCCGGAACCGCATTCTGGTCGTGGAACATCGTGGCCGGCTTGCCGGCATGATCGTGGATTCGGCTTCGGAAGTCCTGAAGATTCCGGAGAGCGAGATCGAATCGGCGCCCGCCATGATGCAGGAGAGCGGTCTGGAGTGCATCACGGGGCTGGGAAAGTACCAGGGGCGGCTGATCATCCTGCTGGATGTCAACAAGCTGCTGGAGGTGCGGGAAACAGAAAAGAAGGAGACGGCGCCGGAACCGGCCGCTTCCCAGAAAGGCAAGGCAGCGGCGCAGAGCGCCACCGCCGGAACGTAGCAACGGTACCCACCCATCATGAGCACAAGCGAGATGCCCGCGCTCACTGAGGCGGAACTGAAACTGTTGCAGGCGCTGGTGTACCAGGAGTGCGGCATGCACTTTGACGAGCGGCGCACCCACTTCCTGCAGGATCGGCTGCAGCGCCGGCTGAAGGAATGCCAGCTGGATTCGTTCTACAGCTACTATCGCCTGCTGATCAGCCAGCAGGGGAAACCCGAATTGTCCCGGCTGCTGGAAAATCTCACCGTCAACGAAACCAGTTTCTTCCGCAACAAGGCGCAGCTCGATCTTTTCAATCGGGACATCCTGGAGGACATTCTCCACCGCAAGCAGGCGCGGCGCGATTACACGCTGCGGATCTGGAGCGCCGGCTGTTCCACCGGGCAGGAGCCCTACACCCTGGTCATGCTGGTGGCCGACGCGCTTGCCTACTACTACCTGCGCAACCCGCTGCCCTATGAATCGCCGCTTCCGAAGCCGCTGATTCCGGCCCCATGGAAGGTGGAGATCCTGGCCAGCGACATCAACTATTCGGTGCTGCGCGCGGCCCAGGACGGATCCTACAGCGATCACCAGATGTCCATGGTGGACTACAGCTACCGGCTGCGCTACTTCGACCGGGTGGGCGA
>PMCH01000316.1:8634-13363 GCA_003154055.1 Acidobacteriaceae bacterium
GAAAGCCTGCTCGGCCTGACCGCCAGTTTCCAAATGGTGCACCGCAACAGTGGCACGGCGTATCAGCGAGTTGAGGTGAAAGCGTGACGGATTCCCCCGATGACCGGAACGCAGAACTGCGCGAGCTGTTCTTCGAAAGCGCGCGGGAACTGCTCCAGTCTCTGAACGAGCAGGCTCTGCGTCTGGAGAAGGCTCCGGGTGATGCCGAGGCGGCGCGAACCCTGCGGCGCGTCGTCCACACGTTAAAGGGAGACGCGGCGGCGTGTGGCTACCGCGAACTGAGCGAACTGGCCCATGAACTGGAAGATGCGCTGACGCTGGACAATCCGGCGACCGATGGTTCGGTCCCCGACATCGCTCTGCGGGCCGCCGACCTTTTTGGGGAGATGCTGGAAGCGTATCGCCGCCGGAAGAAACTTCCTAGCACCCATGCGCTGCGGCAGGCGATTGCCGGGTTTGCGCCGAAAGCCGCGACCGCCAAAGGCAAGAAGAAGGCTGCCAAGACCGCCACGGTGCGCTGGTCCGAATACCAGCAGTTGGCGATCCGCCAGGCACTCGCCGGGAGCAAACAGGTTTACCAGGTCAGCGTGCAACTGGATCCAGAGTGCGGCATGCCGATCGCGGCCCGCCAGATGATCAAGGTCACGCTGGCTGGACTGGGCGAGGTGCTCGCCGTCTATCCGGAAGAGGGAGCGCCGGGCCCGCGGAGCAAATTGGAATTCGCGCTCGCATCGGAGAAACCGGCCGAGCAGATCCGCGCCAAGTGCCGCATCCCAACCATTGCGCTGAATGCCGCGGTCGTTGTCATGAGGGCGGAGGAACCGCCTCGATCGATCCCGGTTCCGGTGGTCCCCGCGGTCGAACCTGATCCGGAGACTGCCGCCGCGCCCGCCGCCGAACTGGCAGCCGAACCTCCGCGCCCGCTCTCCGTGGAGACGACTTCGCCGGCGCCCGCCGCCAGCACGGACAACGTGCTGCGGGTGGACACGGCCAAGATTGACAACGTGCTGAACCTGGTGGGCGAGTTGATCCTGGTGAAGTCCATGTTGCAACAGGCGCTCAGCGAATTTTCGCAACGATTTCCCAAAGAGCCATTGCGCGGCAAGTTCAGCGATGCCATGGCCTTCCAGGCGCGAGTGTTGAACGATCTGCAACGCTCGGTGATGAAGATCCGGATGGTGCCGGTCGAGCAACTGTTCCGCCGTTTCCCGCGGGTGGTGCGGGATGTCTCGCGCCAGAGCGGCAAGGACGTCAACTTGCAACTGAAGGGGCAGGACACGGATCTGGACAAGGGGATCCTGGACACCATGGCCGAGCCGCTCACCCACCTGGTGCGGAACGCGATCGGGCACGGCATTGAATCCAGCGAAGAACGGGTGCGCAACGGCAAGAAACCGCAGGGCACTTTGCGGCTGAGTGCGTATCACCAGGGAAACCAGGTGGTGATTGAAGTTTCCGACGATGGACATGGCGTGGACGTGGAGAAAGTCCGGCATCGCGCCATCGCTCAGGGTCTGCTGACCTCGGAACAGGCGGCGCGTCTTTCGGAGACGGAGATCCTGGATTTCGTCTTCCGTCCGGGATTCAGTACGGCCGAGGAAATAACCGAGCTTTCCGGACGGGGCGTCGGTCTGGACGTGGTGCAGAGTGTCATGCAGCGGCTAAAGGGTACGGTGCAGATTGAGACCGAAGCAGGGCGCAGAACCACTTTCCGGCTGCGACTGCCGCTGACCCTGGCCATCATTCAAGCCCTGATGTTCCGGGTGGAGCAGCGGCTGTACGCCATTCCGCTGAACACGGTGCTGGAAATCGCGCGCGCGCGGGAGGAAGACGTCCACCAGGTGGATCAGTACGAAATGCTGCAACTGCGGAACGATGTGCTTCCCCTGTTGCGGCTGGGACGGCCGCGGTTGCCGGGAGTGGATTCGGCCCGGCGCAAGTTCTTTGTGCTGGTGATCAACGGCGGCGACCGGAAGTTCGGCCTGATGGTGGATGAGCTCGAAGGCGAGGAAGAACTGGTGATCAAAGCGCTGGACGACCAGTCAATCTCCACCGATCTGGTGAGCGGCGCATCAATTCTGGGCGACGGACGCGTAGTGCTGATTCTGAACCTGATTGCGCTCCTGGACCGCTTTGCGCGGACGCGGCCCGATGGAACCGGCAGCCAGAGGTCCGGTCTGCTGCTCTCCGGTACCGACCGCGCTCTGCAAGTTCAGACCATGGCGGGAGGACAAGCATGACCGACCCGGTGCGCGTGCTGGTAGTGGACGATTCCGCGCTCATGCGGAAGCTGATTCCGCAGATTCTGGCCACCGACTCTTCCATTGAGGTCGTGGGCACGGCCATGGATGGACGGTTCGGACTCAAGAAAATCGAGGAACTCAAACCGCAGGTCATCACGCTCGACCTGGAAATGCCCGGACTGAACGGGATCGACACCTTGAAAGAAATCATGCGGCGCTGGAAATTGCCGGTGATCGTGGTCAGTTCGCACAGCACGGCCGGGGCTTCGATCACGCTGAAAGCCCTCGGACTGGGCGCTTTCGATTTTGTAGCCAAACCGCAGGATGTCTCGGCTCGAATGCCGGAGATTGCCGCGGAACTGATCAGCAAGATTAAAGCCGCCGCGCAGTGCAAAGGCATAGCCCTGAAGCCGGTGCCCGAGGGGATCGCCCACAAACCGAACTCGGCAGCCCCCGCGGCGCCGACAAAGATCGTTGCCATTGGGGTTTCGACGGGAGGGCCGAACGCGCTGCAATACCTGTTCTCGCAGCTTCCGCCCGAGTTCCCAGGAAGCATTCTGGTGGCGCAGCACATGCCGGACGGGTTCACCGAAATGTTCGCCAAGCGTCTGGATGAAACCTGCGCCCTGCGGGTCAAGGAAGCGCAGTCGGGCGACCTGCTGCTGGCGGGAAGAGTTCTGATCTGTCCCGGCAACCGTCATCTCAAAGTGAAACGGCTGCCGCTGGGGAATGTGGCCGTATTGGCGGATGAGCAGCGCGTCAACGGTCATCGGCCTTCAGTGGATGTGCTGTTCCGCAGCGTGGCCGAGGAATTTGGGCCGCAGTCGGTGGCGGTGCTGATGACCGGGATGGGGGAAGACGGCGCGTCCGGCATGGGAGCAATCCGGGCGGCGGGCGGAATCACCATCGCGCAAAGCGAAGAGTCGTGCGTGGTGTTTGGCATGCCCAAGGCAGCCATAGAACGGGGCTACGTGTCGCGCGTAGTGGACCTGGAGGCATTGCCCAACACTTTGCAGGCGCAGTGCGCGCCGGAACGCGCTGGAGGAGACTCCAGTATCGGCCGGGCGAACAGTGCCTAAAGTAACCGGGGTTATCTATCCGGTGGATGGATATCCCGTTGATAATTGCTAGAAGGGGAGGAGTGCCATGGAACAGTTTGCGCCCGTAAAACGGAGCGAAGACGGACAGCCTGTGCGCTACCTGATCGTGGACGACTCCGTATTCGCCCGCAAGAACCTGGCCCGGATGGTGGAATCGTTCGGGGGACAGGTAGCGGGAGAAGCCGGAGATGGAGTGACCGCGATCGGGGAGTACGACCGGCTATCACCGGACATCGTTCTGATGGATATCACCATGCCGCAGATGGAAGGCATTGAAGCGGCGGAGAAGATCGTGCGCGACCATCCCAATGCACGGATCGTGATGGTCTCGTCGGTCGGCTACCAGGAAAACATCGTAGCTGCTCTGCAGCGCGGCGCCCGCCACTTCGTGCAGAAGCCGGTCAAGCCGGAAGTCCTNNGGAGCGGGAGCGTAGTCATGCGCATGGACCTGATCCAGCCCTTCATCAACTCGGCTGACGCCGTGTTGGCGCAGGGGCTTCAGTCTCCCACTTCCATCGAAAACCTGAGCATGGAAGAAGAGGCGTACCGGCGAAAAGGAATCGCTGCCGAGGTCTGCCTGACGGGCGAGATCGAAGGCCGCGTCATTTTCGATCTGGATCCGGAAACCGCCGGGCGTGTAGCCAACCAGTTCGCGGGTGCTGAACTTCCCGAGTCTGCCGACCTGGTGCGTGAGACCGTTTGCGAGCTCGCCAATCAGATCATCGGAAATGCGGTTACCGCTCTTAACGATCAGGGATTCCACTTCCGCGTCCATCCCCCCACGCTGCACACCTCCGAGACCGGCACGAAAAGCAGCGAAGATACCGAGGCCCTGGTCATGTGCTTCAACACCAGCCACGGCAATGTCTTCATGAATGTGGCGCTGCGTTACAACCGCAGGCGAGCGTCCGAACACGCCGCAATTGCGGGGTAGGGAACTAGTTTCTGGTTGCTGGTTTCTCGTTTCTTGTCATTGAGAGTTGTTGATCGGTCATTTCTGAAACCCATTCGAACCCACAACATCCAAGGACGCTATTGCCGCACGCTGAACCAGAAGTGTGGTGTGGGAATCCTGTGCTCCTGCTGCAATCCCGCAATGCGCTAGTTCCGGACACAATCGTTCGCAACGCCACCCGAGGGCCGCGATCACTAGAAACCAGAAACAAGAAACGAGCAACTGTTCCTACGGTCCGGCAATCAGGAAAACCGGGCTTTGCGGCGGAGGCTGGTTGCTGGGCGGGATCGGCGGCCGGGCGCTGGCAGGTTCCGGCAAATTCAGCAGGTAGGTGTCGTCGGAAGTGCGGATGATGTTAACAATTACCGCATCGCAACTTGCAAGGTAAACGCGCGAACTATCGCCGCCGGCGGCCATGGAGAGGCGGAAGT
>PMCH01000130.1:0-5634 GCA_003154055.1 Acidobacteriaceae bacterium
GGTCGCCCTCTGCCGCCGCAGGTCGTCGAAGAAATCCGGCATCGGTATTCGCTGATCGGCTTTTCGCCTCTCGCTTGCTGGACGTTGCTGCAAGCAGATCAACTGTCGCAGTCGCTGAAGATGCCGGTCTTCGTCGGCATGCGCAACTGGAAGCCGTTCATTGCCGACACGGTGAAAGCAATCTCCGCGCAGGGCTACGAGCGCGTGATTGCCATCTGCCTCGCGCCGCAGAACTCGCGTACCAGCGTCGGACTTTATCGGAGCGCCGTGGTGAGTGAAGCGAGCCTCTCCTTCGCGCTGGATTTCGTCGAAGAGTGGCACGATCAGCCGCTGCTGGCGAAAGCGTTCGCGGAAAAATTACGGGCCGGTTGGGAGAAAGCAAGCGCAGAAAACGGAGCGAAGCTTCCCGTCATTTTCACCGCCCACAGTGTTCCTCAACGCACCATCACCGAAGGCGATCCCTACGAAAAGCAGTCGAAAGAAACCGCTGAACTGGTTGCGCAAGAAGCCGGACTCTCAGCCGGCGACTGGACCTTCGCCTTCCAGAGCCAGGGGATGTCCGGCGGCGTTTGGATCGGCCCCACGGTGGAGGAAACAATTCTCGGCCTCAAAGCCAGGGGGCATCGAGGCGTCTTCGTGCACCCCATCGGATTTCTGTGCGATCACGTGGAAGTGCTTTACGACATCGACATCGCCTTCAAGCAGTTTGCCGAAAAGGAAGACATGCGCCTCTGGAGAGCCGACTCTCTGAACGGATCGTCTCTTTTGACAGAGGCGTTAGCGGCGCTCGCCAGTGATCGAATGAGGAGCAACCTGGAGAAATGACTGAGAACTGAGAACTGCTTCATGAGACGCATTGCCATCATCGGCGGCGGAATCTCCGGCCTGGCGGCCGCATTCGCGCTGGAGGAAAGGCGCCGCGCCGGCAATCTGCCCGTCGAGTACGTGTTGTTCGAAGCGAGCCCTCGCCTAGGTGGTGTGATGGTCACCGACCGCGTTGATGGGTGTCTGGTCGAAGCCGGGCCCGATTCGTTCCTTACCGAGAAGCCGTGGGCCATTGAGCTCTGCAAGAAGATTGGCTTGGGCGATCAACTTATCGGTTCCAATGATCCGGAACGCAAGACCTACATCCTGGTAAAGGGCAAGCTGCTCGTGATGCCCGACGGCCTGATGTTCATGGTGCCCACCAAGATCCTGCCCACGGTATTTTCGCCACTGTTTTCGCTGCGCTCCAAGATCCGCATGGCAGGCGAATGGTTCCATCCTCCGCGCGCAGCATCAACCGACGAAACCGTCGCTGAATTCGTCGAACGCCATTACGGACCCGAGATGGTCGACCGCCTCGCCGACCCTCTACTCTCCGGCGTTTACGGCGGCGAAGCTTCGCAGTTAAGCGTGCGCGCGGTGCTTTCGCGCTTCACCGACATGGAAGCCAAGCACGGCAGTTTGGGGCGCGCCATGCTGGCAGCGCGCAGGAAGATGGCGAGTGCTCCGAAGCGGCCCGCTGCTCCGTTGTTTACATCGCTCAAAGAAGGTATGCAGCAGATGGTGGACGCCCTGGTGGAGCGCCTCGACCCGAACACGGTCCGCGTTTCGTCTACGGTGCAGTCGGTGACTGCGCAGGAAAGCGGCTGGACCGTTTCCGCCGGCTATCAGAGCGACCACTTCGATGCGCTGATCGTTGCCACCCCGGCGCCCGCCGCGGCGTCTGTGCTGCGCATGACCCAGGAAAAGCTGGCGTCGGAACTGGCCGATATTCGCTACAGCTCTTCGGTGACGGTCACGGTCGGCTACGACGAAACCGTGCGCCGCTCATTGCCGCCGGGTTTCGGTTTTCTCGTGCCTCGCAGTGAAGGCCGCCGCATGCTCGCCGCCACCTTCGTCCACAACAAGTTTCCCCACCGCGCCCCGGAAAACCGCGCCATTGTCCGTTGTTTCCTGGGCGGCGCGCGCGATGAGCAAGTCCTCGACAGCAGTGATGACGACATTCTGCGCATCGTCCGCAGCGAACTGCAGCAGATTCTCGGTCTCTCCGCCGAGCCGCTGTTCACCCGCGTCTATAAATGGAAGGGTGCCATGGCGCAGTACAGCGTGGGGCATCTCGATCGCTTGCGGCGTATCGAAACATTGTGCCAGGGGCTCCCGGGCCTCGCACTGGCCGGCAACGGCTACAGCGGAATCGGTGTGCCCGACTGCGTTCGCTCGGGCACGGAAGCCGCGGGCCGAGTCTGCAGCCTGCTGGGACTGTAGTTGCCCGCCGGCGCACTTGCTTTCGCCAGAGCCGCAATTGTTCGCTAGGCCTTGGTCGTGACGTTGTCGCTCAGATGGTCCTTCGTGTAGTCCTCGAGCTGGTTTTCGTATACCAGGGCTGCATGGTCGTCGCAGCTTGGCTCGCCGTCCATCAGCCGAACGGTCGGTTTACCGCAGATTGTGCAACGAAGCGTTTTGCTGCCGGCCGCCCTCGTGACCTTCTTCACCTTCGCGGACTTCCCCTTGCTCTTCATCGACACTCCTTCAGCTTTCTTCTCACTTCCATTCTTCGACAGATTCAGCCGGAAAGATGTGATCGCCGAACAGTTTGGCTGTGACTCGAGTACGTCTGAGTTCAGAACGCCTGAAGCCCCCATCGTCAAGAATTCAAAGGCCAAATCCACGATAGGAGCTGTGTAGATTCGGGAAAATAGCGGCATCACCCTGCTATCCTCAGAACATGCCCGAATCTCCCCAGCGCTGGAAGGTCATTTTTGCCTTCGGGCTGGTCTATGTCTTCTGGGGCTCGACCTATCTCGGCATCGGCATTGCGGTTGAGCAAATTCCACCCGGCCTGATGTGCGCCGCCCGCTTCTCCGTTGCCGGCTTGGTCATGCTCGCCTGGTGCGCACTCACCGGACGCCGCATCCGCTACTCGCCGCGCGAACTCTTTCACATGGCGGTCGTCGGCATTCTGCTCCTGATGGGAGGCAATCTCACACTCTCCTATGCCGAGCGGATTGTTCCCACCGGGCTGGCTGCGCTCCTGATTGCTTCGACGCCGCTCTGGTTCCTGGTGCTGGACAGCCTTCTGCTCGGCGACCATCACATCTCGCGCCGCGGAAAGATTGGGTTGTTGCTGGGTATTGCGGGGGTGGTCGTCCTCATCTGGCCCAAGCTGATGGCGTCCAGTTCGATCGGCCGTCGCGAACTGTGGTGGTTGCTGGCGTTGCAGGCCGGTTCGTTCAGTTGGGCGCTGGGCTCGGTGCTTTCCAAGAAGTGGCAAACCGCCTCCGACCCCTTCAGCGCTACCGCTTGGCAAGTCATCTTCGCAGGCATCGCCAACCTGAGCTTTGCTTTGCTGTTCGAGAAGGTCTCGGGCGTGATCTGGACCGCGCGCGGCATCGGCGCCATCCTGTATCTGGTCGTCTGCGGCTCCTGGATCGGTTACACCGCTTACATCTGGCTGCTTCAGCATGTTCCCACTTCGAAAGTATCCACCTACGCCTACGTCAATCCCGTGGTTGCGGTCTTCTTAGGATGGCTTGTCCTCCACGAGCGCATTGATCACTTCATCCTGATGGGCAGTGCCGTGATCGTAGCTTCCGTTGTCCTGGTCACCAGCGCCAGGATCAGGAGTCGAACGGTGGCCGAGGAACTGCCCCCGGTCGAGGCTGCCGGGGACTAGTGCTGCGACCCTGTGGGGACGGGTCTCTGACCCGTCCGGGCCGAGCGCAGCGCGTCGCGGCGGCAAGGGCTCCACGCCATCAGGAGACATGCTCTAGCCTGTCCTTCTCCGCGGCGGTTGGCCTGCCGTCCCAAGCTGCGTGACCAGATTCTTCAGTACACTCTTTAGTACGGTACCGCTCTTATGTCCAATTGCGCCCAGTGCGGACGGCCCCTGCCTTCGTTTTCGACCGGCGAACTGACCGATGTGTGTCCGGAATGCCGGCAACGCGCCGCCACCATGCCCGACCCATCCGCGAGCGTGACGAAACGCGTGGCTCCGCCCCGGCCGCCGATGACGATCGCTCTGATTGCAATCAACGTTGTAGTTTTTGTGGCGATGGTCGCGAGTGGCGTGTCATTCGTCGCACCCACCACCGCAGATCTGCTGAAGTGGGGCGCTGACTGGGGCCCGCAAACCCTGGGCGCGCAGCCCTGGCGGGCGCTGACTTCCAACTACCTGCATATCGGCATCATCCACATCCTTTTGAACATGTGGTGCCTGTGGAACCTCGGGTTGCTCGCGGAGCGCGTGTTCGGAAGGTTCACCTTCCTGCTGGTCTATACGGTCTGCGGATTGGCGGGAAGTGTTGCCAGTTTATGGTGGCATCCTATGGTAGTTGGCGCAGGCGCTTCGGGTGCAATCTTTGGCATCGCCGGCGCGCTGATTGCGGCGCTGTACCTGGGAAAACTGCCTGTGTCCCGCGAAGCGCTGCGACCGACCCTGAAGAGCCTGGTCAGCTTTGCGGTCTACAACCTGTTCATCGGTGCCGCCATCGGTATTGTGGACAACTCGGCGCACATCGGCGGGCTGGTGATGGGACTTGCCCTGGGCGCAGTCCTCGGACGCGTTCTGATGGACGAGCCTGATCGACGCAAGACAGCGGAGGTTTTCTTGTTTCTCGCCGCAGCCGTCCTGCTGCTGGGCTGCGGCTGGGCGGTGCGACAAAGCCACGGAGACGTAGTTGCGGTCGAGAAAGGCCGCTACGCGCTCGAAGAGCGCGACGCCGGCGAGGCGATTCGCAATCTCGAGCCCGTTGTGAAAGCGCACCCTGACGACAATCAGGCGCTTGTTCTGCTGGGCCGCGCCTACATCGACAAGAAGGAATTCGTGCGAGCCGAAACCGTGCTGCAGCGGGCCGTCGCCAATCGGCCCAGCAGTCGCGCGGCAAAATTGACTCTCGGTTTCCTGTATGTTGCCACCCAGCGGTGGGAGGCTGGAAGGCAGATTTTTTCCGAGCTTACCCAATCCGTCCCGAAAGATGAGTACTCCTGGCTGCTGCTGGGGAATTCGCTCGACGGCCTGGGCCGGGAGCCGGAGGCAATCGAGGCGTATCAGCGTTGCATCGAGCTGAGTCCGAAGAATGCCTATGCTTATCGCGACCTGGGATTCTCGCAGCTCAAGCTGAAACAGACCGATGCCGCGATCCAGAGCCTGCAAAAGTCGCTGGAACTCAACCCCAGGGACCTTCGAGCGCAACAAGCGCTGGCGGGGGCTTTTCTTGCCGCCGGCCGGCGCGACGATGCCCAGGCGGCCTTGAAAAAGGCAGAGGAGCTCAAGGCTTCAGGCACAGACTCCGACGAAGAGTGATTCGAGACTTCTACTCTTCCGCCTCTTCCTCGCTGTCGTTGATCACGTCCACGACCCGCCCGCGGATCGAAAACAGCAGTTTCTGAGTGTCGTCGGGCTGAAAAGTAACTCGCGCCGGTGCCCGCTGCCACGCTGGGGCCGGGCACTCTGAGTCCGGCGCATCGTCTCCCTCCGGCTCACCCAACACCTTTTTCAGAATCGGCTTTCGCCGTCCGACCTGGGCCACCATCGCATACAGCTTCTTGCCATCTTCCGACACGCCGCAATAGGCCACATAGTCGCGATACCAGCTGGCCGTCGAGTAAAACGGATCGAACTCGGGCAAGCTCAACTGTGAGATTCTTCCC
>PMCH01000130.1:5665-43153 GCA_003154055.1 Acidobacteriaceae bacterium
TCCGGCCACTTCACGGCAGACCATTTTCCGAAATTGATCACATGCGGTTTGGAGGCGGCGACGCTGTCACTCGCGTCAAGGCAAAGCAGAACAAAGATCAGGAGAGAGCTGCGCATCATGGAAGCAGCCTTGCACGGCCCAGAGATCCCCGCAATGACCTGTGAACACCGAAAATGTTCGGTTTTTCCCACCCAACCATTCGATACAATGGGAACAGCCGCTCCCCATGAAATCTCCTCCGCACCCACGCCGGACAACTCTTTCCTCCAGCCCTAACTCTTACAGGGATATGGGAGATTTGTTACCCGGCCGGCGGGCCCAGTCCATTCTGGTGGTGGACGATAACCGGCAGAACGCAGAGCTGTTGCAGGAGTTGCTGGCTGGTCGCGGTTATCGCATCGCGGTGGCCCACCATGCGGCTGACGCGGAGGCCCAGATCCGCCACGAGCCTCCCGACCTCATCCTGCTCGACATCATTATGCCCGGCAAGTCCGGCTACGAAGTGTGCCGGGAATTGAAGGCAGATCCCGCAACCCGGCTCATTCCCATCGTGATGATCACCGGCCTCAGCGAGCGCGAGGACCGGCTCAAAGGCATCGAGGCGGGCGCCGACGATTTTCTGATCAAGCCCATCTATCCAGAGGAGCTCTACGCCAGAATCAGTTCGCTGCTCAAGCTGAAAGAGTTCACCGATGAGCTGGAAACCGCGGAGTCCGTTCTATGCACCCTTGGTCTCAGCGTGGAATCCAGGGACCCCTACACCGAGGGGCATTGTGAGCGGCTCGCCAATAACGCCGCGGAACTGGGCAGCCATCTCGGCCTGGATGAGGAATCCATCGTCGCTTTGCGCCGCGGTGGCTATCTGCATGACCTGGGCAAGATTGCCGTGCCCGATGACATTTTGAAAAAGGGCAGCAATCTGACCCCTGCCGAGTGGGCCATCATGAAACAGCACCCGGCCACGGGCGAGGCCATTTGCCGTCCGCTGAAGTCATTGCGCCTGGTGCTGCCGATTATCCGCTCCCACCATGAGCATTCCGATGGCAGCGGTTACCCGGACGGACTGCGGCATGCGGAAATCCCGTTGCTGCCGCGCCTGCTGCAGGTGGTCGATGTGTACGACGCCCTCCGGACCGCCCGTCCTTACAAGCCGCCGTTGCACCACGAGCAGGCGGCCATTACCATGCACGAGGAAGCTCGCGCCGGCCTGTGGGACGGGGAACTCGTCGCCGAGTTCTTCCGCATGCTGGAAAAACGCCGCCAGGTGGCATAATCAAGTTCTCAGTTCCCAGTTCTCAGTGCTCAGCAAACCACCGGCTGGGGGTGTTCTTTCTGAGAACCGAGAACTGAGAACCGAGAACTGCCTTTTGACCTACAGCGTCATTATTCCCGCCTATAACGAGAGCAATCGTATCCGTCCCACTCTCGACGAAATCCTGCATTACATCGAGCAGCGCAACTGGGACGCGGAAATCCTGGTCGTCGATGACGGTTCGCGCGACGACACCGCCGCCGTGATCCGCGAATACGGACGCAATCATCCTCAGGTTCGCCTGGTCCAGAACCCCGGAAACCGGGGCAAAGGATTCAGCGTTCGCAACGGCATGCTGCAGGCTCGCGGGGACATTTGCCTGTTTACCGATGCCGATCTCTCGTCGCCGATCACGGAAGCGGAGAAGTTGTTGGAGGCGATCCGGGACGGCGCCGACATCGCGTTCGGATCCCGCTGGCTTCGCGCCGAACTACAAACCGAGCGCCAGCCGCTCTATCGCCAGCTGTTTGGGCGCATTTTCAACCTGCTGCTGCGCCTGATTCTAGGATTGCATTTCAAGGACACCCAGTGCGGGTTTAAGGCTTTCCGTCGGGAAGCGGCGCAGCGCATCTTCCCCCTGCAGAAAATCGAGCGTTGGGGTTTCGATCCCGAGATTCTCTTCCTTGCCCGAAGAATGGGATTCCGCGTTGTCGAGGTTCCCGTGCTGTGGGCGCACAGCGAGGGGACCCGGCTTCATCCGTTCCGGGATGGCTTTCGCATGTTCGGTGACATCCTGCACATCCGGTGGAACGCTCTGACTGGGACGTACAGCACTCCAGCCGAGACGTCTCGCAGCAGCAGCGTATGAGGTTTGGGAAAACCGGCGCCCGGCACATCCACTCCCGACGCCCGGGTTTTCAGAGTTCCGTTACCGTCCACCATCGGCTGCCAGCTGCACAAATTCCGCAATCTTCGAGCCCATGGCATCGGTTGTGACGGTCCGTTCTCCCGGTTGCGCCAGGTCCCGGGTACGCATCCCGGCCTTTAGCACCGAGATCACGCCCGCCTCCACGCACTCCGCTTCCTTGGACAGCCCGAAGCCATGCCGTAGCATGAGAGCCACCGACAGGATTGCGCCTAAAGGATTGGCAATGCCCTGGTCGGCGATGTCCGGCGCCGACCCGTGTACCGGTTCGTAAATCCCCACCTTGCCGCCGATGCTTGCCGAAGCCAGCAGCCCCAGCGACCCCACCACTCCGCCAACCTCGTCCGACAGAATGTCGCCGAACATGTTCTCGGTGAGGAGAACGTCAAACCCCGCCGGCTTGAGCACCAGCGCCATCGCTGCCGAGTCCACGTACATGTGGGAGAGTTGTACGTCAGGGAACTCGCTGCCGACGCGGGTGACCACTTCCCGCCAGAGCCGGGAACACTCCAGAACGTTCGACTTGTCCACCGACACCACCCGCTTGCGGCGGCCTCGCGCCAGCCCGAACCCGATGCGGGCAATGCGCTCAATCTCCGGCTCGCCGTAACGCATGCTGTTGAGCGCCTGGCGAGCCCCGGGTGCGCCTTCGATCGACCGCGGCTGCCCAAAGTACAAGCCGCCCAGCAGTTCGCGGACAATCAGAATATCCGTTCCCTTGACGACTTCTTCCCGTAGCGGCGAGCAGGCCCGCAGCGCCGGATAGAACACCGCCGGGCGGAGATTGGCGTACGCTCCCAGTTCCTGCCGCAGACGCAGCAGTCCCGCTTCCGGTCGCAGATCCCGGGGATAGTGATCGAAGGCAGGACCGCCTACCGCGCCCAGCAGGACTGCCTGCGAAGACAGGCACGCCTGAATCGTCGCGTCCGGCAGTGGGTTGCCGCAGGCCGTTAGGGCAGCGCCCCCGACGCCTTTCTCATCGAGTTCCAGATCATGCCCAAATCCGTCCACCACCGCTTCCAGAACGCGTAAGGCTTGCAGAGTGACTTCAGGACCGATCCCGTCGCCGGGCAGACACGTGACGTGTAGTTGCATGGCCCCCTCGCCGCAACAATAACCCAATTCAGATTTCGGTTGGATGAATTGTAGTCAGTTTTTTGAACAGTCGAAAGGGACTAGACCGTCTCGGGAAAAGTTCCGTCGTGGAGACTGGTGCTGCAGCCCGACGGATCTGGACATCGACCGCTCACCGGCGTTCCGTTTGCCGCCCTACACTCCCCAGAGATAGTCTTCCTGCTCACTGTGATGATCGCCAAAGGTGACTGGGATCGAACTCGCTCCGAGGGCGTTCCCCGGGAACGATCCATTGACCGCCGCTGCCGCCGCCCGCGTGAAAGGAATTGCCGCCGCCGCAGGCGGGATCCTCTTGCCCTCCGCCATCACGTCCTGGATCAACTCCAGCAGATGGCTGTCCTGCACTTTCTTGATGCGGTCCGCCAGCACCACGAACTTGCGGTACATCTCGTCCAGTTCGCGGCGTTCAAAATGATGTCCCAGTTGTTCGCACCGGAGCAGCAAAGCGTGGCGTCCCGAGTGCTTGCCCAGCACCATTCGCGAATCCGGCACGCCCACCGACTGCGGGGTCATGATTTCGTACGTCAGCGGATTCTTCAGCACGCCGTCCTGGTGAATGCCCGCCTCGTGCGCAAACGCGTTCCGCCCCGTAATGGCCTTGTTCGGCTGAACCGGGATGCGCGTGATCTCCGCCAGCATCTGGCTGGAAGGATAGATCTGTTCGCTCGCTACGCCCGTTTCGTAGGGATAGCGGTCTGGCCGCACCCGCATCGCCATCACGATCTCTTCCATCGATGCATTGCCGGCGCGTTCCCCGATCCCGTTGATCGTGCATTCCACCTGCCGCGCCCCTGCCTGCACGCCCGCCAGCGAATTGGCGACCGCCAGCCCAAGGTCATTGTGGCAGTGCGTTGAAATGACGACTTTCCCGATCCCCGCAACTTTCTCGCCCAGCGTCCGGATCAGCTGCCCGTATTCTTCCGGCATGGTGTATCCCACCGTGTCGGGAATGTTCACCGTCGTGGCCCCCGCCGCGATCACCGCCTCGACCACCTGGCACAGGAATGCGGTATCGGTGCGGGTAGCGTCTTCGGGAGAAAACTCGATGTCGGTGCAGAGTGCCTTCGCATGGCGCACCGCTTCGCGCGCCTGCTCCAGACATTGCTCGCGCGAAATGCGGAGCTTGTATTTCAGGTGGATATCGGAAGTTGCCAGGAACACGTGGATTCGCGGGCGCTCCGCTCGCTGGACCGCCTGCCACGCCCGGTCAATGTCTCCGAAACACGCGCGCGCCAGAGCCGCGATAACGGGGCGTCGAACCGAGGCGGAAATCCCCTGGACCGCTTCGAAGTCGCCGTCGGAAGCGATCGGAAATCCCCCTTCGATCACGTCAACCCCAAGCCGGTCGAGCTGCTGCGCCAGTCGGAGCTTTTCCTGCACATTCATGCTGCAGCCCGGCGACTGCTCGCCATCGCGAAGAGTGGTGTCAAACAGAGTGATGCGCGCCCGTTCCATAGTCCCCAACCTCCGGAAAACAGACCTTAACTGTACGAAGCCGGAAGGCGCAAGAAAAGCTTATTATCTTTACAGTATAATTAGTATATCTAATAATATTAAAATAAGTTATATAATGCTCACTTATCATTAAGTGTCTCGCCGGCGTCGGTCGGCCTCCGAGAACTGAGAACTGAGAACTGAGAACTGAGAACCGATCCTATGGACCTCTCCCAACTCGAAGTCTTCCTCACCGTAGCCCGCGAGCGCACCTTCTCCCGCGCCGCCGAGAAGCTTTTCCGCACCCAGTCGGCCGTAAGTCAAACCGTCCGCAAACTTGAACTGGAGATTGGCGAACCCCTGTTCGACCGCTCCTCGCGCGACGGCGTGCTGACCGACGCTGGCCAGACTTTGCAGGAATATGCCGAGAAACTGCTCAACCTGCGGAAGGACGCACAAGAGGCTCTGGTCGAGCTGCGCGAGCTGCAAAAAGGCAAACTGGTGATTGCAGCCAACGAATTTACTGCCCTCTACCTGTTGCCGGTGCTGGCCGAATTCCGCCGCCTGCACCCCATGATCCGGATCACCGTGCAACGCGCGCTGGGCAGCCACATCCCCGATGACGTCCTCAAACACAACGCCGAGTTCGGAGTCCTCTCCTACGATCCGCAGGAACCGCAACTCCGGTCAGCCGTGGTCTATCTGGATGAACTGGCCTTTGTGGTGCCGCCCGCGCATGCGCTGGCCTCCGCCAAGGAGGTGAGTATCCGCCAGCTGGGGACGGAGTCCTTCGTGGCCCACATCGTCGCTTCACCCTACCGCGACAAGGTCATCGAATCCTTCCGCCGCCACAAAACCCCGCTCCACATGGACGTGGAATTGCCCACCCTGCAGGCTATCAAGCGCTTCGTGGCCATGGGACAAGGCGTTGCGCTCGTACCCGAGATCAGCGTGGAGAACGAAATCATCCGTGGAGAGTTGGTCGCGGTTCCGGTGCGGGATCTGCACTTCGAACGCAAGTTGCGGCTCGTCTATCGCCAGGAATCCACCCTGTCGCACGCCGGGCGAGCCTTTCTGAAAGTCGCCGAGCAGGTTGCCCGCGACCGTGGCGGCCGCTACCGATTCCAGCGGGAGAAGTGAATAGAAAGTTACGCCAGCCGCAGCTCCACGTGCCGCGTGGCCGCCACGGCTTCCGGCACGCTGGAGTACACGTCAAAAACCGACACCAGGTTGGTGAGTTCGAGCAACTGCCGAACAAATTTATTCGGGCAGGCAAATTTCAGGGAATATCCGGCAGCTTCCGCCCACATGTGCAGCAGGACCAGTTCACCCAAGCCCGCGCTATCCACGGACTCAACGCCCGCCAGGTCAACCACCATCCGGCGCGCGGTGGGCAGGATCTCGCCGAGAATTGCCGTGAGCGCATTCGCCTCGTCGCGGAAAATGAGTCGTCCCGAGCAGTGCAGCACGACGGCTCCACCGTACCCAGGCGCTTCCAGAGTCAGCCTAAGGTTCTCAGTTCTTCCGGAACCCCGAGAATCCTGGATGGTGGCTGGATTTTCAGTCTTCATATCGTTACCTTAGGGTGTATTGCACGGTCGGTGGTTGCGGAGATGTGAAATTTTCGTAAATTCCGCCGCCGAATTTTGCGCCCCCTTGGGCGAAGGAGCTTCCGGAATGCGTTGGCCTTCTTTTTTGCTGATGGTGCTCGCCGCCGTTGCGCTCCCCGCCTGCAATCATGCCAGCAAGCAAGAACCGGAAGATCACTCTCCGTCGGTCGATCACATTACTCAGGCCCCGCACGCTGCGCCGCAACGCGTCGCGCACGGCCTGATCAAGGTGGACAAATTTCAGAAGTTTCCCTTTGAGGTTCCGCCCCATGTGCTTACGCCGCGATTGCAGGGAGAATTCTCTTCGTTCATGCAGGGCGCGGATGGCGCGAGAATCAGCGATGAGTCCGCTGACGTTGAACTGATGGTGATGACGGAAGCGCAGTGCGACGATTTCGTTCACAAACGCGGCGCTCAATCGGTCGACGCCGTCGAACCCTCCCACAATCACGGAGTCAAGATCACCCTTCCTCCCTCGGAGGGTGAACCAGTGCGCTACTACGTTGTGTTTCGCAGGACAACCGAAGCCAAGAAACCCATCTGGATCAATGCCGACCTGAGCGCGAATTTTGACCCCTCGATGTGAAGGAGAGCCTTTCCCATCGCCCGATGGAAGGCACCGATACCCCTGCCGCAAGACTATTTGCGTCTGGCTTGATCGTTCACTGGCACCACTGGCCGCCGCAGCGGCACGATCGCGCCCTTGGAAGGATCGGCCGCCGCACTGGCCCGGGTCAGCACTTCGCGCTGGATGTACTGCACAAACTCCTGGATCTGGCGCTGCATTTCNNCGCTCCCGCATCTGCAGGATGATGGCAATCCCGGAAATATTCACGCCCAGGTCGCGCGCCAACGACAGGATGAATTCCAACCGCAGCAAGTCCTCATCGGTGTACAGCCGGGTGTTGCCCTCGGTGCGGCTNNGCCACCGCCGAGATCATGTACGCGCCCTTGGACTTACGCTTCGTCATTGCTCCCTAATGTACATCAGACGAGACTCGGGTTCCCCCATGTTCCTCTGTGCCCCCCGTGGTAAAAGCCTTTGCCAGCACCGTCCGGGTTACGCCCAAAACAAAAGAGACGCGGCAAGCCGCGTCTCTATCGATGGTTTCCACGGTTATTGAATCCGCGTTATCCGCGCAAATCCACGGATGCGAAGTTGGCCAGTTCCGGTTTCGGTTCCGCCGTCGCCCAGCCCGCCGGTTTCAACGCGCGGTTGATGAGATACGCGACCACGCCCGCGCTCATCAGGATCAGCCCGAATGCGAACGAACTCATGCCGAGCACAGTCTCGCTCTGGCTTCGGATGATGGCAAATCCCAGCAGCAGCACGGGAGGGATCCCGACCGCAATCGCCCCGAACATTCCGCCCGGTACCCGGAACGGCCGCTTCAACTCCGGTTCGCGAATACGCAGGCAGATGAGCGCCACAAATTCGAGCGTCAGGCTCACCCCGTAAATCATGATGTCCATGGTGATCAGTCGCTCAAAGCCGAGATTCAGAGCGAGGCCCCATCCCACCGCCAGGGCCAAAATCGCGACCCAGGGCGCGCGCGATTTCGGATGGAGCTTGCCGAACACCTTCGGCAGCATCCCATCTTGCGCCATCGCCAGTGGCAAGCGCGAGTAGCTCATGACCAGCGCGTTGAACATGCCGAAGCCGCTCATCATGCCGCCCGCGACCAGGGCAATCCGCAGCACCGGCCCACCCATCAGTTGAGCGACATCCGCCCATGCGCCCGTCTCCCACGCGCTGGCCGGAAGCCCGGTCATCCACATGGCCGCAAACGGCAGCACGTAGGTCAGGCATACGATGCAAACCGCCACCAGCATTGCCCGCGGATAGGTCCGCTGCGGCCGCTCCACTTCGGTGGCGATGGTCGAGGCGTTGTCCCATCCCATGTAGTTCCACATGCAGATGAGGAGCCCGCCCAAAATGTTGACATTCGAGGTTGTCGGTTTGGTGACTGCACTTGCCAGCGCGTGAACCTTGAACGGCGCCAGCAGAAAAATGGCCGCGAACGGCGCCGACAGGGCAAAAAACAGCCAGAGCGAGGTCGTCGAAACGACTTTGACGCCCGCAATATTGAGGATCGCGCAGATAATCACCACGCCCAGCGCCACCATCACTCCGCGGTAATTCTCCTGGAACCACGGGAACATGCGGGTGAGGTACGCGACGAACAGCGTGGGATAGATCGCCATGTCGAAAATGGACGCCACCAGCGACAGCCAAGCCTCCTGGAATCCCCAGAAATTCCCCATCGCGCGGCGCACCCATGCGTAGTAGCCGCCTTCAAAAGGCAGCGCGCTCGAAAGCTCGCCGATCATGAACGCCGTCGGCAGGCTCCAGAGAAGCGGGGTCAGCAGCAGGATGAGGATCGCTTTGCCATACCCGGCGCCGTGCACGATGTCTTCCGTCCCATAGGTTCCGCCCGAGACCATAAAGAAGGTCGCGGCGACCAGGGGCCAGAGCGTGAGGCGGATGGACTTCTTCCGGGGAGCGACTGCAGGAATAAAGCTAGGCGGCGAGAGGTTAGCGCGTGCGGTGGCTGTTGCCAATTTCTATGTCTTCCTCCTCAAGCGACTCACTCTTACCACCGCGTCACCCTTGACGTTCTGTTCGCGGCTCCCGGGGTGAAAAGCGATTCCCAGGCATTTTCGGCGAAGTTAGTTCGCAGTTTTGAGATTACGGGAAATTTTCCGCGATGCAAGAAATATTTTGAAAAGTTTTGTCAGGGAGGAGTGGTACGGAGGTAATGACGACCGGTCTCCAAGTCCACCGGCGAGACACCGCGAAACCTTGACGAGAGGGAGAGCGGGAGGTGGCGATTCATGCACGGTTAACTGTGGGTCTTGGCAAAGAGCCGCCTCCAGAAGCTCGTTCGCTTCGGGATCTGAGATTGAATGCGTCGCCAAACCTCAATCGGAGGTCCTTGCGGGTCGGTCCTTATCGCAAGCGATTCCGAGTAGGCTTCGAATGCCTCTGAGAGTGACATCGGCTGATTACAAGCCGAGATCTGATCAATCGCATTCCGTGCAACAGTCACGCAAACTCCCGCGCCAGTCGAGTCCCAGAACACGTACTCGCCGTTTTCGATGTCGATGGCTTCCAGATGGTAAAGAAGGCGGGACAGTTCTTCGACCAGATACATCGAGTGGTCATCCTTCTCGAACACAAATATTGGGAATTTGACANNGTGCCCCCTGTGGTTAAGGTGTTGCTTTTGACGAAATCATCACCATCGAGGCTGCCGCAGATCACAGAACAGGCCGCGAGCTGCGTGCTACATCTGAACTCGGATAAACCAATGGCCAGTCCATCGCTCGTTCCCGCATCCCGCATCAACCAGGTTTCTGGCGCCGTCGTCAGCGCGGCCATGAGAGTTCACTCGTTGCTTGGCCCCGGTCTGCTGGAGAGTGCCTACGATGCGTGTCTAGCCCGCGAGTTGCGCAATCGCGGTTTCAGGGTGGATACACAAGTCGGTCTGCCCGTGGTCTACGACGGAGAAAAACTCGACCTTGGCTATCGAGTCGACCTGCTGGTTGAAAACCTGGTGATTGTTGAGATCAAGTGCGTGGAAGCAATCCATCCCGTCCACGAAGCCCAGCTTTTGTCATATCTGCGCCTAAGCGGGAAGAACGTCGGACTGCTGATCAATTTTCACGTGGCCCGATTGAAAGACGGAATCAAGCGCATGGTGGACGGGAGAGATTGGGAAAGGTAAATCTTAACCACAGAGGTCACAGAGGAACACAGGGGAAATCTTTCTTTTAATCGACGATCAAATTAAACCCGGATTCAAGGGTTTCCCTGTGTTCCCCTGTGGTAAAGGGTTTGGCACTCAGACCTGCTTCCACAGCTCTTCCCGCGGATCCTCCGGATTGAGCTTCGCCAGCTCCCGCAGCAGTTCCTTGGTCTTCTCATCGCGCGGCATGGGGACCGTGATCTTTACCTCAACAATCTCATCTCCCCGAGCGCCGTCTTTCGTAGCCGACGGCACGCCCTTTTCCCGCAGCCGCAGCTTCTGCCCCGACTGCGTCCCGGGAGGAATCTTCAGCATGCTCCGCCCGTCAATGGTCGGCACTTCGATCTTCGACCCCAGCGCCGCCTCCACCGCCGTCACCGGCACCGTAATGTAAACATCGTCGCCCTCGCGCCGGAAAATCGCGTGCTCTCCAGAGCGGATGATCGCGTACAAATCGCCCGTCCCGCCGCCACGTAGTCCAGCGTTCCCCTTACCCGGAATACGGATGCGCTGCCCATCGCGGGTGCCCGCCTTGATGCGGACTTCGAGCGGTTCCGTCCGCTCCACGCTGCCCTCGCCGTGGCACACCAGACAGGTCGAGATATTCTTCCCCGTCCCATGGCAGCGCGGACAAGTCACATTGAACTTCATCCGCCCGCCGGTCTGCTCAATCGTGCCCTTGCCGTGGCACTGCGGACACGTGCCCGGCGCTTCGACAAAGCCATTGCCGTGGCAGTTCCCGCAGACGTCGCGCCGCGCAATATTCAACTTCATCACGCCGCCGCGAACCGCCGTCCAGAAAGGAACGTTCACCTGATATTCGAGATCGCCGCCCGGCGCAGGTCCCTCTTCGGCCGCCGCGCCTCGTCCACCACCGGTGAAGATGTTCGAGAAAATATCGCGGAATCCGCCGCCCCCGCTACTGCCCGGCGTCTTCCGTCCGCCGCCCTTTGACCCCTCGAACATGTCGGAGAAGTCGAACCCGCCAAAATCGAAATGCACGCCCCCTTGCGCCCCGGGCTGTCCTCCCGGAACTCCGCCCGGATATCCATCGAAACCGTCCGCTCCCGGCTGTCCGCCGCCCCGCGCATAGGCCTCCGCCGTTGCCGGATCAATATTGTCGGAGTAGAACCCGAGCTGGTCGTAGATCTTGCGCTTTTTTGGATCGCTCAAGACATCGTTGGCCTCGGAGAGAGTCTTGAACTTCTCCTCCGCCGACTTGTCGCCGGGATTGACGTCAGGATGGTACTTGCGCGCCAGCTTCCGGAACGCCTTCCGGATGTCGTCGGCGGAAGCCGACTTCTTGACGCCGAGCGTGCCGTAATAGTCCTTGGTTTGGGTGGCCATGCTTGAGTTATTTCCGGCCAACGGTCAGCCGTGTGTCGCGGCAGCCCTTTGTCGAACTGTCATCCTGAGCGAAGCGAAGGACCTCTGCAGTTTATCCGCAGCGCTCCTTCGCTTCGCTCAGGATGACACGGTTTGGAATTGTGCGTACAGAATTCTGAGAACTGAGAACTGCCTTTTCAGTTCACCACTTCTTTCGACTGTTCATCCATCGCCACATGAAACGCCTCAAACGGCGACCCGTCCATCGAAACGGGAATCCGCTGCATCCCGGTTGGCGTCGGGGCGAAGCAGTACCAGCGGCCTTCTTCGGGCACAAAATTCACGAAGAACATTTGTCCGTTCACTTCAAATCTCAATTTGTTTCCTCTTTCTCAATCACCGGCAACGTTCAATGACTTAGATGCAGCTAAGGGGCGCTCGTCGCGCCCCCAGCAGCTAACAGCTAAGAGCCAAAGGCCAAAAGCTTACTTCTTGTCCTCCACATCCACGTACTCGGCGTCAATCACGCCTTCGTCTTTCTTCTTGGCCTGGCCATCGCCATTCGCGGACGGATCAACCCCCGGCGTCGGCCCTGCCCCCGGCGTCTGCGCCTGCGTGGCCTTGTACATCTGCTCGGCCAGCTTGTGCGAAGCCGCCGTCAGCTTCTCTCGCGTCGAGTCCATCTGCGCCTTGTCGCCGCTTTCGATGGCTTTCTTCGCGTCGGCCAGTGCGTTCTCCACGTCTCCACGCTCCGAGCCCGAGATCTTGTCGCCATGCTCTTTCAGCATCTTCTCGATGTTGTAAACCAGCGTGTCGAGCTGGTTCTTGGCTTCGATCTCTTCGCGCTTGGTCTTGTCTTCGGCGGAGTGCACATCGGCTTCTTTCGCCATGCGCTCGACCTCTTCCTTCGACAAGCCCGACGACGACGTGATCGTGATCTTCTGGTCCTTGCTCGTGGCCATGTCTTTCGCGGTCACGTTCAGGATGCCGTTCGCGTCNNATGTCGAACGTCACCTCGATCTGCGGAATCCCGCGCGGAGCCGGCGGCAGCCCGGTCAAATGGAACTTGCCCAAAGTCCGGTTGTGCGCCGCCATCGGACGCTCGCCTTGCAGCACGTGCACCTCAACCGATGTCTGACTGTCAGCTGCGGTCGAGAACGTCTCGGTCTTCTTGGTCGGAATCGTCGTGTTGCGCGGGATCATCGGAGTTGCCACCCCGCCCAGCGTTTCAATCGCCAGCGTCAGCGGTGTCACGTCCAGCAGCAGCAAATCTTTCACTTCGCCGCCCAGCACGCCGCCCTGGATGCCGGCGCCCACCGCCACAACTTCATCCGGGTTCACGCCCTTGTGCGGTTCTCTGCCGAACAGTTCCTTCACCAACGCCTGAATGCGCGGCATGCGAGTCTGCCCGCCGACCAGTACGACCTCATTGATCTTGCTGGCGTCGACACCGGCGTCTTTCAAGCACTGCTTGCACGGCCCGACCGATTTCTGAATCAGGTCCTCGATCATCGACTCCAGCTTCGCCCGCGTAAGCTTCTTCACCAGATGCTTTGGACCCGAAGCGTCCGCCGTGATGAACGGCAGGTTGATCTCGGTCTCCATGGTGGTGGACAGCTCGATCTTGGCGCGCTCGGCCGCGTCGCGCAGACGCTGCAATGCCATCTCGTTGCCCTTGCCGCGCAGATCGAGGCCTTCGTCTTTCTTGAACTCGTCAATCAGCCAGTCCACGATCCGCTGGTCGATGTTGTCGCCACCCAGGTGCGTGTCGCCGTTCGTGGCTTTCACTTCAACCACGCCCCCGCCGACTTCCAGGATCGAAATATCGAACGTGCCTCCGCCGAAGTCGTACACCGCAATCATCTCGTCCTTGCCCTTGTCGAGTCCGTACGCCAGCGCTGCCGCCGTCGGCTCATTGATGATGCGCTTCACGTCGAGCCCGGCAATCTTGCCGGCATCTTTTGTCGCCTGCCGCTGCGCGTCGTTAAAGTATGCGGGCACGGTGATCACCGCCTCCGTCACTTTCTCGCCGAGGTAGTCCTCCGCCGCCTTCTTCAGCTTCTGCAGGATCATCGCCGAGATCTCCGGCGGGGTGTACTTCTTGCCCTGGGCGACAATCACGACGTGGTCGCCGTCGCGCTCCACCTTGTAGGGCACCATTTTCATTTCTTCGTTCACTTCGTCGAAGCGGCGTCCCATGAAACGCTTGATCGAATACACCGTGTTTTCCGGATTGGTGATGGCCTGCCGTTTGGCTACCTGCCCCGCCAGCCGCTCCCCGGTCTTGGTAAACCCAACCACCGAAGGCGTAGTCCGCCCACCTTCTTCATTCGCAATAACCTTGGGCTCCCCCCCCTCCATCACCGCCACACAGGAGTTGGTTGTCCCCAAGTCAATTCCGATAATCTTCCCCATAAAGCGTTCCCTCCAGTTGATATAAGTGCTTTAAAATCATCGCAATCATGATTGCGCTCTGGTCCATACTATAACTTGAGTGATTCATTGTCAATGTTTAGATGCGGCCTGCTGCCACAGCGTCGCTGAACTTCGCCATTTCTTAGAGTCTTGCAGGCAGGTCCATGCTGAATGCGCGCCCCGACGACTCTGGCTGGTTTCGTAATTTGCGCTTTTCGAGGCCCCCCTCTAGCTCTTGGAGGCGCTCAGAGTGGCTGACCTGCCTGTGCGGCGTGACGGAGTAGTTGCCCTGCCGGAGGGCCACTGTTTCGGCAGCAAGAACCTCCAAGGACGACCTGGCAATTGATTTCGACGACCTTGTGGTATGTTCAGCAGAACTGGCTAGGACGCGAAGCCCATTCCCCGGTGAGCATGCAACGCATTCCATCCCTCGACGGCCTGCGGGCCATCTCCATCACCCTGGTCGTGCTCAGCCACCTGGTGAAGTGGAGACACATTTCCCTAGGCTTGGTGTCGACCTACGGCGCGCTTGGTGTGCACGTCTTTTTTGTTCTTTCTGGCTACCTGATTACCAATCTTCTGCTGCGGGAACATGAGCGCAGCTCCACAATCAGTCTGCGGGACTTCTACCTTCGGCGTGCGTTCCGTATTTTTCCCGCCGCTTTTGTCTTCATGGCTGTAGCCATCGTTCTCTACTGGCACCAGATGACCTGGTACCACGTCGCCGCCGCCCTGCTTTACGTTGCGAACATGGACATTTCACGGCCCTGGATCTTCGGGCACTTGTGGTCGCTCGGCATTGAGGAACAGTTCTATCTGCTGTGGCCTTTTGCGCTCAAGAAGTGGCATCGGCATAAGACGGCCATGCTGCTGTCGGTATTCCTGGCAACGCCTTTGTTCCATGCGGCGCTGTATGCCTTCAAAGCAACCAACGGGATCGTGGGAAGCCTGCCCGTATTTGCCGATCAGCTCGCCATCGGATGCCTGCTGGCGATCTTTGCTCCGCGCCTTCCGAAAATCAGCGGTTACCTGGCGCTGGGGATGGTGGCGGCGATGATCTTCCTTCCCTGGTTTCCCGCGACTAGTCCGGCCCGCTCGCTTTTCATGCTTTTCATCCTCCGGCCTTTGCTGAACGTTTCCATTGCCGGCGTCGTGCTGCACGTGATTCAGGTTCCATACCGGGCCCTGAATTGGACGCCTGTTGCGTGGTTGGGAAAAGTCAGCTACAGCCTCTATCTGTGGCAGGAACTATTTTGCTCGAATCCCGCATGGCGCCAGGGATACCTTCTGGTATTCCTGGCACTGGGATGCGCTTGTCTCTCGTATTACCTGGTCGAGCAGCCCATGTTGCGCGTCCGGGAGAAGCTCTTCAAAAGTCCGGTCCCCATATCCCCTCAAGTGTTGCAGCCGGCCTCATTGCCCGGGGACTCGCAGTTGGAAACTTCCGTTGCCTCGTAGCTCGCGGAGAAGGGCAGCTTTGCCTCGTGAAGTCGCTACCATCTCCCTGAGAACTGAGACCTAATCGTACTTCTCATAGAGAATTGCCTTCCGGTCCCACCCCAGCGACTTCAGCAACTCCCGGTTCGCGCTGACCATCTTGTCGAGCCCGCAAATGTAGGCGTGCATGTCGGTTCGGTCGGCGACGATTCCGGGCACATGTTCCTGCACATACCCGCGCAGCCCCTTCCACTCCGGCCCGCCCCGGCTCAGCGTCGGCAAGAAATGAAAGTTGGGATGGTCAGCAACCAGCCGCTCGAACTCCTCGCGATAGTAAATATCTTGCTCATCGCGGACGCCGAACAACAGGGAGAACTGGTGACCCAGGTGCCGTTCGCGATCGGCCAGCAGCCAGTGCAGCATGGACCGCAACGGTGCGATCCCGGTTCCGGTCGCGATGAACACGGTGTCCCGCATCGGAGGACGCAGAATGAAGCTGCCAAACGGTCCCTGGAACGTGATCTCGGCGCCTTCGGCCAACTTGCAGAGATGGTTCGACATGAACCCGTCGTGCACGCGGTTCAGGCAAAAGGCGAACCGGTTGTTCTCCGAGGGGGGCGAGGCGATCGAGTAGGCGCGTGTCATCTCTTCGCCGTCCGGTGTGTTTGTTTTCACCGAGAGCCACTGCCCTGCGACGAACCCGAATCGCGGTACTCCCTTTACTTCGAATTCCAGGTGCTTGGTATAGTCGGAGAGCGGACGGGAGCTCAGAAGGCGCGCGGTCATGGTCTGGAATTGAGCCATTGGTATGTAGATTAACGGCAATGGCGGCTGGACGCGCGGGCCGAGGCAATTTTTTTCGCCGCCACATGCTGATTGCAAGGAGTGCGAAATGGGAAATCACACTTGCCCGTGGTGGCTGGGCTATCTCCTGATCAGCCCGGTGCGGCGCTGGTTGCAGAATCCGGCAGCGATCCTGCGGCCCTATGTGCGCGAGGGTATGACCGTTCTTGAGCCTGGGCCGGGCATGGGGTTCTTCACCCTGGAAATCGCCCGTCAGGTCGGTCCGAGCGGCCGCGTGGTGGCGGTGGACGCCGAGCCACGGATGATCGCCGGACTGAAGCGCCGCCTCGCCAGAGCAGGCCTGCTCGACCGTACCGACGCGCGCCTGGCCCCGCAAGATTCCATGGGCCTGAACGATCTTCGCGGGAAGGTCGATTTCACGCTCGCTTTTTTCATGGTGCACGAGATGCCGAGTGCCAGCCGGTTTTTCGCCGAAGCTGCCGAAGCCATGAAGCCGGGCGCAACTCTTCTCCTGGTGGAACCACCCGGCCATGTAAAGAAAGAGAGATTCGAGGCAGAAGTGCAAGCCGCAGCCGATGCGGGTCTTACGATTGTGGATCGTCCGATCATGCGCCGCAGTTACACGGCACTGCTGAAGAAGAGCGCAGTGTGATTGCCTGTCAGTTCGAAGCTCAGAGACGAGCTAAAACCTAAGAGCTAAAAGCTAAAAGCCAGCCCCTACTCCACCGTCACCGACTTCGCCAAATTCCGCGGCTGATCCACGTCGCACCCGCGCCGCACCGCGATGTGATACGCCAGCAGTTGCAGCGGCACGATTTCCAGAATCGCCGAGAGTTCTTCCGGTGCCGGCGGGACATAGAGAACGTGATCTGCGCCCTCGGTGATGTCCTCGTCCCCTTCGGTGGCGAGCGCGATGACGACGCCGGAACGCGCTTTCACTTCCTTCAGGTTCGACATCGTCTTCTCGTAGCGGATCATGGATTGCGGATTGTTCACGTCTCGCGTCGCGATGATTACCACCGGCAGGTTCTCATCAATCAGCGCGTTCGGCCCGTGCTTCATCTCTCCCGCCGGATAGCCTTCGGCGTGAATGTAAGAGATCTCTTTCAGCTTGAGTGCGCCTTCGAGCGCGATGGGGTAATGAATGCCTCGCCCCAGAAAGAGGAAGTCCTGCGCCCGCACGTAGGTCTTGGCCAGTTCCTCGCAGCGTTCATCGTGGGTGAGAATCTCTTCCAGCTTGCGTGGAATGAGTGTCAGTTCCTGCACCAGCATTTTGGCATGCTCTGGCGTGATGGTTCCGCGCACCTGCGCCAGATAGAGCGCGAACAAATAGAGCGCCGTGAGTTGCCCGGTGAAGGCCTTGGTGGATGCAACTCCGATTTCCGGCCCGGCATGGGTATAGATTGTGCCCGCCGCCTCGCGCGTGATCATCGAGCCCACCACGTTGCAGATGGCCAGCGTCTTCGATCCCTTGGCCTTCGCTTCGCGCTGCGCGGCAATCGTGTCCGCGGTTTCGCCCGACTGCGATATCACCATGGTGAGCGTGTCCGGGCCCATGATCGGATTGCGGTAGCGCCACTCGCTGGCATAGTCCACTTCCACCGGCACACGCGCCAGGTTCTCGATCATGAACTTGCCCGCCAGGCCGGCGTGCCAACTGGTGCCGCACGCCGTAATATTGATTTTCTTCAGCGCCTTGAACTCGGCGTCGCTGACCTGCATTTCGTCGAGGAAGACGTGCCCGCTGTCCTGCGAAACGCGCCCCAGGGTGGTATCGCGGACGGTCCGGGGCTGCTCATAGATTTCCTTGAGCATGAAGTGCTTGAATCCGCCCTTTTCGGCCATGATCGGGTCCCAGGTGACGTGTTGCACCTTTCGCTCCATCGGATTGCCGTCGAAGTCGGAAACGCGCACGCCCTCGCGCGTTATCACGGCGAGGTCGCCATCGGCGAGGAAAAACAGATCGCGCGTGTGATTCAGAAGCGCGGGAACGTCGGAAGCGACGAAGTATTCGTCCTTGCCCAGTCCGATCACCACCGGCGGCCCGTTGCGCGCGGCCACAATCTTGTTCGGCTCGTCGATCGCAATCACCACCAGCGCGAACACTCCCGACAATTCCTTTACCGTTTTGCGCACCGCTTCTTCGAGCGATGGCCGATCGCCGTTCGCCGTCTTCAGGTAGTACTTCTCGATGAGGTGGGCGATGATTTCGGTATCGGTTTCGGTCGTGAACTTGTGGCCCTCTTCGATCAGCTTTTTCTTGAGCGAGAGGTAGTTCTCGACGATGCCGTTATGCACCACCACGATCCTGCCGGTGCAGTCGCGATGAGGATGCGCGTTCTCTTCGGTCGGCCGCCCGTGCGTGGCCCAGCGCGTGTGACCAATGCCGTAGGTGCCGTCGAGGGGCTTGAGCCGGATGGCCTCTTCCAGATTGCGCAGCTTGCCTTCCGCGCGCCGGATCTGCAGGCCTTCTCCGTTGCCCGCGACGGCGATCCCGGCCGAGTCGTAGCCGCGATACTCCAACCGCCGCAGACCTTCAATGATGACCGGCACAACTTGTTTCTTCCCCACATAGCCCACAATTCCGCACATTGGATTGATTAGCTCCTTCGATCGATTGGTGGGGAGGAAACGGCGTCTGGCTGCAACTGGACGAACTTATTCTTCGAGGGAGAAACGAAACTCCTCAATCACAGGGTTGGTCAGAACTTCGCGCGCCATCCGTTCTACTTCGGCTTGCGCATCGTCCTTCGAAAGGCCGCCGTTCAGCGTAATCTCGAAGTACTTACCCTGGCGCACGTCCTGCAAACCCTTATAGCCGATCTTATTCAGCGCGCCTTGGATGGTTTTGCCCTGGGGATCCAGAACGCTCTTCTTCAAAGAAACGTAAACGTAGGCTTTCATGAACAAGGCCATTATACGTCAGGAGTTGCCGAATCCGACCCTGGTTTTCGTTATGGAGGGTATGGGCAGCAGTCGTTCGACCGCCTTGGAGTGGAGACGTAACTCACTCAAAAGACGATAGTTGTTTCTCCAGCTCCGCAAGCGCCTGGCGTAGCATCTGCTGGTGACGAGGGTTTTGCGCCACCTCAAGTTGCTGCCGCAGTCGTTGCCGGGAGAGCAGCAGGCCCTGGCGCTTGCGCTCGCGTTCCCTCTGCTCCGGAGACACCACCGGCCCGGCCGCTTTCCGGCGCTCGGCCATCTCTTCCTGCTGTTGCTCGACGGACTTACTCTCCCAACCTCGCGCCATTCCGGGAAATTCTAACCCACATTCACTTACGGAACCAAAAAAGAGCTTGACGATGACCCTAGGCCGAGTAGCATGGTGTGTTCCTGGACGTGAGTTGTCCGGAAATGCGGTCGCAGCCTGAGGGGGGCTCCCATCCGGGAGCGAGGCCGATTCCCACAAAGCATGGGGATTAACTACTGCGGCTTGTACTACTTTTGGCGATGCCCTATTTCACTGCCGTCGACGGCTGTGAATGATGCCCCCGTTTCCGCTCTAGAAAGTCGCTGACCGAACGAATACCCGTGCTGCGGGATCTGGGAGATGTCTGTGTATGGCAGAGAACATACCCGAACTTAGGGGACGAGACCGCTTGACCGGCCTTCGGTGTGACCTTGGGGCTGATTTACCCGCACCTGAAAGCTGCCGGTATCGGTTGATGCTTGAGATCACTGACCTTGTGGTTCGGGCTGCGAGCCTGCCGGACCTGTTCAAAGAACTCGCCCCCCGCGTGCTGGCTTTGACGAACTGCAGTTTCGTCAACTTCTCGCTTTACGATGAACGCCAGAACTGCATGCTTACCCACTATTGGAAAGGGAACCAGGAGAGCGGGGAACTCGACGCCTTTGCCGTCGACCACTGTGTCAGCGGATGGGTATGGACACACCAGGAACCGTTGACGATTGCGGACATCAATTGCGAAAACCGATTCCCTTTCTGTCTGCCAGTTCTGCGCCACCACGAGATCCGCTCCTATAGCATGCTGCCCATGACCACTCCGTTCCGCCGTTATGGAGCACTCGGGCTGGGCAAGGACGTTCCCGAGGTCCTGGACAGCCGCGACCTCGAATTCCTTTCCTGGGTTGCGCTCATGGCCGCGCTGGCCCTGGAGAATCAGGAAATCCGCCGCGCCCATGAAGAACAGCAGAGCCTGCTCGCGATCAGCCGCGGACTGAGTTCCAGCCTGGAATTGGGAAAACTGTTGCCCACCATCCTCGCGAGCCTGAGGAGCATTCCTCGCTATGAGCGGACCGTCTTGTCCCTGCTCGACGAGGAGGGCAAGAATGTCTACACCTATGGAGATGCCCTGGAATGGGAGCCTCTCCTGAACCACGGGAACACCGTTCCGATCGAGCAATCACTGTTTTCGCCAGCCATCCAGACGCGAAAGACTGCGTTCCTCGACGCCAGCGATTTGCACGCCATGGACTCGCCCCTGGCGCGGGCGATGTGTGAAGGCGGGGTGCGGTCCGTTTGCAGTGTGCCCCTCATCGCGGGTAATCGGATCTGGGGAGCCTTGAATCCGAGCAGCATGAGCGAGAGTGCTTTCGGCCCGTCGGAGGTTGAGTATTTGCAGCAGGTGGCCAACCAGATCGCGACCGCGATTCAGAATGCGCACTCCTATCGTGAGATCGCGCAACTCAAGGATCGCCTGGCCCATGAAAAGCGCTATTTGGAGGACGAAATCGGGAGCGTGAACTTGCCCGACGAGATCGTCGGCAACAGCCTGGCTCTGAAACGCGTGCTGGACCACGCTTCGATTGTCGCCAACACCGATTCCACCGTTCTGATCACTGGCGAAACCGGGACTGGGAAAGAGCGGGTGGCGCAGGCCATTCGCGCCATGAGCCGGCGCAAGGATCGCAGCTTCATCAAGTTGAACTGCGCCGCCATCCCCACCGGCCTGCTGGAAAGCGAGCTGTTCGGCCACGAGAAAGGGGCTTTTACCGGAGCCGTCAGCCAGAAACTGGGCCGCCTGGAACTGGCCGACCAGGGAACATTATTCCTCGACGAGATTGGGGATATTCCCCTCGAACTGCAACCCAAGCTGCTCCGGGTATTGCAGGATCATGAGTTTGAACGCCTGGGAGGGACCCGGACCATCCGGGTGGACGTGCGGTTGATCGCCGCCACCAACCGCGATCTGATGCGCGCAGTGGAAGCAAAAGAGTTTCGCAGCGACCTGTTTTACCGCCTCCACGTGTTTCCGCTGCACATGCCGGCCCTCCGCGAACGGCGCGTGGATATTCCCCTGCTGGTGCGCCATTTCGTGGAGAAGTCGGCCGCGCGGATGCACAAACGGATTGAATTCATTCCCGACGAGGCCATCGAGGCGATGCTCCACTGGAGCTGGCCCGGCAACATTCGGGAACTGGAAAATTTCATCGAGCGCTCGGTAATCCTGTCGCAAACCAATACGCTGCGCGTGCCGCTGGCCGAAATACGGCAGGAGTTGGCCTACTCCGGCGCGGCTCCCGACGACACTCTGCGCGGCAAGGAACGGGAGCACATCATCGAAGTTCTGCGCCAGAGCCGGGGATTACTCTCCGGACCCGCCGGCGCGGCAGCCCGCCTGGGCCTGAAACGGACCACCCTGCAATACCGAATGCAGAAGCTGGGCATCTCTCGCCTGGACTACCTGGGCTAGGGTCTGCCGAGTTTTCGTCGAGGCTGCCCGTGCCTCGACAACCTTCCCGCCTCCCTTCTTCGGGCCGATTGCGCTAACAGAATGCTTTCTCATCACTTAGCGATTTCTTGCCAAGTGGCGGCTGGGTTGCACTGCTTCACTCAATCAAGATCGCCCAGCCAAGGTCCTTATCCCCAGAGGACGTGGCACGGCAGGACGTCCCATGTCTGTCCAGCGCCGATACGCTCTCTCCGATGACTGCCTAACCTGCATCCTGAAGTGCGGTCCCGACTTCTGCAACCTGCCCCGCGACCCGCTCGCCCGCTTAAGCGAAATGGGGCACATCAGCCTGTTTCCGGCGGACGCGGTGTTGATCGCCGAAGGCCAGGTTCCTCGCGGCGTATTTGTGATCTGCTCGGGAAGCGCCAAGCTTTCCCTGGTCGCCCGGGACGGAAAAACTGTGATCCTGAAGATTGCTCGCGAGCGCCAGGTGATGGGATTGAGCGCGGCCCTCTCCGGTCACGGTGACCACGGTCGAGCCCAGCCAAGTCAAATTTGTCGCGCAGGAAAGCCTTCTTGCCCTGATGAATGAGAAAGGGTTGGCTCTGAGTTGCGCCCAGGCGCTTGGTCGTGAGGTGCAAAGTGCCTTCCAGGACGTTTACGAACTGCTGCTCGCTCGCAGTTCGACCGAAAAGCTAGCGCGGCTGTTGCTCTCCTGGGTGGCGCAAGACGAGGCCGGGAACTTCGATGTTCGCCTGGTCTCGGATTTTACCCACGAAGAAATGGCGCAGATGATTGGATCTTCGCGAGAAACGGTGACCCGGCTTCTCAGTGACATGAAGCGCAGGGCGCTGATTCGCATGGAAGGTTCTATCCTGATTATCCCTGACAGGATTGCCCTGCAGGCGATTGCAGCCTGACCTTTCCTCCCCGGGCGGACGCTCAGCAACTTAGGCGGCCGCCCCCTTTTTTACAGGTTGAACAATTCCCGTAAGCGGCGAGTCTGCGCGCGGCTGACCGGGATCTCGGTTTGCTTTTTGTCGTCCATGCGCAGCTGGTACGAGCTCTTGAACCAGGGCACTACTTCGCGGATGTGGTTGATGTTCACCAGGAATGACCGGTGGGCGCGCCAGAACAGCTTGGCATCCAGCGTCTCGTAGAGTTCTTCCAGCGTGCGGCAGTTGGACTGGCCTTCCAACCCGCTGTGGCCGCTGGTCGCGACGCTGATCACGCCATCTTCGATGGTGGCGTAACAAATGTCCTTCTGGTCGGTCAGGAATAGCCGGCCCGACGCCTTGATCAGGATCTTCGCCGTCTGCGGTTTCTGCGACTCCAGCATCCGGACCAGCGTGTCGAACTTTTCCTCCGGCCCGCCTCCGGCCTCAATTTTCGCCCGCGCCTTCTCGATCGATTGCGCCACCCGCCTTTTATCGAACGGCTTCAGAATGTAGTCAACCGCGTTCACCTCGAACGCTTTCACTGCGTACTGGTCGAAGGCGGTGGCGAAAATAATCTTGGGGAGCGGAACCTTGCGGTCGAGCAGCTTCTTGATCACGCCGAAACCGTCCAACCCGGGCATCTGGACATCGAGAAAAACGAGGTCGGGATTGTGCTCGCGAATCAGGCTGACGGCCTCGAGGCCGTTCTTGCCCTGCGCGACCACGTTGACGTCGCCCGCGTTCTTGAGCAGAAAGGCAAGCTCGTCGCGCGCGAGCTGTTCGTCGTCCACGATGATCGCGGAGAGGGGCATAGGGCTAGAGCCACACTGGTGATCAACGGGATTCACGGCACTGGCCGTGCCCGTCATGGTGAGTATAGTCAACCCAGCGGTTCACCCGCCAGCATCAGCGTTGGCAGCGGTCAGGCGGCATTTTCAATCGCCAGCGCCATGCCCATCCCGCCGCTGACACAGAGAGTCGCCAAGCCGAGGCGGGCCTTACGCTTGAGCATCTCGTGCAGCAGCGTCACGGTGATGCGCGCCCCCGTGCAGCCGATCGGATGCCCGAGTGCAATGGCGCCCCCGTTGACGTTCAGCTTCTCCCGCTCAAAATGCAGGTCGCGGTCGCACGCCAGCACCTGGGCGGCGAAAGCCTCGTTCAACTCGACGAGATCGAAATCCGCGAGCCTGAGGCCATGTTTCTTTTCCAGCTTGCGAATGGCTGGCACCGGCCCGATCCCCATGATTCGTGGATCCACGCCCGCCGAGGTCACGGCGACAATGCGCGCCAGTGGTTTCAGGTTGTTTGCCTTCACGAATCCTTCACTGGCCAACACAACTGCAGCCGCGCCGTCGGTGATGCCCGAAGAATTCCCGGCTGAGATGGTGCCGGTCTTCGAAAATACCGGCGCGAGCTTGGCCATCTTCTCAATGGTCACGTCCGGGAACAGGTGTTCATCGCGCGCGAAGACGCCCTTCGTGCCTTTCTTGCCTTCCATCGTCACCGCCGCGATTTCCGCATCAAATCGTCCGCTGGATTGGGCTGCGGCAGCGCGCTGTTGTGACGTCAGCGCGAACTGGTCCTGCTCTTCACGCGAGATTTTGTATTGCTCGGCAAGCAACTCCGCAGTCTCGCCCATCACCATTTTTGCCAGCGGGCAAAAGAAGCCGTCGCGGTACATGCCATCCACCAGTTCCTGGTGGCCCAGTCGATACCCCCAGCGCGCACCGTCGAGATAGTAAGGAAGGCGCGACATGGATTCGGCGCCACCCGCCAGCACGCAGTCGAGATTTCCGACCGCAATCTCCTGAAACCCGAGGGCGATGGACTTCATCCCGGACGCACAGGCCTTGTTGATGGTGTAAGCCGGCACTTCCTGGGGAACGCCGCTGCGGACGGAAATTTGCCGCGCCGGGTTCGGCCCGCCACCCGCCTGCCGCGCGTTGCCGAAAATCGTCTCTTCGATCTGCTGGGGCTGAACTCCGGCACGCTCCAGCGCTGCCTTTGCGGCGACCACCCCCAGATCGGCGGCAGTCTGCGAGGCCAGCGATCCGCCAAACTTACCGATGGGCGTGCGGACTGCCGAGAGGATATACACGTTGTCCACGGGCGTCCTCCAAACGTTTTAGTCTAGCACCGGGAGGTAATGCCGAGTCTGCCCGCGCAGCCCTCGCCTCAAGCAAGGTAAACTGATTCCAATGAACGTAATTTACGGGATCAACACGGTGACCGAGGCGCTCAAGGCGCGCGGTCCTGCTTTCGAGTGGATTGGAGTTGCCAAGGAGCGGCACGACATCCGCTTGCAGCGCATCATTGAAGACTGCCGCAAGATCGGCGTTCAGGTCCGCGTTCTCCCGCGGGTGGAACTGGACCGCCTGGCGGTTAACGCCGCCCACCAGGGTGTGGTTGCCGTGACCACGGGCAAGCATTACACCGATCTCGACGATTTGGTTGCCTCCCGGCGTGGCCAACACTCCCTCATTGTTGTGTTGGATGGCATTGAGGATCCCCACAACCTGGGGGCGATCCTGCGTACAGCCGACGCCGCCGGCGCCGATGGCATCGTGATTCCAGAGCGGCGTGCAGCCAGCGTGACCGGGGCGGTGGCGAAAGTATCGGCCGGGGCAAGCGAACACCTACCCGTCGCCAAAGTCACCAACATTTCCCGCGCCCTTGAAGAATTGAAGTCAAAAGAGATGTGGATCGTCGGCCTGGACGAGCGCGGCAAGCAAACCTACGACCAGCTCGACTACCGGATGCACTGCGCCATCGTGCTCGGCGCCGAAGGCAAGGGACTGCACGACCTGGTCAGCAAGCACTGCGATTTGCTCGTCTCCATCCCGATGCTGGGTCAAGTCCCGTCTCTGAACGTCTCGGTGGCGGCCGGCGTTGTTCTGTACGAGGTGGTGCGCCAGCGGCGTCAAGGCGCATCGAAGTAATCATGAAGTCCCTCTGTGTCCTTTGTGTCCTCTGTGGTTTAGGTCTTTCTGCCTCCGCCCTGGACCGCGAAGCCTTCACCTTCACGAAATACGATCTGGAGGTCCGTCTCGAGCCGGAGCAGAGCCGCCTCGGCGCCCGCGGCAAGATCACGCTGCGCAACGATTCGGCCCAGCCGCAGAAGATTGCGGTCCTGCAGATTTCTTCGTCGCTCGACTGGCGGTCCATCAGAGTGGACGGCAAATCCGTCCAGTATGTCTCCCAGCCCTACACCTCCGACATCGACCACACCGCCGCGCTGTCGGAAGCCATCGTCACCCTCCCCACCGAGGTCAAGCCGAAGGACTCTGTCGAACTCGAAATCGCCTACGAAGGTACGATTCCGCTGGACGCGACGCGGCTGACGCAGATCGGCGTGCCGGAAGATATCGCGAAGCATACAAGTTGGGACCAGATCAGCCCGTCATTCACGGCTGTGAGAGGCGTGGGATATGTCGCCTGGTATCCGATCGCCACGGAGTCGGCGGATTTTTCCGACGGCAACAGCATGTTTCAGGTGGTGGATCGGTGGAAGGCAAGGGAATCCGCCAGTGAGTTCAACGCAAAGATCAGCATGTCTCGCGAAACCGGGGAACCGCCTCCGGTACTCGTCTGCGCGCCGGCGGGCAATAGGATAAACGAGGAAATCAGCCGGGCACAGGCGGTGACGGCTGAGTGTTCTTGGGGCAGACTCGGCGCGGTTACGCCGACATTCGTGATGGCGAACTACATAGACCAGTCAAAGCCTCCTTTCCTTCTGTTCAGCCTGCCCCGACATGAGGCGGGCGCCACCACATACTCGAACGCGCTCGCGCCCGCAACCAAGTTTGTAACTGACTGGTTCGGACAACCCACCGCCCAGATTGCGATCACCGACCTGGCCGATCCCCACGCGGCCCCCTTTGAGAGTGGCACCCTGCTGCTGACCTCGATGGCTGTCGAAGACTCGAAACTCGCCGAGATCAACCTGACGCACGAACTCGTGCATGCCGCCTTCTCATCTCCCCGCCCCTGGATCCACGAGGGCCTGGCCCACTTCGCCGAGGCGGTCTATCGCGAGAAGCAAAGCGGACGGCAGGCAGCGCTCCTTCTGCTGGGCATTCATCGGGCAGCGTTCCTCGGTCCAGAAAAAGATGCCGCTGCTTCAGCGCAGAAGAATTCCGGCCAGCCCCTGGCAACCACCTTCGACGAGATCTACTACCGCAGCAAAGCCGCTTTCGTCTGGTGGATGCTGCGCGACATGGCCGGGGAGTTTGCGCTCAAACAGGCGATTCACAACTATCGTCCTGCCGACGACAACGATCCAAAATACGTGGAGCAACTGCTCTCGGCCTCGGCCAAGCGCGACCTCGGATGGTTCTTCGACGACTGGGTCTACCACGATCGCGGCCTGCCTGATTTTCACGTGCAATCCGTGCATCCGTGGAAGAGCGAAAAAGGCATTCAGATCGTGACCGTGACGATTGAGAACCTGGGCAACGCAGGCGCGGAGGTACCGTTCACCGTCCGTTTTGCGGGAGGTGAGATCACCCGCCGTCTCGAAATCCGCGCCAAGTCCTCCGCAACCACGCGCCTGGAAGTGCCCGGCCTTCCCACCGAGGTGCTGGTCAACGACGGCAGCGTCCCGGAAAGCGACCTGACCAACAATGTCTTCAGGGTCACGGGGCAGTAATAAACTGCCATTGCAGAAGTCAGAGGTCAGATTGCAGAAGTGAAACCCGGGGTTGATCTTACCTCTGCAATCTGACCTCTGACCTCTGCAATCTCAGAGTGCTTTGCTTTCCTCCGTGTCTCCGTGTCTCCGTGGTAGATTCTCTTTGTCCCCCATAGGAGCGAGTGTGTCCTACATTCAATTCCTCGGCGCTGCCGGCACGGTCACCGGCTCAAAGCACCTGATCAATACCACCTCTGACTCTAGCGGTAAGCAAGGTCTCCAGGTGCTGATCGATTGCGGCCTGTTCCAGGGACCGAAAGAGTGGCGCGAACGCAACTGGCAGGACACGCCGGTTCCGGCCCACGAGATTGACGCCGTCATTCTGACGCACGCCCACCTCGACCACTGCGGATGGATTCCGCGGCTGGTGAAGGAAGGTTTCAAGGGCTCGATCTACGCCACCCCGCCCACGATCGACCTCTGCTCGGTCGTGTTACCCGATTCCGGGCACATCCAGGAAGAAGACGCCGCGTTCTACAACAAGAAGAAAATCTCCAAGCACGATCCGGCGCTGCCCCTTTACACCATGGAAGAGGCAGAGAAGTGCATGCAGTTTTTCAAGCCGGTTGCAGTGGGGCAGGCCACCCAACTGAGCCCCGAGTTGTCTTTCCGCTTCGTGCCCGCCGCCCATATCCTGGGATCGACCATGGCTGAGATCACGCTGATGACCAACGGCCAGACCCGGCGGCTGCTTTTTACCGGCGACATCGGACGCGTGCGCGACAGCGAGATTGCGCCCGGTAAGGTCGTCCACTCCGGCCCGCAGGAAGGCGAGACCGCCGATGTGCTCGTCATGGAATCCACTTACGGCAACCGGGAGCACCCGCACACCGACCCGCGGCCGGAACTGGCAAAGCTCATTCGTGAGACTGTGCAGCGCGCCGGCAGCGTCATCGTGCCCGCGTTTGCCGTGGAGCGCACCCAGAAATTTCTCTTCATCTTGAAGGAACTGATGGAGTCGGGGCAGATTCCGCGCGTCCCGATCTACTGCGACAGCCCGATGGCCATCAAGGCGGTCAATATTTTCCTTAAGTACTCCGGCGAGTACACGCCCCAGGCGGCCGATCTGATCAAGAAGTATGGTTCGCCGGTCGACTGGCCCGGCGTTACCTTCGCCCAGACCTCCGAGCAATCGAAGAAAATCAACGAGAGCCACTTTCCTTCCATCATCATCTCGTCGAGCGGCATGGTCACCGGAGGACGCATCCTGCATCACCTGGCGCAGCGTCTGCCCGACCCGAAGAACCTTGTGCTCTTCATCGGATTCCAGGCGCCCGGCACGCGCGGCTTCACCATCAAGAGCGGTGCGCCCGAGGTGAAAATATTCGGCGGTTTCGTTCCGATTCGCGCACAGGTCGCAGCGCTCGAGCAGTTCAGCGACCACGCCGATCCCCCGGAGTTGATCGAGTGGTTGCGGACGTTCACCAGCAAGCCCGGCGTTACCTACCTCGTCCATGGTGAGCCATCGGCAGCTTCCCAAATGCGCGACTTGATGAGGAAGGAATTGGGATGGAACGTGCAAGTGGCCGAGTACATGGATCGGGTCGAAGTGAAGTAGGAGAGTGGAGGCAATAGGAGGGCGCATGACGGAAGCAGAGTTGAAGAAACATCTCGATGCCGCCGAGAAGAGCCCGAAAGAAATCGCGGCCGCCGTTTCCGGTTTGTCCGACACCGTTCTGCGCTACAAACCTTCGCCCGACAAATGGTGTGTGCAAGAAGTCCTCGGCCACCTCGCCGACATGGAAATCGTCCTCGGATACCGCGTGCGCCAGATGCTCGCCGACACCAAACCGGTCATTGCGCCTCTGGACCAGGACGCGTGGGCGCGCAATCTGAACTACCTGGATTCGCCGCCCGCCGAACTGGTCGCCTTCTACGGAATCGCCCGTCACCACAACCTTCGCCTGCTGCGACGATTGACGCCCGCCGACCTCACCAAGTCCGCCTTTCATCCCGAGATGCAGCGGGAAATGACAGTCGCGGAAATAGTCGAGAGAATCGGTGTCCACGGCGCTAATCATCTCGCTCAGATTGAAAAGCTGAAGAAAATGGCTAACCAGTAGCCCGTTGCCTGCAGTCCGTTCTTACTCGATCGAAAACACAGCATAGACGGTAGCGTCGCTCTTCACCTTCTGCGGGAACAGGGTTAGCTTGGGCTCCTCTCTTATCGCGACCGCCATCGTTGATACGGTAGCGTTTTGGGTCATGCCCCGCCACGGCTTTGCCACCGGGGCACGGTTGCTGGCGTAGACCAACTCACCTAGTTTCGTCCCGAGGCCTTTTGCCATTTGCTCGGCGACGGCTCGGGCTTTTGCCAATGCGGCGCCGCTTGCTTTGGCTTGCAGGGCCAGAGGGTCGACGACATTCCAGTCGACGTCATCGACCTCATTTGCCCCGGCTTTGACGGATACATCGACTACAGTTTGTGCCTCTGCCGCGAGCACGGTAACGTGCCACGACTGTTGCGCATGAAACTGGCGATCCCTTTTCATGTCGGCTGTCCATTTCTCGTCCGTCTCCGTGCGGCCGAGCCGCAGTTTGTCTGTCTCAATGTTTCCTTTGGGAATCTTGGCATCCAAAAACGCCTTTGTAATCTGTTCGGCCGCGCGAACGTTGTCCCGAAAAGCAGTTTCCTGGCTAGGCGCGTAATTGTGGTAGCCGATTTCGAGAATCGCGACCTCGGCGTCGGCCGTTATGGATTCGTCTGCGGTAACCGCAATAGTCTTGTTTTGACGGTTTACCTGGATGTCCTGGGCAAGGCCAATAGCCGTAATAAGAAATAACCCTGCTGCCAATACTGTTTGTTTCATCGCTCCCTCCTGAAAAGTCTCGAAAGGTGTCGACAACCGACCTAGTTGTGACCGCTGGTAAAGCTGATGAGAGCGGCGAGTTTGTCGACAGCCGCCCCCGAATCAATCGCCTGCGCGGCGAGCGGCACAGCGTCCCGCAGGTGATCGGCACGCCCCGCCGCGACTAAGGCCGCAGCGGCATTGAGCAGCACCACATCGCGCCGCGCTGATTTCTTCCCAGCAAGCACGTCCCGGACAAGCGAAGCATTAAGTGCGGCATCCCCGCCCCCAATATCGTCGAGCGAAGCTCGCGGCATTCCAAATTCCTCCGGCGTGACTTCATACGTGCGCACCTGCCCTTCGCGCACTTCGCCGATGCGTGTCGCGCCAGTAATGGTGATCTCGTCCAATCCGTCACTCCCGTGCACGACCAGCGCCCGGTGCAGCCCCAGCATGCTGAGTGCCTCCGCCAGTTTCTCCACCAAATCAGCCGAATAAACTCCCACTACCTGGCAAGTGGCGTGCGCCGGATTCGTCAGCGGCCCAAGCAGATTGAACACCGTGCGCAGTCGCAATTCCCGCCGGACGGGTTGCACGTACTTCATCGCCGAATGCATGGCAGGCGCAAACAGAAACGCAATCCCCACTTGTTCCAGGCAGGCAGCGATCCTCGCCGGCGCCAAGTCAATATTTACGCCGAGCGCTTCCATCACATCGGCCGACCCGCACTTGGAAGTGATGCTGCGGTTGCCATGCTTGGCCACGCGCACTCCGGCTCCGGCTGTCACCAAAGCGGTCGCGGTGGAAATGTTGAAGGTCCCGCTGGTATCGCCGCCGGTGCCGCAGGTATCCACCAGCGCGTCACGGCCGGTGCCGCTGGCGTCCAGCACGGAGTCGGCACGGATCGCGAGGGGAGTGGCTGCGGCTCGAACTGCCTCGGCGAAGCCGACAATCTCTTCCACTGTCTCGCCCTTCATATGCAGCGCCACCAGCAGCGCGGCAATCTGCGCGTCCGTACACTTTCCAGTCAAGACCTCGATCATCACCGCGCGCGCCTCCTCGCGGGAGAGCGACTGGCGGTGATTGGCGAGACGATGGAGCACTTCGGTGATCATGGGTTCCCCAGAAGGGTAGCAGATCACCCACGGATGTGATCGCCGCCGTTTGCACCAACCCTTCCGCCTTCTATAAAATTGTAAGTTTGCTGCATACTGTTTGACGCCGCAAGCAAAAGTTCCTCCCGGGAGTTTCATTGGGCAGCATTTGCCTCGGTGGGTGATCGCGAACGACCAACGACCAAAGACCAGCGACGGTTTCGGAATCATTATGAAAATTCATGAGTACCAGGGCAAAGCAATCCTGAGGAAATTTGGCGTGGCTGTGCCGCGCGGCACGATGGCATTAACTCGCGAGGAGGCGGAAGCCGCGGCCAAGGGTCTTTTCGATTCCGGCGCAACCGGCGTAGTCGTAAAAGCCCAGATCCACGCCGGCGGGCGCGGGAAAGGCGGCGGTGTCAAGATTGCGAAGTCCGTCGCCGAGGCCAGCGAAATTGCCGGCAAAATGCTGGGCATGACACTGATCACGCACCAGACTGGCCCCGAAGGCCGCGTCGTTCGNNGAAGCGATCCTCAAGCAGTACATCGATCCGGGCCTGGGTCTGGAGCCGTTCCAGGCGCGCAAGATCGCTTTCAGATTGGGATTGGCCGGCGCGCAGATTATTCCAGCGGTGAAGTTTCTGACCAGCCTCTATCGGGCGTTTCTCGATACCGACGCTTCATTGCTTGAAATCAATCCCTTCATTACGACCACCGATGGCCGCCTCTTTGCCCTCGACGCCAAGATGAATTTTGACGACAACGCGCTCTTCCGTTACCCCGACATCCGCGACCTGCGCGATGTGACGGAGGAAGATCCGCTCGAGGTTGAGGCGTCCAGGCACAACCTCAACTACATCAAACTCGACGGCAATGTGGGCTGCATGGTGAACGGCGCCGGTCTCGCCATGGCCACCATGGACATCATCAAGTACGCGGGCGGCATGCCGGCCAATTTCCTCGACGTGGGCGGCGGCGCGACCGCCGAGCAGGTTGCGTACGCCTTTGAAATCCTGCTGAGCGACAAGAACGTGCGCGCCGTGCTGATCAACATCTTCGGCGGAATTCTGCGTGTCGACACTTTGGCCACCGGTGTGGTCGAGGCCGCCAAGAAAACGAACATCAAGCTGCCTATTGTCCTGCGCCTCGAAGGTACCAACGTTCAGGAAGGCAAGCAGATCCTGAAAGATTCAGGGTTGAATTTTACGGTCGCCGAAACCATGAAGGACGCAGCAGAAAAAGTGGTAGCGGCCGCGAGGGGCTAGTCGCGGGTGGCGAGTAACGAGTTGCGAGTTTTTTGAAAGTGAGCACTCATGGCAATCCTGGTTAATAAAAGTACAAGGCTGATCGTGCAGGGCCTCACCGGCCGCGAAGGAACGTTTCACGCCAAGGCCTGCGCTGCCTACGGCACACAGGTCGTCGGCGGAGTCACGCCCGGCAAGGGCGGCACCACGCACGAGGGCTGGCCGATCTTCAACACCGTGCAAGAGGCTGCGGACAAGACCGGCGCCAACGCCACCGTCATCTTTGTTCCCCCGCCGTTTGCGGCCGACGCCATCATGGAAGCCGCCGACGCCGAGATTGAACTGATCGTCTGCATCTCCGAGGGCATCCCCACGCTCGACATGGTGCGCGCCTGGGACTTCCTGCAGGACCGCCGCTCCCGGCTCATCGGCCCAAATTGCCCGGGCATCATCTCACCGGGAAAGTGCAAGGTCGGCATCATGCCGGGGCACATTCACAAGGAAGGCAGCGTGGGCATCGTGTCGCGCTCGGGCACGCTGACCTATGAGGCCGTGCACCAACTCACCCAGCGCGGCATCGGGCAATCGACCGCCCTCGGGATTGGCGGCGACCCGATCATCGGGACGAATTTCGTGGACGCGCTCGACCTGTTCAACCGTGACCCCCAGACCGAGGCCGTGATCATGATCGGCGAGATCGGCGGCAACGCGGAAGAAGTCGCGGCCGACTTCGTGAAGACCCATATGAAGAAACCCGTGGTGGGCTTCATTGCCGGACAGACCGCGCCTCCGGGACGCCGCATGGGCCACGCCGGCGCCATCATCTCTGGCGGCAAAGGCACGGCGGCAGAAAAAATCGCTGCCATGGAGAAAGCCGGGATCAAGGTAGCGAAGTCCCCCGCCGATATCGGCGAGACGCTGGTAGCAGCGCTGGGAGCAAAAGTTTAGAGCCGTACGCTTGGGTCCTGAGACCCGTTACCTGAGACCTGACACCTGACCTATGAAAACACTGCAACGCACTCTGACCATCATCAAGCCCGACGCGGTCAAGAAGAACGCGGTCGGAGACATCATCGAGCAGTTCGAAAAAAACGGATTCCACATCCTTGCCATCAAGATGCTGGAGATATCCAAACACCAGGCGGAGCATTTCTACGCGGTGCACGCGAGCAGGCCGTTCTACAACTCGCTCACGGATTTCATGTCGAGCGGCCCCATCGTGGCGTTGGCGCTGGAAAAGGAAAATGCCATCGCTGATCTCCGCAAGCTGATGGGCGCTACCAACCCGGCCAACGCCGAAGAAGGCACCATCCGCAAGAAGTGGGCCTCGACCATCGAGTACAACGCGATCCATGGCTCCGATGCGGATGACACGGCTCGCTATGAACTGAGCTTCTTTTTTGCCGGGTACGAACTTGCTAGATAAGTTCTCAGTTCCCGGTTCTCAGTTCTCAGTTTCCGTCACGCGGGCCTGAGGTTTCACTGAGAACTGGGAACCGAGAACTGAGAACTGATTTTGAGAACTGGACTTCTATGCCTCTCGTTCAAATAACCATGCTCCAAGGCCGCACCGCCGATCAGAAACGCAAGATCGCCCAGCGCATCACCGATACGATGGTCGAAGAAGCGGGGGCGCGCCGTGAAGCCATTGTCGTGACGTTTATTGAAGTCTCGAAGGAAAGCTATGCTTCGGGCGGCGTTCTGATGGCGGACAAGTAAAGCCAGTTCCCAGGGGACCCTTTCGGAAGCTGCGCCCATCTATCTCTGAGAACTGAGAACTGAGAACTGGGTACTGGGTACTGGGTACTGAGAACTGGTCTCCCCTACCCCAGCGGCTCGAACAGATGTCCCTCGACCCGGTCAGCGATCTTGGGCAGGTCTTTTTTTGCGTATTGCAGGAAGTGCGGGGCGGTGCGGTGCGCCTCGATCGCGGCGTCATCTTTGTACTGCTCGTAGATGAAGAACCGGCGCGGATCGGTCTTGTGTTTGTGTACCTGATACACGACGCAGCCCGGCTCTTTGCGCGACTCGGCGGTAAGTTTTTCGAATACTGCCGCCACTTCGGACTCTCGTCCGGTCTTTGCCATCCAGGTCACCGCTAATACCACCATCCTTCGCTCCGTTCTGCTCTGTTCTCGTGCTTGGCTCAGGCCCGAACTGCCGGGCTCTTGATTTCCTTCAGGCCCAACCGGCTCACAAATTCGGGAACCAGGATCGTCTGGTCACGATCCGGCCCGGTAGAAATCATCCCCACGCGCGCCCCAGTTTCTTTCTCGATGAAGGTCAAGTATTCGCGCGCCGCCTTGGGCAGACCCTCAACCGTCGTGGCTCCCTGGGTCGACGTGGCCCAGCCCGGCATGGTGCGGTACAGGCACTCGATCTTCTCGTATCCGCAGGCTTGCGCCGGAATTTCGGCCGTCTCCTTGCCGTCCACTTTATATCCCACGCACACCGGAATCTCAGTTAAGTGGTCGAGAACGTCCAGCTTCGTGACCACCAGCCAGGAGATTCCGTTAATCATGCCAGCGTAGCGAAGCAGAGGCAAATCGAGCCAGCCGGTTCGGCGCGGACGTCCCGTCACCGCGCCGAATTCGTTGCCCCGCTTGCGCAGGTCCTCGCCTTCCGCACCGAGCGCCTCGCTCGGAAACGGTCCACCGCCAACCCGCGTGCAGTAAGCCTTAGTAATGCCGATGACTGTGTCAATCGAGGTTGGCGGCACTCCGGTGCCGGTCGCTGCTCCACCGGAGGTCGCGCTCGACGACGTGACGAACGGATAGGTGCCGTGATCGATGTCGAGCATGGTGCCCTGCGCACCTTCGAAGACGATGGATTTGCCCTCTGCCAACGCCTTGTTCAGCAGCAGGGCCGTGTCGCAAACAAAAGGCGCGATTTTCTCCGCAGCTTCGGAATATTCCTTGAACATCTTGTCGGCATCCAGCGGGTCGGAATTGAACAGCGCATGCGCGATCATGTTCTTCTCGCGGCACGCATTCTCGATGTGCGTGCGCAGCAGTACAGTGTCAAGCAGGTCGGCGACCCGCAGACCACGCCGGCCCATCTTATCTTCGTAAGCCGGTCCGATCCCGCGCGAAGTGGTACCAATCTTCACCCGGCCCGGCGCGTTCTCCGAGCCCAGTTCCATCATGCGGTGGTAGGGCAGGATGACCTGCGCGCGGCTCGAGATGAACAGATTCTTGTCCACCGTCACGCCCCCGGCGCGCAGTGTTCCCACTTCCTTCAGGAAAGCCAGTGGATCGAAAACTACGCCATTCCCGATGACGTTGATGCAGCCCGGCCGCAGAATCCCGCCCGGCACCAGTTGCAGGATGAACTTCTTCCCATGGATGATGACCGTGTGTCCCGCGTTGTGGCCGCCGGCATAGCGGGCTACCACCGAGTAGGTCTGGGTGAGCACATCGACAATCTTGCCCTTGCCTTCGTCGCCCCATTGGGCGCCAACAATGACCGCTGTTTTGCCTCTGTTCAATTCATACTCCCGTGGAATTTGGGCAACCGCCAGGCCGCGTCATGATCGCAAACAGTATGGCCGCACACACTGCTTGCCCCGCGGCTGGTAATGGACTTGAAAACTGGGGTGATCGGCGGAGCCTGGTGTGTACGTCCTAGCATACCGAATCGGGCTGTGGAGGGGCAAACGAGGAAAGCGGCTTGCGCCTATCTTCCGGATGAAATCGTGGCTGCCAGGCGGCGCACGCTGAGGAGCAGTTTGCTGAATGTCTGCCCCGCTTGCCCGCCGCTGTCGGCGTCACTGAAGCCTTCCGCCACCATTTGCGCCGCGGCAGCTTTGAACCGTTCCGCACTGGCGTCATCCATGGCAAGAAAGCGGAAAGCCTGGGCCAGCGGGATGCCGTCGGCGCCAGTCTGAAGAAATTCCACATGGGCCGAGACTTTCCCAAATACGGTCTTCAACTCCATGCCGCCCATCGTGCCCCGTGGAATCGGTCCTTTGGCGAGAATAGCCGAGCCACCCGTCAATGAAAGACGCTGAATGACGCCCACGAACTGGCGGTCATCCACCGTGAATAGCGCGCGTTCGCTGTTCGGGACGCAGATGCGCGGCGGGCGGCCGCGCTTCCGCGAGTTGGGTGGCTTTACTGGCACGATTGGAAGCATCGCAGCCAGGTAAGGGGCGGTCAAGGTTACCTGCGTGCTGCGATCCCCGCGGGGAGCGGGCTTTGACTGCCTGGCCTTAGGCTCGTGAACGGCGCCCTACGGCGTTCTTGTAGACTGAAATCCCGATGCCTGAACTCCCTGAGGTCGAAACCATCGTCCGCGGGCTCCACAAGCGAGTGGCGGGCGACACGATCGAGTCCGTCTGGATTGGATCCCGGCCGCAGCCGCTTAAATCCCCGGCGGCGACGATCGCTTCCACGCTCGAAGGGAAGCGGATTTCCCGTGTCCATCGTGCCGGCAAACATATTGTGTTCGACCTGGAGGGAAAGGCTGCTCCTGACAAAACACGCCGACGCCCAATTGGCGGACAGAGGCGAGGTGCCGCGTCTACGTCCCNNCTTGCCTCCGGCCGCGAACTTCGGTTCGTCGATCCCCGCATGTTTGGCAAGCTCAGCGTTCAGCTGGCTGGATTCGATCCCGGCGGCATCGAGCCGCTGGAGGCCACCGAAGAGCAGTTCCAGTCGCTGTTTCGCGGACGCAGGACGCCCATCAAGAGCGCCCTCCTCAATCAGAAGCTGCTGCGAGGTGTGGGCAACATCTACGCGGATGAATCCCTGTTTCGGGCCGGCATTCGTCCCCGGCGCCGGGCGGCCACTCTCACCCGTGAGCAATTGGGCAAGCTCCACCGTTCCGTGCAGGAGGTGCTGCGCGAGGCGATTGCGCTGGGCGGCTCCTCCATTTCCGACTATGTGGATGCCGACGGCGAAGAAGGATTCTTTCAGCTTCAACATCGGGTGTACGGCCGTGAAACTGAGCCCTGCCTGGTGTGCAAGGCCGCAATCAAGCGGATTGTCCTGTTGGGGCGGAGCAGTCATTACTG
>PMCH01000143.1 GCA_003154055.1 Acidobacteriaceae bacterium
TTTCTACGCGCACGGTTGTGAACTGCTGCGGAGCATGGGCGGCGGGGATCGCGAGGATGGTTGGCATCGAACTACCGGTTGAGCCTTTACGGCGGATGCTGGTTCCCACCGAGCCCTTCGACGAATTCCCGCACACCGCTCCGATGATCATCGACATGTCGACCGGCTTCCACTTTCGTCCGGAGAGCCGGGGGTTCTTGCTGGCATGGAATGATCCCGAAGAGATGCCCGGCTACAAGATGGACTTTGAACCGTCATTTATTGAGAAGATTTTGACTCGCGCTGCGGACCGCGTACCGGCGTTTGAAAATGTTGCGGTGAATCCCAAGCGCGCATGGGCCGGGCTGTATGAAATGACGCCTGACCATCACCCGATTCTCGGGGAATCTCCGGATGTGCCGGGCTACTTCTTCGCCAACGGCTTCAGCGGGCACGGCGTGATGCACTCGCCCGCCACCGGCAAGATTCTGAGTGATCTGATTTTGACCGGCAAGACCGAATTGATCGACGCGTCTCTTCTGAATTTCGCGCGCTTTGCGGAAGGGCGGACGATTCACGAGACCGCGGTGCTGTAAGGAGCGCAAAGGCTTACCACAACCCATGCCTCAGGAACTCAACTACTGGCTCACCACCGTCCAGATGCCCACTTCTCCAGCGCAACAACTGCTGGAAACCGCCGACGTTGCGATTATTGGCGCGGGCTTCACTGGACTGTCTACTGCGCTCGCACTCGCTAAACGCGGCGCAAAAGTTGCCGTGCTTGAATCGGAGACCATCGGGTGGGGCGCAAGTTCGCGCAACGGGGGGATGGTACTCACAGGGCTGAAGCTCGGCGTCAATCAGCTGATCGCAAAGTACGGGCGCGAACTTACCCGCCGCATGTATGCCGCATCGATTGAGACGATCGGCTGCGTGGAACAACTGGTCAACGAAGAGAACATTGCCTGCGATTTTAGGCGCACCGGACATCTTGAAGTGGCCTGCAAGCAGATGCACTTCGATGACTACGCCCGGCAGGTCGAGGTGATCGCGCGCGAGTTCAATCACCAGCTACGCGTCGTGCCTCGCGGCGAGCTTCGCTCCGAGATTGGCTCCGACATTTATTACGGCGGGATGGTGGACGAGATCAGCGCCGGGCTCAACCCTGCGAGTTACGTTGCGGGACTGGGCGCGGCTGCGATGCGAGCCGGCGCGTCAATCCACGAGCGCACGAAGCTTCAGGGGATGCAGCGCGAGTCACGCAACGGCGCACCCGGCTTCAAGCTTGCGACGTCGCGAGGCAGCTTCTGGGCGCGCAATGTGCTGGTCGGCACCAGCGGTTACACCGGAGCGGCTACTCCCGGACTGCGGAAGAAGATCATCCCCATCGGGTCGTACATCATTACGACCGAGGTTCTGCCCGATGCGCTGGCCCGCGAACTCAGCCCTCGCAACCGCCAGATCTACGACTCCAAGAATTATCTTTATTACTACCGGCTCACCCCTGACAACCGCATGCTGTTTGGAGGACGGGCCGCGTTCTTTCCGGAAACGGGCGAGACCGTACGCGAGAGCGCCGAAATCCTTCGTCGCGGCATGGTCGATGTCTACCCGCAACTCCGCGACAGCAAAATCGAGTACGTTTGGGGCGGTACGCTCGACTTCTGCTTCGACATCATGCCGCACGCGGGGCAGATGGATGGCATCTACTTCGCGGTCGGATACGCCGGACACGGCGTCGCCATGGCGACCTGGCAGGGTCAGAAGATGGCCGAGTGGATCGCCACCGGCAAGACCGATAATCCATTCACCGAGATTCCGTTTCCGGGCGCGCCGCTCGGGCTCTACAACGGTAGGCCCTGGTTCCTGCCGTTCGCCGGGGCGTACTACAAAGTTCTAGACTGGGTATCGTAGAAATCAGCTCGCAGGGGGCAGGTCGCAGGAAAAATCGGACGCTCTTTCTTGCTCGATAGTAGAAGTTTGTCTTACCAGCCGTCGAGGTTCCTGCCCTCTGCAATCTGCCGCCTGCAATCTAACACGGAGATTCTCATGTCACTGTTTGGCCTTATCGAATACGCCGATGCCAGCCCTGAAGTTCGCGCCATCTACGACGACATCATGGCTACCCGCAAGACGGACTGGATTAACAATTTCTGGAAGGCGATCGCACACGATCCGGTCATGCTCAAGCGCACCTGGGAAGACATCAAGCAGATCATGGCCCCCGGCGCCCTCGACCCGCTCACCAAAGAAATGATCTACGTGGCCATCTCCGTCAGCAACCAGTGCGAGTACTGCATTGCCTCGCACACCGCATCAGCCCGCAACAAAGGGATGACCGACGCCCAGTTCAAAGAACTGATGGCGGTGGTTGGGATGGCGAATGAAACCAATCGCCTGGTGGCCGGATATCAGGTCGAGTTGGACGATCGCTTCAAGCCGCAACCCGGCAAATGACGGAAGCCGAGCTGCGCTCGACCGGACAGACGCGGGCGGCTGGTCCCACGGGGCCACTCAAGGAAGCTCTATAATCTCGCAAGACCCCGGGGGAGGTTGGCCATGGCGCAGATGACGGTCACTCCAGTCGCAACCCACGGATTTTTTCTGGATGGGAAGTGGCTGGAAGAGGGCGACATCGTCGAAGTTCGAGCGCCCTATGACGGCGCACTCGTCGGCCGCATCCACCAGGGACGCCGCGAGCACGCCGAGGCAGCCATCGCTGCCGCCGTCAAGGCATTCGGCACCACCAAACGCCTTCCCGCCTTCGAGCGGCAGCGTGTCCTCCGTCAGATTGCAAACGGCATTCAGGAGCGCAGAGAAGAATTTGCGCGCGCACTAGCGCAGGAAGCTGGCAAGCCGATTAAGACGGCCCGCATCGAAATCGAGCGCAGCGTTTTCACCTTCAACATCGCCGCCGAAGAGAGTGTCCGCGGTTACGGCGAATACCTGCCACTCGACTGGCTGCAATCCACTGCGGGACGCTGGGGAATTGTGCGGCGCTTCCCACTCGGGCCGGTGGCGGGCATCACACCGTTTAATTTTCCACTGAACCTGGTCGCGCATAAAGTTGCCCCTGCGATCGCGGCCGGATGCTCGATGGTGCTGAAGCCCGCCCCGCAAACGCCGCTCACTTCCCTGCTGCTGGCCGAAGTTGTTCAGCATGCCGGGTGGCCGGACGGCGGACTGAGCGTTGTTCCACTATCCAACGAAGATGCAGGCCTGCTCGTGACCGACGAGCGCATCAAGCTCATTAGCTTCACGGGCAGCGCCAGCGTCGGCTGGGCGATCAAGAACAAAGCGGGCAAGAAAAAGGTCGTGCTGGAACTCGGCGGCAATGCGGGCGTCATCGTGCACAACGACAGCGATCTCGCTTATGCCGCGGAACGTTGCGTGACCGGCGGTTTTGGCTATGCCGGGCAGGCCTGCATTTCCGTGCAGCGCATCCTGGTGGAGCATTCTGTCTATGGAAAGTTCACTGACCTGTTGCTGGCCGGTGTCAGCAAGCTGAAAATGGGCGATCCTCTGGATGAATCGAGCGACCTCGGCCCGTTGATCCGCGAAAGCGATGCGATCCGCGCTGCGGATTGGGTGCAGGAAGCGATTCGCGGAGGCGCGCGCCTGCTGTGCGGCGGCAGGCGCACGGGCTCCATGCTCGAGCCGACTGTTCTCACTGGTACAAAGCCGGACATGAAAGTGAATTGTCAGGAAATTTTCGCGCCAGTAGTGACCGTCGAGCCCTACCAGGACTTCGCGGGCGCCCTCAAGGAACTCAACAGTTCGCCTTATGGCTTGCAGGCAGGCCTGTTCACGCGCGACGCCAAGCTCATCTTTCAGGCCTATGAAGAACTAGAGGTGGGCGGGCTCATCGCTGGCGACGTTCCGACGTTCCGTGTGGACCACATGCCATACGGCGGCATCAAGGATTCCGGCCTCGGCCGCGAAGGTTTGCGCGATGCGATCCAGGACATGACCGAGCCCAAACTCCTGGTCATGAACCTGCGCTGAATTTTCTTGAAAGCCTCAGACGCGCGGAAGAACTTGACGGAAATTCCTTCCAGTCAAATTTTCCCAAATTGAAACAAAGAAAAGCTGCCGCAAGGTATTCCACAAAGCCATCCAACTGCTATAATCACCCGTTTTAGTATCGGGCGTCACAGGAGAATGTGACGCATGCACAGCGACCAAAGCCGGGAGTGGCGCAACCAATCCCGCATGCAGGAAACGCCATAATCCATGCAAATTTTTCCACGCAGCAGCAATGCAATCGCCCGGGCCTCGCTCTTCGTCACCGTATTCGCGGTGGCCGGGCTGTTTTGGGTGCTGGCGCAGCTGCAACGCTCGCCCTACGTCACGCAGGCCGGGGTCCGGAAGCCGCAACCCGTGCCCTTCAGTCACCAGCACCACGTCACCGGACTGGGGATCGACTGCCGCTATTGCCATACTTCGGTCGAGGAGTCGAGCTTTGCCGGCATCCCTCCGACCAAGACCTGCATGAACTGCCATGCGCAGATCTGGACGAACGCCGCGTACCTCGAGCCGGTGCGTGAAAGCTACCGCTCGGGCAAGTCGATCGAGTGGACGCGCGTCAACCAGGTGCCGAACTTCGTGTATTTCAATCACAGCATCCACGTGAATAAGGGTGTGGGCTGCAACACCTGCCACGGGCCGATCGACAAGATGCCGCTGGTGTACCAATACGCATCGCTACAGATGGAGTTCTGCCTGGATTGCCATCGCGCCCCGGAAAAATATCTGCGGCCGCGCGACCAGGTATTCAATATGAGGTACGAGCCGCCTTCGGAAGAGCCCTCGCATGAAAACGAGGTCACTTTCAATGGGACCAGTTATACGGATCAGACCGCGCTCGGCGAGGCCCTGAAGCAGCAATATAAGGTGCGCCCGGTTCAGGACATCACCAGTTGCAATACCTGTCACCGGTAGAGGCAGACTGAAAACCGCGAAGAGTATTCGCTGAAAATAAACATGGAAGAGCAAAAAACAAAACAGGGCGGCCCGGACGTTTGTCCCGGAAAGCGCGACCAGCTTGATCTTGCGGCTGTGAAAGCGGAGCTCGATCAGACCACCGGTCCCGAGTACTGGCGCAGCCTGGAAGAGCTTGCCGGCAGTGATGAATTCCAGGAAATGCTGCACCGCGAGTTCCCCAAGGGCGCGTCGGAGTGGCTTGATTCGTTTTCGCGCCGCGGATTCCTGAAGACCATGGGCGCGTCGTTGGCGCTGGCCGGCATGACCGGCTGCACCAAGATGCCGATGGCCGAAATCGTGCCGTACGTGAAGCAGCCGGAGAACGTCATCCCCGGCCGTCCGCAGTATTACGCGACTGCTTTCACGCTCAACGGGTACGCATCGCCGATCCTGGTCGAGAGCCACCTCTTCCGTCCGACAAAGATTGAAGGCAATCCGCAGCATCCCGCAAGCCTGGGCGGGACCGATGTGTATGCGCAGGCTTCGCTGCTCGATCTCTACGATCCCGACCGCGCACAGAACATCACTTACATGGGTGATGTGCGCTCGTGGAACGCGTTCATGGAAGCGGTTCGCGGGCCGATGGGCGTGCAGAAAGGGATTGCCGGAGCGGGCGTCCGCATTCTGACGCAAACGGTTTCTTCGCCCACGCTGGCGAGCCAGATCCGCAGCTATCTCGATACGAATCCACAGGCCAAGTGGCACGTCTACGAACCGATCAGCCGGGACAACGTCAATGAAGGCGCGAAGATGGCCTTCGGGGAAGTGGTTGAAACGCGCTATGACTTGTCGAAGGCGGATGTCATCGTTTCGCTCGACGCTGACTTTCTCTACGCTGGATTCCCTGGTTCGACGCGTTATATCCGCGACTTCGCCTCCCGCCGCAATCCTGACGGCAACATGAATCGGCTGTATGTGATCGAGAGCACGCCGAGTTCGACAGGGATGAAGGCGGATCATCGTTGGCCGATGCGTGCAAGCGAAATTGGGGCAGCTGCGTATGCGTTAAGTGACTTGGTTGTGTTGCAGACGGGAGCTACGGGTATCCACGAACCACCCCCCGAGGCGCTGAAATTCCTTCGTGACGTCAGCGCTGATCTGGCAAAGCACGCCGGTTCGAGCGTTGTCATCGCTGGTGATCACCAGCCGCCCGCAGTTCACGTGCTTGCGCACGCCATGAACCGGGCTTTGGGCAACGTCGGCAGGACAGTCTTCTACATCGACCCGGTCGATGCCAACCCGGCGAACCGGAATGAGTCTCTGCATCAACTTGTAGAAGACATGCGGGGCGGAAAAGTCGATCTGCTCCTGATTCTCGGCGGCAATCCCGGGTACGACGCTCCCGCGGAGTTGGAGTTCGCATCAGCGCTCAAGTCGAATGCGGTCAATCTGAAGGTTTGTCTCAGCACTCATCGGAACGAAACGGCTGAGCTCTGCCAGTGGCATGTTCCTGAAGCTCACTACCTTGAAGCTTGGGGCGACGCCCGCGCCTATGACGGCACAGCCTCGATTGTGCAGCCGCTCATTGAGCCTCTCTATGGCGGCAAGAGCGCACATGAGATCATCACGATTCTCGCCGGACAGCCGGGCTTAACCGGACACGATCTCGTTCAGCAGTACTGGCAGAAACAGCACACTGGCACCGACTTTGACACTTTCTGGCGCAAGTCTCTGCACGATGGTTGGATTGCGGGAACAACGTACGCGCCCAAGAATGTGACTACTAAAGTCGCGAGCGCTGCGCCCTCTCCGCAGGCCTCAGGCATCGAACTCAACTTCCGCCGCGATCCTTCCATCTACGACGGCCGCTTCGCGAACAACGCATGGTTGCAGGAGCTTCCGAAGCCACTGACCAAGCTGACCTGGGACAATCCGGTCATGATTGGCCCCGCGATGGCCGAGCGACTGAAGCTCACCTTCAAAGACGTTGTCGAACTCGAGTTCGAGGGCAAGAAAGTTAAAGGCCCGATCTGGATTCAGGCGGGACACCCCGACAACTCGGTCACGGTTTTCCTCGGCTACGGACGCACGCGTGCCGGGCGCGCGGGCACCGGCGCTGGCCACGATGTCTATCCGCTGCGCACCAGCAAGAATCCCTGGTTCGCGAGCGGCGTTAAGCTGACTCCTACCGGCGCAACTTACAACCTCGCCAGCACGCAGGGTTACCAGACGATGGAAACTCCGGTCGGAGAGCGTCCGCTGGTGCAGGAGCGCGATCTCGAGGAGTACAAGAAAGAACCGAACTTCGCCAAGGAAGGCGAGGTGCCGAAGGAACTCACGCTCTATCCGAACGTGGACTACTCCAAGGAAACCTATTCCTGGGGCATGGCGATCGACTTGAACTCCTGCGTGGGCTGCAACAACTGCATTATTGCCTGCCAGTCGGAGAACAACATTGCCGTGGTTGGGCAGGAGCAGACGCTCAAGGGCCGCCACATGCACTGGATTCGCGTCGACGCCTACTACAACGGTCCGCGGGACAATCCAAAGGGTTTTTTCCAGCCGGTGCCGTGCATGCAGTGTGAGAACGCGCCCTGCGAACTGGTTTGCCCGGTGGGAGCTACGACGCACAGCAGTGAAGGCCTGAACGACATGGTCTACAACCGCTGCATCGGCACCCGGTATTGCTCGAACAACTGTCCGTACAAGGTGCGGCGCTTCAACTTCCTGCTCTTCCAGGACTGGGAGACGCCGCAGTACAAGCTGATGCGCAATCCCGACGTGTCCATCCGCAGCCGCGGTGTCATGGAAAAGTGCACCTACTGCGTGCAGCGCATTAACGAATCACGCATCGACGCCGAGCGCGGTGACACGACGATCAAAGATGGCGACTTGCAGACCGCCTGCCAGCAGTCGTGTCC
>PMCH01000197.1:0-1620 GCA_003154055.1 Acidobacteriaceae bacterium
ACAACGGACTCACCATCGATCAGGTCCAGTTTCAGCGTGGACGACCGCACGTTGCCGGCGAGCTTCTCCGCCCGTTGCGCGATCTCGTTTTTCGACAGCCGCATCATGCGCAGGGCGGGTATGGCATCGTGATCGCGTTTTACATAGGCCAGTAGCGTGGCTTCGAGAGCGGCATATGTGAGCTTGTCGACGCGCAGGGCACGGAACAACGAGTTTGAGCGCATGCGCGCGACCAGATCGGAGCGGCCACTGATTAGCCCCGCCTGCGGACCGCCCAGCAGCTTGTCGCCGCTGTAAGTGACAATGTCGACGCCCGCACGCAGACTGTCGAGTACGCCCGGCTCGCCGGCGATTCCCACCGATTGCAGATCAAACAACGCACCGCTGCCCTGGTCTTCCATGAGCGGGATATTGCGTCTTCGTGCCAACGTGACCAGGTCTCCGAGCGCGGGCTGCTCGGTGAATCCCGTGATCTCGAAATTCGACCGGTGTACCCGCAGCAGCAGCCGCGTACGGTCGTTGATCGCGCGTTCGTAATCGGCGACCCGCGTGCGGTTGGTGGTTCCAACCTCGCGCAGCACTGCATTCGACTTCGACATTACATCGGGGATACGAAACGACCCGCCGATTTCCACCAACTCCCCACGCGAGACGATCACCTCGCCGCCTTCGGCCAGAGAATTCAGGGCCAGCAGCACGGCAGCCGCGTTGTTATTGACCACGATGGTGGAGACCGCCGCACGGCCGGGGGCGGCCGTCCCTACGTGGTCTGCGCCGTCTGCCAGCAGCTTTTGAAAAAGGCGTTCGACATGCACATCCCGCTTGCCGCGCCCGCCGGAGTCCAGGTCGAACTCAAGATTCGAATAGGACGCTGCCGTCTCAGCGATATGATCGAGCGCGCTGGCCGCCAGCGGCGCGCGTCCCAGATTCGTGTGCAGGATGACCCCCGTTGCATTAATCAGCGGCCGCAGCGAGTAGCTCACCGAGTGGAGCAATTGTCGTTCCACGGCGTCTTTGATTCCTGAGACTGCAATCTCAACGCCGCGTTCGTCGAGTGTTCCAACAGCGATTTCCTCGCGCAGCCGAGCCACCACCGCGCGCGCAGCATCAGTCGCCGCCTGACCTTCACTTTCGACCAGAGGCCGCAACTCGGGCTGCCGCAGAAGTTCATCCACCGACGGCANNGGGTATCGCTCCAGCGATACCGCAAGTTGCATCGTTCGGACCACCCCTTCACGAGCTGAAACACGTTCTACAGTGTGTGCATGTAGGCGAGCAAGTCCTGGATCTGCTGATCATTCAGCACCCGCCCGAAGCCTTCCATCTTGCTGCGCCCGTTCCTGACGATCTCGCCCATGCGCTCATCGTTTGCGGGCAGCCCACTGAGCGGTAGGTACTGCTGCTTGAACACGCCTTTCAGTCCCGGCCCTTTCTTTCCGCGGGAGGAATACGGCTCGTGGCAGCGGGCGCAGGTATCGTCATAGACGCGGCGTCCAGCGGCCTGTTGCGGGTTGAGGTCGAGTTCCGCGTCGGACTTGCGGCGTTCCACCTCGCAGGCGGGCAAGACTAACAACGCCGCGCTCACCACGGAGGCACAGAGACACAGAGAAAATCGCTGGA
>PMCH01000197.1:1633-2980 GCA_003154055.1 Acidobacteriaceae bacterium
GACCGGCTCTGGCCGCGCGGACTCACCAAGGAGAAGGCCGCCATCGATTCCTGGCTGCGCGATCTGGCCCCGTCCACAGAATTGCGCCAGTGGTATCACGCGAATCTGGAGGCCTGGACCGCCTTCCGCAGGCGCTATCTCAAAGAACTGGCGACTCCTGCGGCTACCGCGGCTGTCGAGAAGCTGCATAGCCTGGCCGAAACAAAACGAAACCTCACGCTGCTCTACGCTTCCCGGAACGAGGAACGCAACAACGCCACAGTGCTCAAGGAATTGTTAGAGGGATCGCGCAAGCCGCCATCAAGCGTGGGACGCAGCGCGGTGGGCGGTAGCCGCATCAGAAAGGCGAAAAGGCAGTAGTCAGTAGCCGGCAGTCGGCAGTCAGTTCTGCTTAGCTGATGTCTGAACGCTGACGGCTCAGAACTATAATCTTCCCTGCATGTCCGCCGCCCTCGACAAGAAGACCGAATCCCTGCGCGGGAAAATTCGCCACCACGAATACCGCTACTACGTCCTGGACAGTCCGGAGATCTCCGACGCCGAATTCGACAAGCTCATGAACGAGCTCAAGGCGATCGAGAAGGAGCACCCCGCCCTCATCACGCCCGATTCCCCCACTCAGCGCGTTGGCGGCAAGCCTCGTGAAGGATTCGTCAAGGCGCGGCATTCCTCGCCCATGCTTTCGCTCGACAATGCGTACACGGAAGAAGAGCTGCGCGACTGGGAGCGGCGGGTACACGAGCTCAGCGGGCGCACCGACGTCGAATATGTGTGCGAGCTGAAACTCGATGGCATGTCGCTGGCGCTGCGCTACAGTGGCGGCCAGCTCGAACGTGGCATCACCCGCGGCGACGGCAACGAGGGCGAAGATGTCACCTCGAACGTGCGCACGGTGCGTTCCGTCCCGCTTTCGATTCCGAAAGAGAAACTGAAGAAAGCCGGCATACCCGCGGATTTCGAAGCGCGCGGCGAAATGCTCATGCCCCTCGCCGGTTTTCGCAAAATGAACGAAGAGCGCGAGCAGCAAGGGCTTTCGACCTTTGCCAATCCACGCAATGCCACGGCCGGCACGGTCCGCCAACTCGAGCCGAGCATCACGGCGCAGCGCCGCCTCGATTATTTTCCCTACATGCTGCTCAAAGACGGACGGACATATTTTGACCGTCACTCCGAAACGCTGGCCGCCCTTGAGGCCGCCGGTTTCAAAGTAAATCCGTACCACAAACTGGCGAAGAATCTGGATGAGGTCTGGAAGTTCATTCAGAGCTGGGAGGCTAAGCGCGATTCTCTTCCGTACGAAATTGACGGCATCGTCATCAAGGTCGACAAGACTGCCTGGCAGCGGGA
>PMCH01000237.1:0-436 GCA_003154055.1 Acidobacteriaceae bacterium
CAATTAGCGGTGACAGCGGACCAGGCAATCGACGTCCTGCGGGTGATCGAACTGGCTCGCGAGAGCAGTGAACGCGGATGCGTGATTCCCTGGAACGCCGCCCGTTGAATAGAGAGTGATCTCAGGGCTGCTGGAAGACTTTTTCCGCTTCGGTGGCGGGATCCGCCTGCGTCCTCGGAATCAACGTGTAGATGGCTTCGAGCGCCGCCTTCTGTCCGGGCTTCAGATCGTGCAACCGGTCCAGTAACTCGAACTCCACGTATTTCATTTGCTCGCCGGGGTTGGTGTAAATCTGGGTGCGAGAGCCCTGCTCGGGCCAGTCGGCGTTCGTGCCGCCCGCCCTCGTCGCCCGGTTCTCGATCAGAAGGTCCGCACCCTCACCGACCCAAAGCAGAGCGGCTCCATCACTGCCGATTTTTGCTCCCTTGGCGAGATC
>PMCH01000237.1:469-758 GCA_003154055.1 Acidobacteriaceae bacterium
ATGGTAACCACGGGCTTTCGCGAATCCAGCGAGATGGTGCGCCGCACCCGCACGCCGTAGATCGCGTCCACCGGCGATAGGAGTTGGATCCGCCGTCCGTTGATCGTCGCGGCAAACGGCACCGCATCGAATCCGTCCGGCGGAGGCCAACCGCGGCCGNNCCTTCGACATCTGCAGGCAGATTCTTGTCCACCGCAGGATGGTTCCAGAAAGGACCGCGCACGACCTGACCCTGAGCGTCGAGCAGGTCGAATTCCATCACCCGCCCAATGTCGGGAACGATCACGAG
>PMCH01000237.1:804-4893 GCA_003154055.1 Acidobacteriaceae bacterium
TGAGGGCGCACGGAAACGAAGTCTGAAGGAGGGGAGAGTGGCTGTCAACAAGAAAAACGATTTTCTTGCCCACTCTGCCCTGGCCGATCGCCTAGGGTTTCACCGTCACCATCACCACCGAATGCGGGGCCACCGTGGCCGAGAACTTTCCCGTGAACTTCCCCAAATGCTTCGCCTGCCAGAGGTCGCGAACCCTGGCCTCCAAGTGGGCGGGATATCCAACGTCTTCCCAGGCCACGGTGATCTCGGCATCCTCCGTGCCCCGATTCAGCAGAACCACCGCCCGGTTTCCGTCCTGCATCGGTTTCGACCACACTTCCAGGTTCCCGTTCTTGCGCACGCGCCGGCCCTGATTGCCGAGCGGGTCCTGATCGACCGCGATCACTTCTTTGTTGGCGAGGATCTCGCGAATCTCCGGCTTCATGTCGCGCAGATCATTGCCCGCAATCAAGGGAGCCGCCAGAATGGCCCAGAGGCTGAAGTGGGCGCGGTATTCCGCGGTGGTCATCCCGCCGTTGCCGACTTCAAGCATGTCCGGATCATTCCAGTGCCCCGGGCCGGCGAAAGACTCAAGACCCACCTGCATATCCAGAATGTCGGTCATCCCGTAAGCGCAACAATTACCGTCCGGCCATTTGACCTTGCCTTCCCACTTGTCGGTGATGTCGCCGGTCGTGCGCCAGAGATTTCCTGCGCTCCTTCCCCAGAGCCACGGTTTGCTGTTGCCCCACTCACAAATGCTGAAGACGATCGCCCTCCCAGAAGCATCCAGAGCGGCGCGCATGAGCGCATACGAGGAGGGAGCATCCTGCGTGGAGGTGCTGCACCAGTCGTACTTCAGATAATCCACACCCCAGGCCGCATACTGACGCGCGTCCTGAAATTCGTATCCCCGGCTGCCCGGACGACCCTGACAAGTCTTGGTCCCGGTGTCGGAGTAGAGGCCGAACTTCAATCCATTTGCGTGGACGTAGTCCGCGAGCGCCTTCATGCCAGAAGGGAAGCGCTTGGGATCGGCCACGATGTTGCCGCGGCCGTCGCGTTCCACCTGCCAGCAATCGTCAATGACAATGTACTGGTACCCGGCATCCTTCAAACCCGATGCGACCATGGCATCGGCTATTTGCCGGATCAGGTCCTCACTGACGTTACAGGCGAACTTGTTCCAGCTGTTCCAGCCCATGGGCGGCGTGCTGGCCAATGATTTCTCCTGAGCCAACGACGAAGCCGCCATGCTCAACATGAAGACGGCCAACAAGAAGATAAGTGCTCTGTGCTTCACTGGGTCCACTCCTTAACGAAGTGCCGCGATTCCCTCGGCACACGCGAATCACTACTGACTGCCTGGTTGGTGCAACCGCGCACGGCCATTCTATTTCCGCGCATACTGCCCGGCCCTGGCAGCAAGTGTTTCGAGCGATGGGTGGGACTTCAGCTCGCGAGCAACAACTCCGTGGATCAAGGCAAGCATGAAATCGGGAGCCGGCCGGAACGGAAACGTCCAGGTCCCGGGCAATGCCGGCATGGCGACGGCCACAGGAAGCGCGCCTGTCGGCGATTCTTATTCGCGACTTGCCGACGACGAAACGGGCAGCGACGATACGCCGTTGGCAGAAGCGGGCGCGAAGCAGAGTGCGGCGCCTCCGGCAATTCCCGAATCTTCTCCGTAGCGGGCCGAGACCAGCGGAATCTCGCGGCAGCGCTGATTGACGCAACATCCCGGCAGACGATCCTGGATTTCTCCGAAAAATGGTTTGAGCATGGAAGCCACACCGCCACCCACGATCATGACGTCGGGTTCCAGCAGGTCGACGATATTGCCGAACCAGAAAGACAACAGCTCCACCGTTTCCCGCAGGACCTCTCCCGCCACGGGATCTCCCGCAGCCTGGGCCTGGCCCACCATTTCGCTGCTCACGCGGTCCAGCTTTCCTCCGGCCAGATCGAGAAGAGCGGAACTCCGGCCGCTCTCGATCTTGGCGCGCGCGCGCCTGGCGATCGCAGGACCAGAAGCCAGAACTTCGATGCAGCCCGGCTTGCCGCACCCACAGCGCGGTCCTTTGTAGTCGATGCTCATGTGCCCACCCTCGGCGGCTGCTCCGGTGCGGCCATGATAGATATGCCCGTCAAAAAGGATCGCGGTGCCAATGCCGGTGCCGAGCGTGACATAGAAAACATTCTGGTAGCCGCGTCCGGATCCCCAGAGTGTCTCTGCCAGCCCAGCGGCGTTGGCGTCATTGTCCACTTTGACCCGCACCCGATAGATATGCGCGACCTCCGCCGCCAGCGGAAAATTCCGCCAGCACGGCAGGTTGGGAGGATTGATGACCACGCCCGTCTTCGGATCGAGCGGTCCGGGAGAGCAGATCCCAACCCCGTTGATGAGGTTATGCGCCCCCGCTGCACCGATCGCCTGGGCCGAGGCAGTCTCGATGGCCTGATTCACCGCGGCAAATCCAAGGGCCGCGCCGCTATTGGAGACCATCGGGTTGCGCGTGTGGCACAGGATTTCCCCGTTCGGGTCTACCAGTCCGGCGGCCACCTTGGTCCCGCCTATATCAACGCCGATTACCAGACCTTCGCGCAATGCAACGGAAGACATTCCTTACCTTTCGCGCGTGTCAGCTCGCCGAGGCTGGCTTGGAGCCCCGGAACGCGTAATACACGATGTAGAGATAGCAAATCACCGGGAGTATGAAAGCGTGGTGAATCCCGATGCGATCCGCGATCGCTCCCTGGATTACCGGGATGATCGCGCCGCCCACGATGGCCATGATCAGCATGCCCGAGCCATCGCCCGTGAGCGGCCCCAGTTCGGCGATACCCAGCGTGAAGATGCTGGGAAACATGATCGAGTTGAAGAAGCCGACCAGGATGATGCTCCACATGGCTACGTTGCCGAGCGTGAGCATCGAGACACAAACCAGCGTGGCGGCTGCCAGGGCTGCGATCCCCAGAACGGTGCCCGTGCGCACCTTCTGCAGGATGGCCGACCCAATGAATCGTCCCACCATCGCGCCGCCCCAGTAGTACGCCACGTAACGAGCCGCCACCACCGGGGTCAGATTTCCGATCTCGGCCTGGTTGAAGTAGTTGATGAGGAAGCTTCCGATCGAAACCTCCGCTCCCACATAAACGAAAATTCCGACCGATCCCAGCACCAGATGGCGGTAAGACCACAAACTGCGCCCGACTGCGGTGTCGTTCTTGTGGCGTTCGGCCTGCGGCATTGGCGGAAGCTTGAACATTCCGATCAGGATGCCGAGCACGATCAGCGCGATTGCGATCGCCAGGTAGGGCATCTTGACCGACGACGCTTCATGGATGCGATACGCCTGCAATGCCTCGGCCGACATCTGACGCACCGACTCCATGGTCTGCGGCGCGGCGGTCAGGATCAGCAGACCTCCGAGATAAGGCGCAATCGTGGTCCCCAGCGAATTGAACGCTTGCGCCAGGTTCAGACGGCTGGAAGCGGTCGCTGGAGGACCCAGGACGGCAACGTAGGGATTCGCCGCGACCTGCAGGGCAGTGATTCCTGCAGCCAGCACTATCAAAGCCCCGAGGAAGAGCGGATAAGACGGCACGGCGGCCGCGGGGATAAATAGCAGCGCTCCAACGCCCATGGTGAGAAGGCCCACCACCATCGTCCTCTTGTAGCCGATCCAATCGATGAGCCTGGCGGACGGGATCGAGAAGACGAAGTATGCCGAGAAGAACGCAAACTGGATCAACATCACCCGGGTGTAATTCAGATCGAAGATGGATTTCAGGTGAGGGACCAGAACGTCGTTCAAGCAGGTGAGGAAGCCCCACATGAAAAACAGGGTCGTAACGACCCATAGCGCGGCTTTGTAAGTGTTAGGTGACGCCGCGGCTGTTGTCGCGGTAGGAACTCCGGTGTTGATGGCTGGCATCTGGCCTCCGCATTTCTGCTGTCGTACACCACCCGGCTGATTCAGCAGGCTCGCATGTTTCGGCAAAGATCATACCATCGCGAAACACCAGGCAGCGCCCTTAGTATCTGGAGCATAATCGATTACCCGAAGCATGAAAATCGTTAGTCGGCGGGTTGACAATCGCAGGACT
>PMCH01000310.1:0-30679 GCA_003154055.1 Acidobacteriaceae bacterium
CGCCTGCTCGTCCTTATGGCGGAGCCAGTCCAGAAACATCTGTTCGAAGGGCTTGTCGTAGGCCATGAGCAGGTGACGGACGCTGCGTCCGCTGACGAAGTGGCAGACCTCCTCGGCGAGATTCTTGGCGTGATCGCCGGCGCGCTCCAGAGACTGGGTCATGAAGACCACCTGGAGGCTGGCCTGGCGTGCCACATTCTCCGGATTCTCGATATGGCGGAGGAAGATCAGGTTGCGCAGTCGGTCCATCTCGGCATCGGCGCGCAGGACGTCGATGGCTTTCTTGACATCGTGGTGAGAAAAGGAGTGGGCGACGTCGGACAACATTTTTTCCAAGACGGTGGCCATCTGAGTAAGGTCGCGGGCGTCCTGGGAATCGAGCCGGCTGCCAACGGACTGCGCGCTGTTGGCGAAGCTTAACAGCAAGTCGCCGATGCGCTCCAGCCCGATCATGGCTTTCATGCAGGCGAGCAGTTGGCGGGTCTCAGTTTCGGGGACCTGGGTGATGGCCGCAGTCACGCCGGAGTCAATTTCCCGGTCGAGCTCGTCGAGCTCTTTCTCGCAATGACGGATGTTGCTCAAGCGCGCCATGGAACCGGTGGCGATGCCTTCGGCGGCAATCGCAGCCGCCTCCCGCGCCAGTTCGCAAGCCTCAACCGTTCGTCGGACCAGCTGAGCACAGGAAGAATCAGGAACCGGGACTTTCATGCTGGCAGTGCTCATAAGACAGACCTTGATCGGCGCCGGAGTCTGATTGCTGACTTGGTCCGATTTTCCCTTCACAAGCTCGCGAGAAAGCTTCCAGCTTGATTCTATGTTGATCGATCTCCCAGCGGATTAAAAGGATGTAAATTCTTGCCGCGAAGAGCAGATCGGAGCCGGTGGGCGGGTTGGGGGTGACGAGGATTCCGCAGCTTGTCTCGACTTCAGCAAACTGCAGATCCCTCGCGTTGCTCGGGATGACAAAACATAAACGCGAGCAAGCCGGCTAGGGCTGGGAAGACAGGGGCAGGGTGAACAGGAAGCTGGAGCCGTGGTTAAGCTCGCTTTCGGCGCGGATGGCGCCACCGTGGGCTAGAACGATGTGTTTGGCGATAGCCAGGCCCAACCCGGTGCCTCCGGACTCGCGGGAGCGGGCTTTGTCCACCCGATAGAAGCGCTCGAAAAGCCTGGGCAGATGCTCGGATGAGATCCCGGGGCCGAAGTCGCGGACGTAGAACTCGACGGCGCCGGACGCCTCGCGCGCTCCGAGCACAACCCTTTTTCCGGTCGCTGCGTACTTCAATGCGTTTTCGATGAGGTTGGAAAAGACCTGGTGGATCGCCTCCCGATCGGCATCCACGTCGGCGGAAGCAGCGGTGCTTTCCTTTACCAGATCTACTCCATGCGATCGTGCCATTTCGCGGAAACTCTCCAGGGCATCCCCCAGGAGTTCCTCGGGANNGTCGAGAATAGTTTCGGTGTAGCCCTGGATGGAGGTCAGGGGCGTGCGGAGTTCGTGCGAGACGTTGGCGATGAAATCGCGCCGGGTTTTTTCCATACGCTCGGTCTCGGTGAGATCGCGCAACACAGCCACTGCTCCGCCCCCAGGCATGGGAGCCGCGGTGACGTCAAAGGTCCGGCCGGGGACGATGGTGATAGAACGGGCCGAGGTCACGGCGTGTTTCTGGGTAGCTCCCTGAATGGCGGACAGAAAGTCGGGGTCGCGAACGCTGTCAATGACGGGCGCGTTCAGACGGTGCGGAGATGGGAGAAGACGGTCCATGCCGCGATTTGCCCATTGGACGCGGCCGTCGGCGCCGACCGCGATCACGGCATCCTGCATGCTATTCAGCAAAGTTTCGAGTTCGCGTTGACCGGTCTGCACGCGCGCGAAGCTTTCTTCCAGACGGCGAGCAGTCTTGTCGAGAGCGGCCGCTACCTGCCCGATTTCGTCGCCGGAAGGGGAGGCGATCCTGGCGGTAAGGTCTCCGCCCGCAACACTCTCGGCAAAAGCCACAATCCTGCGCAGGCGCCGGGTGACGTATTGGGAAGCCGCGGCTGCCACAATCACGGCAAACAGGAACGCGGTCAGCGATCCCCAACGCAGCGCTCGCACAACCGTGTTGCGGGTGGTCTCGATCTCCGAGAGCGGATAGGCGAATCGTACCGCGCCTCCGGAGACCGGAGCGGCCACATACAGGAAAGGAATGCCAATCGTGTGGCTGGTGCGCTGGTCTACTCCGAGTTCACCGCCCAGGGCGGCAACGAATTCCTTGCGCTGGGCGTGGTTTTCCATGGCCGCGGGTTCGGCCTGCGAATCGGCCAGCACGCGGCCCGTTGGGTCAATGATGGTGGCTCGGGCGCCCGCTGCCTGCCCTTCCTGGGCTGCGATATCGGCCAGAGAATGCTGCCGGTCGTTCTCCACGCGATGGGCGAACATCAGGGTTTTCTGCTTGAGATTGCGCTCGATCTGATCGCGCAGGGTGCGCTCCCATGCGGAACGGACGGCCACCTCGACCGTGATGGCAGTGGCGCCGATCACGAGCAGGAAGACCAACATCAACTTGAAGAATATCCGCCTTCTCAACGCCCAACCTCGAAGCGATAGCCGGCCCCACGGACCGTCATAAGGTAGCGGGGGTTTTCTGGATCAGGCTCGATCTTCTCGCGGATGCGCCGGACATAAACATCCACCGATCGAGGAGTGACGTAGGCCGTATCGCGCCAGACAGAGTCGAGTAACTGGTCGCGCGTAAAGACCCGTCCGGTGTGACGCATGAAGTAATCGAGCAGGCGGAACTCGGTGGCGGTGGTGGGAACGATCTTGCCCCGGACGGTAAGCGTCATGGCGTTGGGATCAATCAGGATTTCATCGACCTTGGTCGGCAGGGGCGGGAGTGGCCGCTCGAAGCGGCGCATCACTGCCTTCACCCTCGCGACCAGCTCCCGGGGGCTGAAAGGCTTGGGAATGTAGTCGTCGGCACCCAACTCCAATCCCAGCACGCGATCGGCTTCGCTGCTCTTGGCCGTCAGGAAAATCACGGGCACGGCCGCGAGTGAGGCTGATTGCCGGATTTGCCGGCAGAGTTCCAGGCCGTCCTTGCCGGGCACCATGATGTCCAGCAGGAACAGGGCGGGCCGCTGCCGCTCCGCATCCGCGACCACCACGCTTCCGGTGGAGTACAGGCGCACGTTAAAGCCCGCGCCCTCCAGATGATGACGCACCAGGCGCGAGATATCGGGGTCGTCTTCCACGGCAAAGATGGTTGGCTTCACGGCAACCATTGTAGCTGGGTGGAGTACGGATTCGAAACGGAGAGGAAGGGGGTTGGGCTAGCTTCGGGAGGTAACCGGTCGGCAAGACTGGCGTAACGCTTGAACGTGCGAAAGTCGTAAGCGGAGGGTCGTATTCTTCCGATGAGCTAAGCAACTCCACGAGCGCGGATTCTGCTCGCGCGCGGCGGTTTGCTTATGCTGGAACGGGTTGTTTCGCTTGCACTTTCTCTTGCCCTGCTCGCTTGGCCGGCGGCCGCCGCGGATCCCGTGTCAGGGGCAGGGAAGCCGCTAGATACCCAGGCGGAGATGACCATCCGAAAGACCGTGCAGGAAGTACGGGTTGGATTCCATCTTTCTTCCCAAAATGGGCGGCCTGTGCCAGATCTGCAAAGAGATCAGCTCTCCGTCTATCAGGACGGGCGGCTGGTGGCAGGCATCACCGGCCTTTACAGGGATGAAAACCTGCCGCTGCGGCTGCTGTTCATGATCGATGCCAGCGATTCCATGACCAAGGGGTTTGCTTCGGAGCGGGACGCCGCGGGCGAGTTTCTGCGAAGGGTCGTGCGGCCTGGCGTGGATGAAAGCGCGGTGGTGGTGTTCTCGACCCGGACCGAGATGGAATCGAGTGGGGATGCGTCCTCTCCGGAGACGTTACGACGGATCGGAATGCTGCATTCCGCGGGGCTGACCGCGCTGTTCGACTCGATCTCCAAGGTTGCCGAGTTGCTTCCGGCGCGTGATCGTGAGCGCGCTGCCACCCGGCGCGTGCTGGTGCTGCTCAGCGATGGAGACGACACTTACAGTCTTCGTTCTCTCAATGACGCGATCGCGGCTGCGCAAAAATCGGATCTGGTCATCTATGCCGTCGCGGCGCACGATCTCAGAGATGCTCATTGGGGCGACTCGAATCTGGCAAGGCTGACGGAAGCCACCGGCGGCCGCGTGTTTTTCCTGAAGAAATATGAGCAGTCGGAGCGGGTGTTTGCGGAAATCGAGCAGGAAATTCGCGCGCAGTATACGGTGACGTTCCGTCCGGTGGGGGATGCGTGCGGTTTTCACAATGTGCGCGTGGAGCCTTCGAACCGCGCGGTGCGCGCTCGGTCTCGGGCGGGTTTTTACGGGGACTGCATGTAAACGGAGTCGGAGTTCGTAGCTCGGAGTCCGCCCGCCGCCATCACCGCTAAAGGCAGAGCTTTACGGACTGCAGCTACGAACTACGGCGCCTAGCCTCATTCCTGCCTCGGCTGAGAAATCCATCGATACAAATTCCTTCGCCAAGAATTTCGGATAAGCCGCGGCGGCAATCATGGCGGCGTTATCAGTGGAGAGCGCGCGCGAGGGGAAGAACAGCGGCAGACCCTCCATTTCCGCCTTCCGCGCGAAGCTCTGGCGCAGTTCCTGGTTGGCGGCCACACCGCCACTTACAAACAGAGTTCGCACGTCATGCTCGCGGGCGGCCGCGAGCGTCCTGGCGACGAGATCGTCGACTATGGAGCGCTGGAACGAAGCCACAAGATCTAGGGTCTGGCGGTCACAGAGGTGGAGATAGTCTTCGATCTTCGGCTCGTCGATCCCTGCCAATGCCTTGCGGCGAGCTTCAATTGCAGGTGACAGGTTCTGCACCTTCACGTGCCGTAACACCGCTGTTTTAATTCCGCTGTAAGAGAAATCGAAGCGGGGATGCTCGGGGTCGGCGTCGGTTTTCTCACGATCGCGCCGGTCGCGGTGCTTGAGCTGCGGCGTCTGAAACTTGACGCCAGCAGGATCGCCGTGGGGAGCGAGTCGGTCGATAATCGGGCCTCCTGGATAGCCGAGGCCCAGTAACTTGGCGACCTTGTCGAAGGCTTCTCCGGCAGCGTCGTCGCGGGTGTGGCCAATGTTCTGGTAAGTCCAGCTAGTACCTTCGCGGCGGGCGAGATAAAGATGCGTGTGTCCGCCGGAGACGACCAGGGCTAGCACGGGAAACTCGAGATCTCCGTTGCCGCTCTGGCGCTCGAGCAGGACGGCATGGATGTGGCCTTCGAGGTGGTTAACGGCAATCAGCGGCTTCTCCAGCGCAAAGGCCAGCGCCTTGGCGAAGCTGATGCCGACCAGCAGCGCTCCAGTGAGGCCGGGGCCCTGAGTGACGGCGATGGCATCAACGGACTCGTAGGTGTGTTTCGCTTCCGCGAGGGCCTGCCGCACAACGGGGACGATGGCTCGAAGGTGCTCGCGAGAGGCCAGTTCCGGAACCACGCCGCCGTAGGGCTGGTGTGTTGTAATCTGCGACGCAACCACGTTCGAGAGGACCTCGCGACCCGATCGGACCACGGCGGCTCCGGTTTCGTCGCAGGAGCTTTCAATGCCGAGGATGGTGGCGTCAGGCATAATGAGTTTCGAGTCGCGAGCGGCGAGTCGCGAGTTTCTGGTTGCTGGTTTCTAGTTTAGACGATGCAGAGTTCGGTGCTGATGTCTTCTGCCAAACAACACGCGATTGAGATTGTCCGCACGCTGCGGGAGCGGGGGCATCAGGCATACCTAGTGGGTGGATGTGTGCGCGATCTGCTGCTGGGGCACGAGCCCGCCGACTATGACGTTGCTACGGATGCGACTCCGCAGCAGGTGATGCGGATTTTCCCGCAGACGTTTGCGGTGGGAGCGCAGTTTGGGGTGGTGCTGGTGCCGTTGCCAAAGACGGAAGCCGGAACGTCGGCAGTGGGCCCGGACGAAAAGGTTCCGACGGTCGAAGTGGCAACNNAGCAGGGATCCGCGGGAAGACGTGTTGCGGCGCGATTTTACGATCAACGGGTTGCTGCTGGATCCGGTTACCGACGAAGTGCTCGATTTTGTCGGCGGGCGCGAGGACTTGAAGGCTGGGGTTGTTCGCACCATCGGGGAGCCGGAGCATCGGTTTTCCGAAGACAAGCTGCGGATGTTGCGGGCAGTGCGGTTTGCGGCGCGCTTCGAATACAAGATCGATCCGGCAACGCTCGTGGCGATGCAGTGGCTGGCTCCGCAGATTCATCAGGTATCCCGCGAGCGGGTGCGGGATGAGCTGACCAAGATGCTCACCGAGGGACGGGCCAAGCGGGCTTTCGAATTTCTTGACGAAAGCGGGCTACTGAAGGAAGTGTTGCCGGAAATTTCAGCGATGAAGGGCGTGGAGCAGCCGCCGGAATTTCATCCTGAGGGTGATGTCTTTGTGCACACTCTCTTGTTGCTGGACAAATTGCCGGCAGGAGCCTCGAAGACGCTGGCGTGGGGTGCACTGTTGCACGATGTGGGGAAGCCGCCGACGTTCCGGATCGCGCCCGACCGGATTCGCTTTGACGGTCATGTTGAGGTGGGCGTGAAGATGGCGGCGGAGATTTGTGGGAGGCTGCGATTTTCGAACGACGAGACAGAGCAGATCCTGGCTCTCGTGGACAATCACATGCGGTTTGCTGATGTGCAGCGGATGAAGGAGTCGACGCTGAAGAAGTTTCTGCGGCTACCGGAATTCGAAGAGCACCTGGAATTGCATCGGATGGANNATTCAAGGAGATTCTCGCGGCGGTGGAAGATGCGCAGCTGGAGGGGCGAGTGGCATCGCGCGAGGCAGCGATGGAGTTGGTGGGGCGGGAATTTCCGCGGTAGCCACGTGCCTGTTGTGCGGGTAGGGGTCCTTCGACTGCGCGAACGATCCGCGAAGCGAATCGTTCGCTCCGCTCAGGAGGACAAGGATCCAGGAATCCGTGATGACTACTGCATCGCATCGCTGCTACATCAGAAGAGCGCAACTCACTCTTTGTCGCGGTCTTGTGAAGTGGTTTGTGCGGAATCGGCTGATCCGGGAGTCGGTTTCTGCGGATCGATTTCCGGAAGTCCGGCTTGCTTCAGCTTGGTGTTCAGGTCCGTCACATCTTTCGACTTGAGTTGATCCCACGTGTTGAGTTGCTCGCTCAAAGCCTTTTCGACTTCGGCGAACATGGCGGATTGTTGGGTCGTCGGGGCGGCGTCGGCGCTGTCGAGAGCGCCTAACACTGCGCCGAGACCGGTGTTGAGGCGGGAGAGGCTTCGTCCCTCGGGCGTGCTCAGAAAGCGGGTGCCGTATCCGCCTTCGTCACCTTCTAGTCCCGCGGCTTTCGTTTCGAGATCCTGAATCGACTTCGTAATCTCGGGACTCGGGTTTTTTGCAAGCAGAGCTTTCAGCTGCGAACGCAGGCTGCGGAGTTGTTGCACGGCTTCGTAGTCGCGGTGGAGGGCATCGGCGATCTTACGGTCGAGTTCGAACTGACGGCGCAGGTCTTCGGGCGAGGTCTTGACGCGCGGGTCCATGCGGATTTCGAGCGTCTGGGGGGAGATCCCACCGTCAACCCTCATGACTAAACTGTATTTGCCGGGCAGCACTGCAGCTCCGATTGGATGACGAGGAGTGTCGTGGTAGATCGCAGAGATCGGGTATTCGTGCTCGAGCACGTCGGGCTCAGGATAGTGCAAGTCCCAAATAAAACGGTGCATGCCAGCAGCCCCAGAAAGCTCACGGGCGGGGCGAACCCAATAAGTGGGAACGTTAAGCTCCTTGTCGTTGACTGGTCCATGTTTATCAGTGTTAAAAAAAGTGCGAACAGTTTTGCCCGAAGAGTCCGCAATCGAGAGCATGACGTGGGCAGCGGGGGACTTCAGCCAGTAATCGAGCATTGCGCCGTCGGGCGGATTTTGTCCGGCAGGTTCTTCCGGCGGCAGAGGCGTATCGGTGTTGTTGTTGCGGCGGACGCGATAGGTCAGCTGTGGAGTGAAGATATAAGAACGCGTCCCTGCAACCTGCGCGCTTAACTGCCGTAACGGCGTGATGTTGTCGAGGATCCAAAACGACCGGCCGTGCGTGCCGACGACAATATCGTCGTTGTGAATCACTAGATCGCGGATCGAACTTGGCGGCAGGTTGAGTTCCAACGACTGCCAGTGGTCGCCATCATCGAAGGAAACATAGACGGAGCGCTCGGTTCCGGCGAAGAGCAGTCCTTTGCGTTCGGGATCTTCACGGACGGTGTTGACGGGCTCGTTGTCCGGTAAGCCGGTGACAATCTTCTGCCAGGTCTTGCCGCCATCGTGCGTGCGGTAGATGTATGGCTTCAGGTCGTCCACGCGGAAGCGATTCACAGCAGCGTAGGCAGTTGGGGTATTGAAGTGTGACGCGTCCATCTGGGCGACTTTGCTCCAGGGAGTCAGGTCGGGCGGCGTGACGTTCTGCCAGTGCTTGCCGCTGTCACGGGTGACGTGGATGAGGCCATCGTCGGTGCCAGCCCAGATCAGGTTGACGTCTTTCGGAGAGGGTGCGATGGAATAGATCACGCCGCGGTGTTTCCCCTTGGCGGGATCGGCTTCCACGAACGGCCCGAGGCTTGGTGGTACACAGGGGTCTTCGCGCGTCAGGTCGGGACTGATCTCCTGCCAACTGTTGCCGCCGTCGTGGGTGGCGAACAGGACATTCGAGCCCAAGTAGAGGATGTGTGGATCGGCGGGAGAAAAAATCAGCGGCGCGGTGCGGTTGAAACGATAGTTTCCTTTGCGCAGAACGACCGGCGATACGTCGCGCGTCTGGCCGGTGTTGCGATCGAACACGGTGGCTTTTCCCCCGTAGATCAGGTTGGGATGGAGCGGGTCGGGCGCGACGTAGCCGTACTCCTCGACGCCGACGTTGGTCCAGTCGCGGAAGGTGATTTCGCCGAAGTCGCTGCGACTGGCGGTGCCGATGGAGCCGCTCTCCTGCTGGCCTCCGTAGACCCAGTAGGGAAACTGGTTGTCGGTGATGACGTGGTAGAACTGCGCGGTCGGCTGGTTGTACCAGGAACTCCAGGTCTGGCCGCCGTTCACGGTGATGGTTGCGCCCTGGTCAACCGCCATGGCAATGATGTCCGGGTTGTCGGGATTGATCCAGATGGTGTGATAGTCGTCGCCGCCGGGAGCTCCTTTGATGGCAGCGAAATTCTTGCCCGCGTCGGTGGACTTGTAAGTGGACGTGTTGGCTACGTAGATCACGTCTTTGTTTCTGGGATCGACGCGCACGCAACCGAAGTCGTCGCCGCGGCCCCAGACGCGCTCTTCGTCGTTCATCTGCTGCCAGCTTTCGCCGGCGTCGTCGGAGCGATAGATTCCGTTGCCTTTCTTCGCGTTCACCCAGGCGTACATGCGATGAGGGTCGCTGGGCGAGACGGTGGGGCCGATTCGTCCGATGCCTTCGGCTTCGCCGGGGAGGCCCTTGGTGAGTTGGTGCCAGGTATTGCCACCGTCGGTGGATTTGTAGAGACCGCTGCCCGCGCCATTGAAGGCGCCACCGGTAGTCCACGGGGGACGGCGCGAGGCCCACATACTGGCGAAGATCACTTGCGAGTTTCGCGGATCGAACATGAGGTCCTGGGCGCCGATGTTTTCGTCTTTATAGAGAACCTTTTCAAAGGTCTGCCCGCCGTCGAGTGAGCGGAAGACACCGCGTTCAGCGTTCGGGCCGTAGGGATGTCCAACGGCGGCGACGAAGAGCCGGTTGGGATCCTTGGGGTCAACGATGATGGAGCCGATCTGCTGAGCGTCGCGGAGGCCGAGATGCTGCCAGGTGCGGCCAGAGTCGGTGGATTTGTAGATGCCGTCTCCCACGGACAGATCGGGACGGCGGAGACCTTCGCCGCTGCCGACGTAAATAATGTCGGGGTTCGACGGAGCGAGGGCGAGCGCGCCAATTGAACCGGTGGGCTGGTCATCAAAAATCGGGTTCCAGGTGCGGCCGGCGTCGGTTGTTTTCCAGACTCCGCCGTTGTTGGGAGCCATATAGAAAACGTTGGGCTGGCTCGGAATTCCGGAGATGGCTACCGTTCGCCCGGCGCGGAAAGGGCCGATCATGCGCCAGTGAAGTTCCTGATACAGGGAGGGATCGAATTGCTGGGCGGACAGAAACGCGTCAGCCAGGGAGAAAATTCCGAACATCAGGGCAAACGTCAACCACAGGGATCGCATTTTCACGGGGGTGACCTCGAAAGCAGCTAAGGATAAACCAGCGGGGGCGCGAATCGCCAAGTTCACGCCGGGGTTGGAGGCAGGCTCGGTTTCTATCTGGACGCTTCGCGCTGCCGGCGCAACGCATGGAGGATGCGCGATCCGCTGATGCCGAAACATCCGACGGCGGCAAAAGCGGCTAGTTCCATGGTGCGGGAGGACATTCGCAGATAGTCCGCGGAAAGCGCGAACAGGGCGCAGAGCAGGCCAAGGGTGTTGAGCCAGAGGGGAGAATGAATTTGCGGCAGCTCGCGGCGGAAGCGGACCTGGAGTAGCAGTGCCGCCAATCCGATAGCGGCAACCACGACCAGGGCGATGGGGCTAAAGAAAGCGCTACGGTTGGTATAGATGACCACCAGCGCGAGAGCCAGAAGGAGCAGGCCGGAGGCAATGATTGTCCAGCGGCGTGCTGCATGAGACCCGGAAGTTGCCACTCAGCCGCCTCTCCCCGGAGGCGTGCCCACATTGTATCCCGATGGCCTTTGAAATGAGGCCTATGCAATGCCCGGGAGCCATTCGGCGGAGCGGCTCTCACCATTCGAAATCGCGTAAAGAACGAGTTCCACGCGCGTCGAAACCCCGAGCTTGTCAAAGATGCGCAGCATGTATTTCTTGATGGTGTGTTCGCTGAGGCCGAGCTCGACAGCCACTTCCCGGTTGCTGAGGCCGTCAGCCACGAGCGCCACGACCTGTTCTTCGCGCGCCGTGAGAAGCGGCTTGCCTTTGACGTTCACGACGCGCAGGGCGGGAACCTGGGACAAGGCGTCGAGCAGGAAGTGCATTTGCTGGCTGTTGATCCACACTTGCCCGCGGGCCACGCTGCTGATGCACCGGCAAAGCGAACGAAGGGGAGAGTCACTGAAGAGAAACAGGCCTTTGGCTCCGGCCCGGAAAGCACCCACGACCAGGTCGCGATCACAGTTGTCGACCAGCAGCACTGGGGCAACCTTGGGGTGGGAAAGATGAAGCCAGCGCAGAAGGCTAAGGTCGCGGAGATGATTTCCCGCGATCAAAACGACATCGGCGGGGTTTGCCTGCATGGAATGTTTTAGGGCTGAAGTCTCGGGCGCAACGGAAGACACACGGAAGTTCCGCCGGTTGCTTAAGGCACTCGTGAGAAGTTGGGACTGAATGGGAGCGGAATCGGCGACCAGGATGCGAACCACATCCTTTGGGGCTAACCGCGATCCGCTTGCGCCTCTTGAGGAACCCGTGGCGGGCAGGAAGTCAATATTGCCCGATGAAGCGGGTTCAAGGCGAGTATCGCTGGTCCGGCATCGCGCGATCCATCGAAGAGGTATACCACGAGATTCTGGGATGGAAACGGGGCGCGGACTCGATGCCGGGCGGGAGAGAGGCCGCCATTTCGGAACCTGGCGAGCCCCTTCCGGTAGCGCGGGTGCGCAACTGGGCCCGACACTACCTTTCGCTTTGATTCGAGTTGGTGCCGGCGGGCAGCCGAGGCTTCCTTCCAGCAAGCCGGGAAATTCGACGAACTGCTAGTTCAGCTGGAATTCCACCGTAATCGTGGTTTCGACATCCACGGCTACACCGGCGGAGCGATAGGGTTCAAATCTCCAGAATTGCACGGCATCCAGCGCCGACCGCGCCAACAGGTCTGGCCCAGACACCGGCCGCAAGTGTTTGACGGTGCCGTCCGGCGCGACGATGACATCCAGAATCACGATTCCTTGCGTGCCCGCCACCCGGGCGGCTTCCGGATAAACCGGATCCACCTTGTGGAGGATGCGCTGCTCCATGGTCTCCGAGGAAACTCTCAGGGGAGAACCTGGCGGGGTCTCAAGGACGGCTGATCCCTGCGCCTCCAGTTCATGCCAGGCCCGTTGCCACTCCCACCATCCGAAGACTCCGAGCATCAGAATCGCGAGCAGCAGCGCATAAAATCGCCGGCGATGAACACGTATTCTGCGTTCGCTCCGCTCAGGGTCCGGAGGGGCAACCGCCTGAACCGGATCGGCGCTCGGAGCAGGTGTTGCCAGGTTGCAGCTCACGATCGGTGCCGGGGCGTTCCGATAGGCCCAGTACCGGATCATGCTGCATTGTTCGGCAGACAGCCCCACAAACTGGAGTCCACAACGAAGTTGGTCATGATAACGAACGAGCGCGCGCGCGCGGACCGGCAAGCCAACATTCGGCAGGCGTAATTCCACCCCAATCGGCTGGCCCGTCGTCAGTTCTCCAGCCACGACCGCGCCGACGCCGCCTTCGCTGAGATCCGTGCATCGTCCGGGCAGACTGTCGGGAATCCCGGAGCGCAGGATAATGACGTCCAGCGGCACGTTGATCGGGTGCCGGGGGAAAACGCGCTGTGGCGATGCTTGCGGCGCCGTCGCCAATGATGGAGCTGCACTCATCCGACTGCCTCCGCAGAGTCGAGCAAATCTTTGTCTCGCGGCTGAAACCAAACCATCAAGCGGCGCTTATGTGAAGATTGTGGGGAGAGTATAACGGAAATGCCGGAATAGTTTTCCTCAACTTCATGATTTGCATCGGACCGGAGGACCGCGTATTTGTTCTGACTGGCGCCGGAGTAAGCGCCGAGAGCGGAATCCCAACGTTTCGCGGTGTAGGAGGATTGTGGCGCAATTACCGGATTCAGGAAGTCGCATCGCCCGATGCGTGGGCTCGTGATCCGGCGCTGGTTTGGGAATTTTATTCGATGCGACGGCGGGTGGCAGCGGCCGCCAGGCCGAACCCGGCACATGCGGCGCTCGCGGACCTGGAAAAGAAAATTGGCGACCGGTTGTTCATGTGCACGCAGAACGTGGACAACCTTCACGAGCAGGCGGGCTCACGCCAGGTTGCGCACATGCACGGGGAGTTGTTCGTGAGCCGCTGCGACCGCTGCCCGCGTCAGCCGTTTGCGGATACGTCGACCTACGAACCGCCCGCTGTGGTGCCGCAATGCGAGTGCGGCGGCAGGATTCGCCCGCATATTTGCTGGTTTGGCGAAGTGCCATTCGACCTGGATCGGATTTTTGCAGCGCTGGTTCGGTGCACGGTCTTCACTGCGATTGGAACGTCGGGTGGAGTGGAACCAGCGGCAAGCTTTGTGGGGCAGGTTTGTGGCCGGGCCCGGACGTACTACGTTGGACCGGAGTCACCCGCCAACCACCTCGTCTTCGATGAGTGCTTTCAGGGCGAGGCGGGAAGCGTCCTGCCGATGCTGTTTACGGTCGAATAGGGTCCAGTTATTCGAGATCGCGCCAGTTCGATCCAACGCCCATCTCCACGAGCAGTGGAACCTGGAGAGCGTGCACGTTCTCCATATATTCGCGAACCAGCGATTTCATGGAATCGACCTCGTTTTCCGGAACCTCGAACACAAGTTCATCATGCACTTGCAGGGTCATGCGCGACTTCAGCCCGAGTTTGAGGACCTCGTCGTCGATGCGAATCATCGCCAGCTTGATCAGGTCTGCGGCCGTGCCTTGGAGTGGAGTATTAACGGCGGTGCGCTCGGCGAATCCGCGGAGGTTTGCGTTCTTGCTGTTGATGTCGGGGATGGGGCGAACGCGGCCGAACAGCGTTTTGACGTACTGGTCACGACGGGCTTGTTCGAGCGTGGCATCGATGAATGCGCGTACGCCCGCATATTTCTCGAAGTACGCGTCGATGAATCTTCTGGCGTCGCCCGGCTCAATCCCCAATTGCTGCGAGAGTCCAAATGGCGAAAGGCCGTAGACGATTCCGAAATTCACGACCTTGGCAGCGCGGCGATGCTCGGGCGTCACCATGAGCGGCGGGACTCCAAAGACCTGCGAGGCGGTCAGAGTGTGGATGTCATCTCCGCGCCGGTAGGCTTCCACCAGCAGCTTGTCTTTGGAGAAGTGCGCCAGCAGGCGGAGTTCGATCTGCGAGTAGTCGGCGGCCAGCAGCACGTTTCCCGGCTCGGCAATGAACGCGGCGCGGATTTCGCGGCCGAGTTCGGTGCGGATCGGAATGTTTTGCAGATTAGGATTAGTCGACGAGAGTCTCCCGGTTGCCGTGCCCGTCTGTCCGAAGGTGGTGTGCAGGCGCCCGCTTCGGTTGCGGATCAGTATCGGAAGAGCGTCCACGTAGGTGGACTTCAACTTCGTGAGCTGGCGGTAATCCAAAACCAGTCGTGGAACATCGTGATCGGCGGCGAGGTTTTCCAGTACATCCACCGCGGTCGAAATCTTTTTTCCCTTGCCGTATTTGAATGGAATCGGGAGCGCGAGTTTGTTGAACAGCACATCGCCCAGTTGCTTGGGAGAGTTGATGTTGAACTCCATCCCGCAGCGCTGGTAGATGTCTTGCGCCTTGGCATCGATGGCACGTTCCAATTGCTGCGACATTTGGGCGAGCGCGGCCGTATCAATTTTGACCCCAGCGTCCTCCATTCGGGCGAGCACCGGCACCAGCGGGGCATCGATCTCTTCGTATACGGAAGCCAGGTTCTGTTCTTCCACCTCTTTACGCAGGGAGGTGGCGAGGCGGCCGGTCATGTCGGCTGCTTCGGCGAGGCTTCCACTCATCTGAATACTGAATCGCCGCAACGTGATTTCGGACAGCGAATGGGATGAATACGTGGGATCCAGCAAGTAGGAGTACAGCATCGGGTCGTAGTGGACCCCGGCGAGCACGAGTCCTTGCTCGGAGAAATGGTGCAGCGCGGATTTCCAATCATGGATGCTCTTGGGCACCGCTGAATCTTGGAGCAATCCCTTCGCGCGAGCGGCAAGCGGTTTGTCTTCGAGGGAGAGGTTGGCCGCGGAGCCGGCAGCAACTGAAAGGGCGATCCTGTTTGGCTTTGCAATCGGTACATCTTCGGCCGCTGGCTGCAGGAGAAAGCTCCCTTGCGTCGGCTGCGGATCGGCATCTTCCGCTTCCTCTTCCGTCGTTTCGGTGTCGGCTGTCGGGATCGCAATCGAAAGAGGCGTGTCGCCGCTGCGCTCAGCGAGAAATTCGTCCAGTTCGCCGGCGGTCCGGATCTCCCGGTAGTCACCCTGGCTCGTTTGCACGACCGGCAGGAGTTCCTTGACGAGGGAAGTGAACTCGAGTTCAGTGAACAGCGCGCGCAGAGCCTCGGCGTCCGGTGCCCCGAGTTTCATTGACGTTACGTCGAGATCGACCGCGACATTTGTATCAATGGTCGCGAGCTGCTTGCTCAACATGATCGTCTCGCGGTTGTTCTGCAACGATTCACGATAGGTCTTCTTCTCCACCTCGGCGGCGTGATCCAGCGCCTGTTCCACGCTGCCGAAACGCTGAATGAGTTCAACCGATCCCTTGTCGCCGATCCCGGGGGCGCCGGGAATATTGTCAATCGCGTCACCGCGGAGGGCCATCACATCCACGACCTGCGACGGCGGGACGCCCAAAATCTCCTCGACCTTGGCGGCGTCGCAGATCAAGTTGTCCTTGGGCGGATTCAGCACCTGCACCTTGTCGTTCACCAGTTGCAGCATGTCCTTGTCGCTCGACACGACAAACACGGAATACGCTTCTGCTGCGGCCTTGCGCGCCAGCGTTCCGATCAGATCGTCGGCTTCGTAACCCTCAAGCTGGAGGATGGGAATCCGGTAGCCTTCCAGCGCGCGCCGGATGTAAGGAATTTGTTGGGTGAGATCGGGCGGCATCTCCGCGCGGTTAGCCTTGTAGCCAGCGTATTCCACTTCCTTGAACGTTTGTGTCTTGATGTCGAACTTGCGGATGGTGGTGATGGCCTCGGCCTGCTGGTCACGGAATGTGCGGGCGCCGACGTCAAAGACCGCCGCCAGGTACTCGGGCGAAAAATCGTCACGCAGCTTGCGCAGCATGTTGACGAACACGTAGGTTGCTGCGGTCGGCACGCCTGTCTTCGTAGACATGGGACGCTGTCGCGCCATTGCATGATAGGCGCGGAAGATGAAGGACATGGTGTCGATCAGGAAGATGCGGCCTTTGGCGGCGTTACCGGGAAACTTCGCGCCGGACGGGACGGGACTGGCCTGCTCCTTTGGCTCAACGGGCGCTTTCGACGCGACTGGTTTTTTCGGCGGCAAGGGGCAAGTTTAGCAGTTCAGCGGCTGGTGGTGAGCGCGGGCGATGACGAATTGGCAGGCGTGCCAAACACCGGGCAGCCGCGTATGATATGGAGTTTTCGGCCCTCGACCCGCTGAGTGCTGAATGCTGAGTGCCGAATGCTTCCGTTTAGACTGGTGTACAGCGACGATTACTACCTGCCCATTGGCGGCCACGTTTTTCCTGCCGAAAAGTACAAGCGCATTCATGACCGGCTGATCGAAACGGGAATTGCAGCGGCTGGTGACTTTGTGTCGCCGCGCCCTGCCACCGACCAGGATGTGCTTCTGGTCCACACTCCGCAGTATGTCGAGAAGCTCAAGACCGGCACCTTGAGCGCCCGCGAAGAATTGCAGATGGAGGTTCCATTTTCGCCGGAACTGGTGCGCGCATTCTGGATGGCGGCGGGCGGCTCGATGCTGGCGGCGGACTACGCGCTGAACGATGGTGTGGCGATCAGCATCGGGGGTGGATTCCACCATGCGTTTCCCGACCACGGGGAAGGTTTTTGCATGATTCACGATGTGGCGATTGCCATCCGGCGCATGCAGCGGGACGACAAGATCCGCACCGCCATGACCGTTGATTGCGATGTGCACCAGGGGAATGGGACGGCCGCGATTTTCGCCGGGGTGCGGATTCCGAGCGATCCGCTGCCATCGGCAACGTCCTCGGTGCTCAATCCGGTCCGTCCGGCCAAGATTCGCAGCGCCCACGCCGGCGATGTCTTCACCATCTCGCTCCACCAGGAGAACAACTACCCGGCCTTCAAGCCGCCCTCGTCGATCGANNGAACTTGTCTTTCGTATCGCTGAGGCGCGTGGCATCCCTGTAATGGTCACTCTCGCCGGAGGATATGCCCGCAAGGTGGAGGATACGGTCACGATTCACTGCAACATGGTGGCGGCGGCGAAAGAAGTGTTTGCCAGGAAGGGCTGACAAGTCCGGAAGATATACTCGCAGCTATGGATGTTACCCCTTCGCAACTCGCACACCGTGAGATTTATAACATTCTGCTCAGTGCCGTGGCGCCTCGGCCGATCGCGTGGGTCTCGAGTATCAGCGCTTCTGGACAACCCAATCTGGCGCCCTTTTCGTTTTTCAATGCCGTGTGCGCTGAGCCTGCGCTGTTGGCGTTTGCGCCGTCGATGCGCTCGCCGAAGAAATCGGGAGCGGAGGCAGGAGATCCCGCTGGAAAGCCCAAGGACACTCTGCGGAACATTCGCGAGACCAGAGAGTTCGTGATCAGTGTGGTCACCAGCGAACTGGCCGAGGCCATGAACGTGACCAGTGGCGACTATGAGGCGACCATCGATGAATTCGNNGCGGAGTCTCCTGTCAGCTTTGAATGCAAGCTGCATCAGATTCTCGACTTCAATCCCGGCCCCGAGGGCGGCAGCCTGGTGATTGGAGAAATCGTCTCGATTTACGTCGACGACCGGCATCTGAAAGAAGGCCGCCTGGACCGGAACTCGCTGGATCTGATCGGGCGCATGGGCGGCATCCAGTACACGCGAACCACGCAGCGCTTCGAATTGGCGCGTCCGAAAGTTGGGTGACGGGGGATGATTACTCGGAGCCACCGAAGGTGGCATCGGTAACGAGCGGGACAAAAATCAGTGCGCCAAAGAGCGGTGTCTACTCCGCCTGCTAAAATGGTGNNCGTCTGGCGCTGCTGGAAGCCGACGTCAACTTCAAAGTCGTCAAAGACCTGATCGATCGCATTCAGGCGAAGGCGGTGGGGCAACAGGTCATGACGGCGCTCTCGCCGGGCGAGCAGGTCATCAAGATCGTCCGCGATGAACTGGTTGAAACGCTTGGCAAAGATAACGCCAAGCTAAAGTTCGCCTCGCAACCGCCGACCGTCATCCTGATGGCCGGCCTCCAGGGTTCCGGCAAGACGACGACCTCGGGCAAGCTCGCCAACTGGCTGAAGAATGGCGGGCACCGGCCGCTGCTGGTTTCGGTGGACGTGTATCGTCCCGCGGCCCGCGAGCAACTGAAAGTGGTCGCGGCGGCGATCAAGGCCAATCTCTACGAGGGAGAGGTCGGGGAAGCGAACACCGCCACCGTTGAACGTCTGGCGAAAGAGGCGCGGCGCGAGGCCATCATCTCTGGATGCGATGTGTTGATCGTTGACACCGCCGGCCGTCTGCATATCGACGATCAACTGATGGACGAGATGCAGTCGCTGAAGCGGATGCTGAATCCGCAGGAAATCCTGTTCGTCGCCGACTCGATGACCGGGCAGGACGCGGTTCGGTCGGCCGATGAGTTCCACAAAAAGCTCACGCTCACCGGCGTCGTGCTCACCAAGATGGACGGCGACGCGCGCGGCGGCGCGGCACTTTCCATCCGCCAGGTTACGGGCCAGCCGATCAAATTCATCGGTGTGGGGGAAAAGTACGACGCGCTCGAGCCCTTCCACCCAGACCGCATCGTCTCGCGAATTCTCGGTATGGGCGACATCATGTCGCTCATCGAAAAGGCCGAATCGCAGATCGACAAGAAGAAGGCCCATGAACTGGCGGCCAAAGCGCTCACCGGCGACGGCTTCTCGCTCGGAGACTTCCGCGACCAGCTTAAGCAAGTCCGCAAAATGGGATCGATGCAGAGCATCATCGGGATGCTGCCCAGTATCGGAGCGTTCTCCGGCTTGCAGAAAGCAGCCGACAAGGTGGACGAGAAGCAGATCAACCGCGTCGAGGCCATCATCAACTCGATGACCTCGCACGAACGCGACCACCACGAAGTGATCAACGGCAGCCGTCGTAAGCGGATCGCTCGCGGCTCCGGCACCAGCGTGCAGGAAGTCAACAATCTGCTTCGCCAGTACGTCCAGATGAAGAAGATGTTCAAGCAGATGGGAAAACCGAGCTTTGCGCGGCGGCTGGCGGGAATGAAGATGCCGGGAATGTAGCTAGAAGCGAGTTGCTAGTTTCTAGTTGCTAGTGGGTCCCAGTCGCAGACCCGAGACGAGAAACCAGCAACCAGAAACTAGCAACCATGAAGTGGCGCTCTCTTCAGGAGTCCGGGGCCTACAGTGACACTCGGCCGCTGCGGCAGATTTTTGCCGAGCGCAAGGAACTCATCGCGGAGTACGTTCCCGCTGACGTTCAGGCTGTCCATGCCCGCGCGGTCGCCGGTTTGAAGCAGCAAGGACTCGCGTCGAAAGCTCTTGGAGTAGGCGCGAAAGCTCCCCTCTTCGAACTCCCGGACCAAAACGGCAAGCCCCTCTCCTCGGCGGCGCTTCTGGCCAACGGACGGCTTGTGCTCTGTTTCATCCGCGGGCGCTGGTGTCCGTTCTGCGTCGGCCAGATGGAAGCCATGAACTACGTCGCCGCGCAGATCGAGGCCGCCGGAGCCTCCCTGGTCGCCATTTCTCCGCAGACCGAGAAGCAGGCCTACTTCATGCACGACCAGCACAAGTTGGGCTTTCCTCTGCTGGTGGACGCGCACAATGCGGTGGCGCGCCAGTTCGGGCTGGCATATCGCGTCCCGGACGAGCAGATGGGACTCTACCGCAGCACTTTTGTGAACCTACCCTTCACGAACGGCGACGGCAGTTGGGAATTGCCAATTCCGGCGACGTACATTGTGGACCGGGCCGGCACGATTCTGTTCGCGTCCGCGAACGAAGACTACACGGAGAGGCCGGAGCCGCTGGAGGTCCTGGCTGCGGTGGAACGTCGTGAGATGCCTTAGCGGGCCGGATTCATCACAGTTTTGCTGTGACCGATGAACTTGCGGGCGAAATGAGGACTCCCTAGGGTGAAGCTAGGGCCCGTGGTGTAATGGGAGCACATTAACCTGTCCAGTTAGAAGGTGCGGGTTCGAATCCCGTCGGGTCCACAGTCTTCCGGTTTTGGTAGGGAGGACTGTTTTGGGGACTCGGGACAGGGNNCCCGGACCCGAGCGGTTCGGGTTTTCCTTTGCCCAGCCCTCGATCCTCCCCATTGCGAAAACCCCTAACCTCCGGCATAATAATGGTTTGCCTGAACCCTGCCGGACTCTTCCGGACAAAGGATACGAAGTCTGTGTTAATGATTCGCCTGTCGCGCATTGGGAAACCGAAACAGCCGTACTACCGTGTGGTGGTGATCGAGAAGGAACGGGCTCGCAATGGCCGCCCGGTCGAGGTCGTGGGAACGTACAATCCGCGGACCAATCCGGCCAGCGTAGACCTGAAGCGTGAGCGCATTGACTATTGGGTTTCGAAAGGTGCCCAGTACTCGGACCGCGTCAAGAAGTTGCTTGCCCTCCCGGCGCCGGCCGCTGCCGGTTCGGTCGCCTAGCTTTTTCTCTTTCGTCTAACTGCAGATTCCTCGCTCCACTCGGAATGACAAGATGGAGGGGGGATAAGCCGTTGAAAGTATTGCCCCATTCAGGAGCACCGAATGACTGAGCAGGCTGCAAGCGCGCGTGTGCTGATGGAGTCGATCGCCAAGTCACTGGTCGATGCCCCGGGCGAGGTCTTCGTGGAGGAATACGAGGACGGAGACGAAACGGTCATCGAGCTCGAGGTAGCCGAAGCGGACCTCGGCAGGGTGATTGGACGTTCCGGCCGCATCGCACGGGCCCTGCGCGCAGTTCTGAGCGCGGCGGGCTCGAAGCAGGACAAGCGCTACGCGCTGGAGATTATTGAGTAGCGAGCGGCAAGCGGCGAGTGGCGAGTTTATTACTCTGGCGGTCGTCATCAAGACGCAGGGACGCCGCGGAGAAGTCGCAGTCGAACCGCACACTAATATTCCGGACCGCTTCCGGGAGGGCATGCGGCTCTGGGCGCTTGGGAAAGATGGCCAGCGCCGGCAAGTTCAGGTTGAGGATCTCTGGCCGCACAAGAGCTTTCTGGTTCTGAAGTTTGAAGGCGTCGAGACGATTTCCGATGCCGAACTGCTGATCGGCTCTGAGCTACAGGTTCCGCGGAGTGAACGCTCCGAGTTAGAGCCGGGCTGGACGTATCTGAGTGACCTGGTCGGTTGCAGGGTATTCGATGGTGAGCGAGAGATTGGCCCGATCCAGGACGTGCACTTCGGTGCGGGCGAAGCGCCGCTGCTAATCGTGACGAGTGGCGCGAAGCTTCCGTACGAGATACCGTTCGCGGAAGCGTACCTGGAAAAGGTCGATGTGGATCGTAAGCAGGTCCGGATGCGGCTTCCGGAAGGTTTGTTGGATGTGAATGCGCCGCTGGCGAAGGAAGAGAAGGAAAAGGCTCGTTAATAGGATGTCGTTGGTCGATCGCGGTTTTAGGGTTTTGACCAGCGATGATCGGTTTTCGGCCAACGACTGGTCCGTATGAAGATCGATATTCTCACGATCTTTCCCGACTTCTTTCGCGGACCGCTGGATTTTGGAATCGTCCGCCGGGCTCGGGAAACCGGCTTGGTGGAAGTGAACATTCACGACCTGCGGGCGTTTACGAAAGACAAACACCGCACCGTGGATGACCGCCCGTTTGGCGGCGGCGAGGGCATGGTCCTGAAGCCGGAACCGATCTTTGAATGTTTGGAGTCGTTCGGAGTGGCTTCGCGGGACGAGCGTTTGGCGGGTGACGCGAAACAGTCCGTCATTCTGCTTTCGGCGCAGGGCCGTACGCTCAATCAGGCGCTAGGCGCGGAACTCTCCGGGTTGGATCGGATGGTTCTGATCTGCGGACGCTACGAGGGCGTAGACGAGCGAGTCAGCGAGCATCTGGCCGACCGCGAAGTTTCGATTGGCGACTATGTGCTGAGCGGCGGTGAGTTGGGTGCAGCGGTGATCCTTGATACCGTGACCCGGTTAATTCCCGGCGCAGTGGGGAACGAGGCTTCCACGCGGCAGGAGTCGTTTACAGCACATGCTGAGTTAGCGGGCGACGGTCCGAGTTCGACTTGTGTTTCCGGCGGATTGCTTGATTATCCGCACTACACGCGGCCCGCGGATTTCCGCGGGATGACGGTGCCGGAAGTACTGGTGAACGGCAACCACGATGAGATTCGACGCTGGCGCCGGAAGACGGCTCTGGCAAAGACGGCGCGCAACCGCCCCGACCTGCTGGAGCGAATTGCGCTGACCGATGACGACAAGAAATTACTGGCCCAGATCAAGGGCGAAAGTTAGGAAGGAACAAGTCATGCGGAATCCGATTATTGAAAAACTTCTGGCGAAGACCCGCCGCACCGATATCCCGGAGTTTGGCCCGGGCGACACCATCAAAGTCCAGGTTAAGATCAAGGAAGGCGATAAAGAACGCCTGCAGGCGTTTGAAGGGGTCGTCATTTCGCGGACCAAGGGCGCCCAGGCCAGCTTCACCGTCCGCAAGATCAGCTTCGGCCAGGGTGTGGAGCGCATTTTCCCCATCAACTCGAAGGTGATCGACAAGATTGACGTGCTGCGCTCATCGCGAGTCCGGCGCGCCAAGCTGTATTACCTGCGCGCGTTGAAGGGCAAAGCTGCCCGCCTGCGCGAAGTGGAACAGTAGTCTCCCAAAACGCCGGCGCCCGCAATGGGCGCCGGAAAATTCACATNNCTCCGCAGCCAAGATGCGCCTCCTGAAACGGCTGCGTTGCACACTCAAGTTTGAAAAATTGGCATGGGCTGCCGGAGCAAAGCGGGTCGCCGGAGTGGACGAAGTCGGGCGCGGGTCCCTGTTCGGGCCGGTGGTTGCGGCGGCGGTGATTCTGGATCCCGGCTATCGCATTCGCGGGTTGCGCGATTCCAAGTTGCTTCCGGCGGATCGCCGCGAGGAACTCGCCGTTCGCATTCGCGAGCATTCGATCGCATATGCCATCGCGGCGGTTGATTCCGCTCGAATTGACCAGATCAACATCTATCAGGCTTCGCGGCTGGCCATGCTGCTTGCCCTTCGGCAACTCGCGCCGGCTGCGGATTACCTTCTGGGCGATGCTGTGAAGGTTGACTGCGACCTGCCCCAGCAACCCATCATTCACGGGGACGCCCTGTCCGTTTCGATTGCCGCCGCGTCCATCATCGCCAAAGTGGAGCGCGACCGTATGATCACGGCCTGGGACCCGATCTTCCCCGCTTACGGCCTGGCGTCGAATAAGGGCTACAGTACGGCCCGCCATATTGCCGCCCTTTACGAACATGGGCCTTGCCCCCTGCATCGGCAGTCCTTTGCTCCGGTCTGGAGCGCGCCCATTCCGCAAGAGGTTCTCAGTTTCATGCTGGACGATGCAACACATTCCGAAACTGGCCAACCAGTACTCGATGAAGAAGAAGTCACGGCGGCAGTTTCTGACCTTTGATTCCCCCGAGTGGTATCGGGGCGTTCTTCCCAGATTCCGGCTAGAATCCCCTCATGTTGCGAATGCTGGCGGTGACAGCTCACCCGGACGACGAAGCGGGAGCTTTCGGCGGGACCCTGCGCGTCTACGCAGACCGCGGCGTGGAGACTTCCGTGATCTGCCTGACCCCCGGGCAAGCGGGCAGCCATCGCGGCAAAGCGAAGAACGATCATGAATTGGCCGCTCTTCGGCGGGAAGAATTTGCCGCGGCTTGCGAAATCCTGCGCGTGACGCGCGCCGCCGTGCTCGACTATCCCGACGGGCAGCTTCACCGGGTAGACTTGCAGAGAGTCGTTTCTGAATTGGTGTTGCACATTCGCGAATTTCGGCCCCACGTCATGCTTTCGATGGGCCCGGAGGGTGCGATCACCGGCCACACCGATCACTCCATGGCGTCCGTGTTTGCGACGCTCGCATTTCACTGGGCGGGACGCGACAACCGTTTTCCCGATCAGCTTAACGACCGGGTGACTTCGCACCGGACGCAGAAGCTCTACTACTGCACGGCTCCCGCACCTCTTCCGAATCGGCAGCCGATCTCGCTGCCGCCGGTCACCGCGCGCATTGAGATCGGTGACCACCTGGCCACCAAGATCGCCGCCTTCCATGCGCACCAGACGCAGGCTCCGCTTTTCCCGCTGTTCGATCAGCATGTTGGAAGACTGGGGATCCCGGAACTGTTTCACTTGGCTGCCAGCGTCTCGCCCGGCGAGGTTTCGATGGAGACGGATCTGTTTGCGGGAGTTGCGGAGTAGCGGCAGCGCCACTCCTACGGGTCAGTCGTGGCCGGGGGCGGAGTCGGGAGTATCCAGCTTCTGTGCAGTGGCAGGGCTGGTTGAAGCGGGCGGAGCCTGGAATTCTCCCGGATCTTTGCCGGCCAGCGCGCCGTCCATGAATTGCATCCAGAGGGGTAGGGCGGCGCGAGCCCCACTTTCCTTCTCGCCTAAGGTTTTTTTCTCGTCATATCCGATCCAGACTCCGCAGGTCAGGGTGGGGGAGAATCCGACGAACCAGGCATCGGTAAAGTCGTTGGTGGTCCCCGTCTTGCCAGCCAGCGGATAAGGCATCTTGGCGGCGGCTACGGCTGTCCCATGAAGCACCACCTCCCGCAGCATGGACGTCATGGTGCGCGCAGTACGCGAGCCGATGACGTCTTTGATGTCCGGGAAATCCTCTTCCAGGACGCGGCCTTCGTAGTCCGTCACGCGTGTGATATAGCGGGGTGCGATGCGTACGCCGTCGTTGGGAAAGACGCTGAAGGCCGAGGTCTGCTCCAGCAGTGTGACCTCAGCCGAGCCGAGGGCCACCGGTAGATACGGAGGAAGGGTCGAGGTGATTCCGAACCGGTGAGCGTACTCAATCACCGTGCGAATGCCGACGCGGTCTGCGAGTTTGAGCGCAGGAATATTTCTGGAGAAAGCGAGAGCGCGCCGCAACGTGATGGTGCCTTCGAACTTGTCGTCGTAGTTATGAGGGATGTAGGGGCCCGACGGGGTCTGAAAGGTCACCGGCTCATCCAGGATCGTATCGTCGGGAGTCGCCCCCTGGTCGATTGCGGCGGTGTAGACGTAGGGTTTGAAGGAGGATCCAACCTGCCGCAGAGCCTGGGTGGCGCGGTTGAACTTGGAGAGATTGAAGTCACGGCCTCCCACCATCGCCTTGATCTCCCCGGTCGTATTGTCAATTGCGACCAAAGCTCCTTGTACCCCGGAGTCCTGTTCGAGGCTGACCCGCGCCTTTCCGCCGCCATCGAGAGAGAAGACCTTGACATAGACGATGTCACCCCGGGAGAGGAAGTTCGGCACCTTGAGCTTGGTCCAGGCGGCGTCAGCTTGGGAGATCGTGGCCATGCGCTGCCCAAGGCGGATCTGCGCGTCACCGGATGACACTCCCGTGACGAGCGCGTGCTGGTATCCATTTATCTCCGGGTCTTCGTCCCAGTCGGGGTCCTCGTACTTGTCCAGTTTTTCTCCCTGCGTCACCACGTTGGGAAGGTTCCCGCGCCAGCCGTGGCGTCGTTCGTAAGCCGCAAGTCCGTCGAGTACGGCCTGGCGAGCGGTTTTCTGCATGTCCATATCGAGCGAGGTATAAACGCGAAGCCCGCCCTCGTGGACCTGGTCGCTGCCGTACTTTCCCTCCAGATAGCGGCGGATCTCTTCCACGAAGTAAGGCGCCAGGGAGTTGGGGTCCTTCTGCAGACTGAGTAGAACCGGTTTGGACTTTGCATCCGCCGCTTGAGCCGCGGTGATCTTGCCGTCCTCGAGCATGGCGTTCAGCACCAGATTGCGGCGTTTCTGGGCGCGGTCCGGATGGTTAATTGGCGAGTAATATTGCGGCGCCTTGGGAAGCCCTGCCAGGAGCGCGGCTTCGGCGAGTGTTAATTTCGTTGCCGGTTTGCTGAAATAGTATTCCGCCGCCGCCTCGAATCCATAGGCACCGTGCCCGAGAAAGATCTGGTTAGCATAGAGCGTGAAAATTTGCGGCTTGGTGAAACGGCGTTCGATTTGAATCGCGAGGAGCGCTTCCTGGATCTTGCGGTGGAAAGAGCGGTCGGGTGAGAGGAAGAGATTGCGCGCCAGTTGCATGGTGAGCGTGGACGCGCCCTGTACCTTGCCGCCCGATTCGATGTCTCGATAGGCAGCACCCGCGATGCGCCAAAAGTTGATGCCTGAATGAAGGTAGAAATCCTTGTCTTCGATGGAAACCAGGGCATTCCGGAGAACTTCCGGGTAGTCGTCATAGGTGGCGATGACCCGGCGCTGGAGCGCGAAGGTGCCGATGATGCGTCCCTGACCGTCGTAAAGTTCGGTCACCGAACTTGGGCGGTAGCGTTCGAGTTCATCCACCTGTGGCAAGTCCGTGGAGTACACCAGGAGCAGACCTGACGCCGCGCCCACGACCGCAGAGATCAGGATCAACAATCCGAACAGCACGTGTCCGACAAGCTTCCGTCCGCCAATCTCGACCGCAGGAAGAGCTTCGTAGAGGGATTTCATCGAGGACTGGAATCAGGATAGCAGTTCTAAGATCAGTTCCCGGTTCTCAGTTCTCAGTGACCAAACTTTGGGCTTGCCTTGAGGTTCGTGCGCCGCGCAAAGAAAATCGCCCGCCGAGGCGGGCGATTAGATCGATTCAGTTCTGAGAACCGGGAACTGAGAACCGCTTTTAGACTTTCGACTCCCGGTTCTTCAAGACTTCCAGGGCCTTGTTGAGTTGTTCGTCCTGCTGGTTCTTGGGTTTCTGATTCTGCTCGTCGGAAGTGGCTGGCTGGTCGTCGTCGGGCAACCCGCCGTCTTCGTCAACGTCCGCTACGATAACGTTGGGCGTGACCGCCGAGTCCTGGATGGCCTTCCCACCGGGCGAATAGTACTTGGCGATGGAGAGGATCAAAGCCGAGCCATCGGGCATGTCGATCAGCTTCTGAACGGAGCCGTCGCCAAAGGTCTTGTCGCCCACCACGTCACCACGGGCGTTGTCCAGGATGGCGGAAGCTACAATTTCCGCCGGACCCGCCGTGCCGCGATTCACCAGCACTGCCACCGGCAACTTCGTAATGTCTTTCGCGGGATCGGCATTGAATGCCTGCCGCGGATACTTCTGCCCTTGCAGATAGGTAATGGTGCCGTGATCGAGGAAAAGGTTGGCGGTTGCGATGCCTTCGGATTCATCCCCGCTTGCGGCATTGCGTATATCGAGCACCAGTTTCTTGGCTCCCTGCTTTTGCAGGTTGCGGATCTTGCCGGCAATTTCCTGCGCCTTGCCTTGCGAGAAGGCGTCGACCTTGATGTATCCAACGTTATCGGCAAGCATCTTGTCGGTGGCCGGCGGAATCGCGACCACGTCGCGGGTGATTACGATCTTCTGCGGTTCAGCCTTCCGCGGACGGACGACCGACACGGTGATGGTCGAGCCGGGCTCGCCCGCCAGGACGCTGCGAATTTCGGCGAGCGACATATCCCGCGAGCTCTTGCCTTCGATGGATTCCAGAATGTCGGTGTTTTCGATTCCTGCCTTTTCCGCCGGGCCTCCGGGAATCACTGCGACCACGGCAGCATAGCCGAATCGTTTGGAGACGGTTGCGCCGATGGCGCCCTTGGCGTTGGTCTGAATTGCCTGGTAGTGCTTATACTCAGCGGCTGAAAGATAGCTGGAATTCGAATCCAGCGACTCCAAAAGCCCATGCAAAGCGCCTTCGGTGACAGCGGGAATATTGGGTTCTTCCACATATTCGCTGCGCACGCGGGAAAGTACTTCGCTGTACACCGACAACTGCCGGTAGGCGCCGTCGTTGGAAGATGCGCGGACGTTGACGAAACCGCCCACCAGCGTAAACAGCAGTATGGCCAGCGAACTGGCGAGAATCGTTGCTTTCAGCTTCATCGACATGGGATTTGTAATCTTCTGAGAAGAGACAGGCACTCCCCGAAAGGAACTGCGCCTCATTATAGACGGTTTGATGCAGGAATCGGAGAGCAAGGTGCGGCCGGGAAACCGAGGGTAACTGGGGCGGAACGGGTTTCCAATATCCCCTGGCCCAAGGTTTCCCGAGTGAGCTGCCCCTTGAGCTTAATCCTGTAATTTCAGTATCTTGGCGAGAGAGAGGGAAGACCGTTGGGACTGAGCCCTTCGCCTTCTACTAGCGCCAAGATGTCGGTGCTGCCCTTTTCGCGCGCGATGCTGGCTGGAGTTTTGCCTTCGTCGTTGGAAACCTGGGGATCGGCGCCGTACTTCAGCAGCAACTCCACCATGGCGCGATCGCCGTTCTGAGCAGCGGCGTGGATTGGCGCCCACCCTCCGTGCTGGCGGGCATTGACGGGAGCGCCGTGTTCGAGAAGCAAGCGCGCACCTTCAACGTTACGGGCCGAGGCGGCCGAGTGCAGGGGCAAAACCCGCATCGGGTTGGCAGCTGCCGCATCGACACGGGCTCCTTTTGCGAGGAGCAGGCGTGCGGATGCGGGCTGCCCAAAATAGCAGGCGAAGTGGAGAGCCGTAAAACCGTCGCTGGAGTAGGAATTGGCCGCGGAGGCATCCTTGAGGCATTCCGAGAGACGTTCGAGGAGCCCGAGTGAGGCGGCTTCAAACACGTCCAGTTCCTTCTTCTTTCCGGCGACGATCTCCGCGATGTCACGGCGGCCGCGATAAAGCGCGTGCATCACTAGGCTCACACCCGAGGCGTCGCGCGTCTCAGCCGCGCCGGAATCATCTGCAAGAAGGTTCCGGAGCCCGTCGGCATCTCCGGCCTCCAGAAGTTCGAAACAACGTTGGGAGTCTTTCAATGGAACGTCTCCAAGTGATTACTCAACACGGTTCGTCAGCTACGGAGTTGCGCAGCTCGCCGATGCCCTCAATCGACACTTCGATATTGTCTCCAGCGACGACCGGCCCCACTCCTTTGGGAGTGCCGGTGGCGATCAGGTCGCCCGGTTCGAGCGTCATGATCTGCGAAATGTAGCGCAGGATGACGTCGAGCGGGAAGATGAAATCACGCGTGTTGCCGGACTGCCGAACCTCGCCATTGACACGCGTTTCCACCTGGACGCCGGCCCAGGGATCGAGTCCATCGGTGACCAACGGACCCGCGGGACAAAAGGTGTCAAAGCCCTTGGCNNCGCCGCGCGATCACCACGCCGAGTTCTCCCTCGTAGTCGGTGCGCTCGGAAGCCTTGGGCCGGAGAATCGTGCCGCCGGGGGGTAGCAGGGAAGAGGGCGGTTTGAAAAACAGCAAGGGTTCCGTCGGGACCTCGTTGCCGAGTTCGGCGGCATGTTCGCGATAGTTGCGGCCGACGCAGACAATCTTCGAAGGCTGCACGGGCGGCAGCAGGGAGGCTTCTTCCAGAACGAGAGGCTCGATCCGGCGGGTACGTAGCCCTTCTACGTCTCCTCCAGCCTGTTCGGGAGGGGCTAGCAGAATCCGCAGGATCGAATCTTTTCCTGCGACGGACTCGACCAGGCCATAGTGGGCCTGGCCATCGCGTTGAAAGCGGCAATATTTCATCGAGGTCTATCTAAACATGAGAGATGGAAAATGAAGTGAAAATTTTCCAGCCCGGAGTGTTGATAATGGGCGCTCCATTTCGTCTATCCAGTAGACGGCCAAGGAGGCCAGAAGAATGCAATATCTGCTGCTGATTTATGGAAACGAAGAGTATTTCGGGAAGCTCACCGAGGCGGAACGAGAGGGCATCATGCGGGAATACAACGAGTTCACGAAGAGCATTGCGCAAAGCGGACACCTCCGTGGAGGCAATGAGTTACAACCCGTGGCCAACGCGACCACGGTGCGCGTCCGGAACAAGAAGCGCTCCGTCACCGACGGCCCGTTTACGGAGACCAACGAGCAGTTGGGCGGCTACTACCTGATCGAAGCCAAGGATCTGGATGATGCGATCGCGGTGGCGGCGCGGATTCCTTCGGTTCGCTGGGGATCAATCGAAGTGCGGCCGATTATTCCTCATGAAATGCCCTAGCCGGGCGTGTTGTTCCGGCTGCCCTGTGTGGGCGAAGGTAGTAGTGGGAGCAAGGCAGGCTCAGGGCACGCTTTCGCTGGCTTCTTCGGAGTGCGCGCTTTCGTTGCCCCGGGTGTCCGTCGCTGAAACGGAATAGAAGTACGTCTTCCCGGAAGCGACTGCTGCGTCGCGATAGGAGGGGGACTTCACGAGTTCGGAATCTAACCTGACGGCAGCACCGTCCGCTTCACGCCGGTAGATGTTGTACCCGGCGAGATCGGCGCTCGTCACTGGCGCCCAGATCAAATCCACGAATGGCTTCTGTCCGTCGCCCGAGTAGACGGCCTGCACCCCCGCGGGCACGGCGGGGGGAAAGACGTCATGCGCGAAGACGCGCATTGCCGGGGTGTCCTCGCCTTCCACCTGTACGTCTCCAGGCGAAGGCCGGGCCACAATGCTCACCGCCGTGACACGGTAAAGATATGTTTTCTCCCACTCGAAGCTTGAATCCGCGAAGTGAATCGGGCCACCGTTTCCCGGAGGCGTCTCGCCAGCGATCGCTTCTTTGCCGGTACCCTCGTCGCGACGATAGATTCGATAGCGATACTGAACGCCGGGCTGGCTCGCTGGCTC
>PMCH01000310.1:30711-32176 GCA_003154055.1 Acidobacteriaceae bacterium
AGTGTGTCCGTGTAAGTTTGCAGATTCGCTGACGGTGGCCCAGCGGGTGCTTTTGAGCGTGGCAACGGAGGGACGGCCATGACGGGGATGGCACATTCGGTCATGTCATGTTCCGTGCTGCGGCAAATGCGGGTTGGACCCAGGTAACGGATACCTTGACGGTCGGTGGTGCGGGTGGGTTCGGTCCACGTCAGAGTGACCTGGTTCCCTTTCCGGCTAGCACGCAGGTCGGATGGCGCCTTGGGCAGTTCGAGCGAGGGCGGCAGCGGTGGCCCGGTCTGGGCACAGGCGGCCAACAGCACGCATAGTGCCGTCGGCGCTATCAACTTTCCAAGAAGCACATTCATGAGGAAGAGAAAGGGTATCAGAGGATCGGTCGAGTAGACGGCTCATGGTCGCGATTGCGATCGTCCACTGCCCACTGCTTTCCTCACCCCAACAGTTCGCGCACGGCTTCGCGAAATACCTTGCTGTGGTAGTCCACGTCATCAGGCGCGGTCGCGGGCGACATCAAGGCCATGTTGTGGAACGGTGTGAGCAGGATGCCGCGGTTCATGGCATAGATGTGCATGAGGCGCTCAAGCTCGAAGTCCATGGCGTCGTGGGCTTCGGTACCATTTTTCGGTTCCGTCGCACGGAATAGATACTCAGCGCGGCAACCCAGGCGCGTTACGTTCCAGGGGATTCCGAAATCGTGGATGACCTTCTGCACGCCGGCGGTCCAGCGCTCGGCCATCGGAATCATGCGATCGAAAGCTTCCTTGGTCAAAACCTTGGTGAGCGTGGCGCGCATCGCTGCCAAAGACAGGGCATTGCCAGCGAGGGTTCCGCCGATGCCGCCCGTGTCGCAGTCTTCCAGACTCTGATTTTTCACGATCATGTCGGCGACCTGCTGCGTGAATCCGTAGGTCGCCCCCGGGACGCCGCCGCCAATCGGCTTGCCGAAGACGAGAAAATCCGGGTCGAGGTTCTCGGCACGTGTGTAGCCGCCAGAGCCGGCACAGATGGTGTGGGTTTCGTCAATGACGAGCAGCGTGCCATGCTTGCGTGTGAGTTCGCGCAAGGCCTGGTGGAAGCCCGGAGCGGGGTGCACGATCCCGACGTTGGTCAGGGCGGGTTCGGCCAGGACGCAGGCGACATCACCGTGAGCCAGCGCCTGCTCGAGCGCCGGAATGTCGTTGAATTCGACCACGCGCGTGGTCACCGAGGGATCGACGGGAGGCCCGATGTTGCCGCGGCGTGGGCCGGCCGTGCCATCTGGATTCAGCGTGATGAAGGTCTCGTCCACGGTACCGTGATAGCACCAGTTGAAGACGAGAATCTTCGGGCGGCCGGTGATCTGGCGCGCGAGGCGAATTGAAAAACGATTGGCGTCCGTGGCCGAGAGCGCAAACTGCCAGTACGCCAGGCCGAAACGCTTCTGCAATTCCTCCGCCACGAAGACCGCATCTTCGGACGGCAGCAT
>PMCH01000310.1:32243-38742 GCA_003154055.1 Acidobacteriaceae bacterium
TTTTGCTCGCGCTCCATGAGGGACTTGAGACGGCTGCGGTCGAGGGCGGGCATGATTTCTTGAAGGAAGCCGAAAGATTAGCAGAAAGCGGGGGGGATCGCGAGGAGAACCGATAACCACGGATGACACAGAGGAACACGGGGGCACCCCGGGTATTCCTCTGTGTCCTCCGTGGTTAAATGGTTCTCACAGGATGTAGCGCGACAGATCCTGGTCCTTCACGATCTCGCTCACCATTTTGCGAACATAGTCGGCATCGATGGTGAACTGCTGGCCCTTCTTCTCGGGGGCCTCGAAGCTGATTTCGTCCAGCACGCGTTCCATGATGGTGTGCAGACGCCGCGCGCCGATGTTTTCGGTACCTTCGTTGACGCGGAACGCAAAATGGGCGACTTCCGCGAGCGCGTCGGGCGTGAACTCCAGCTTTACACCTTCGGTTTCGAGCAACGCCGTGTACTGCTTGGTCAGGGACGACTTCGGTTCGGTCAGGATGCGGATGAAGTCCTCCATGGTGAGCGACTGGAGTTCCACGCGGATGGGGAAACGTCCCTGCAGTTCCGGAATCAGGTCACTGGGCTTCGACACGTGGAATGCGCCCGCCGCCACGAACAGGATGTGGTCGGTGCGCACCATGCCATAGCGCGTATTTACGGTGGTGCCTTCAACGATGGGCAGGATGTCGCGCTGGACGCCTTCGCGCGAGACATCGGGGCCATGGCCGCTTTCGCGGCCGGCGATCTTGTCGATTTCGTCAAGGAAGATGATGCCGGAGTTCTCCACGCGGTCAATGGCGGTACGCGTGACCTGCTCCATGTCGATGAGGCGCTGCTCTTCTTCCTGGATCAGGTACTCGAAGGCTTCGTTGACCTTCATCTTCCGCTTCTTGGTGCGCTGGCCGAAGATGTTGGGCAACATGTCCTTGATGTTGACGTCCATCTCTTCGACGCCCTGATTGGAGATAATTTCGAAGGACGGGAAATTACGCTCGCGCGTTTCAATCTCGACCTGCCGGTCGTCGAGTTTGCCCTCGCGGAGTTGTTGACGCAACTTCTCACGGGTACGGCTGGAAGATTCGCTGAGGCCGGTACCGCCGTCGATGACCACACCGCCTGCAGTGGATGGAGGTTCGGGACGGGGCGTGGTCGGCGGCAGGAGCAAGTCGAGCAGCCGCTCTTCTGCGTTTAACTCCGCTTTGTCGGCGACGTCTTCAAGTTTTTCTTCGCGCACCATATCGATGGCGATCTCGACCAGGTCGCGGATCATGGATTCCACGTCGCGTCCCACGTAGCCGACTTCGGTGAACTTGGAAGCCTCCACCTTGAGGAATGGCGAGTTCGCAAGCTTGGCGAGGCGGCGGGCAATTTCAGTCTTTCCCACGCCCGTCGGGCCGATCATGATGATGTTCTTCGGAATGACTTCTTCGGCCAGTTCGGGCGTTAGCTTCTGACGGCGCATGCGGTTGCGCAGCGCAATCGCCACGGCACGCTTGGCGTCCTTTTGGCCGATGACGTATTTGTCGAGTTCAGCGACGATCTCGCGCGGCGTCAGTTCGTCGAGCGCGATCTGTTCTTCTTCGGCGGTTCCGGGTAAGTAGATAGCCATAGATGCAGTTTCTGGTTGCTCGTTTCTAGTTTCTCGTCCTGCAGCGGCACGCTAGAAACCAAAAACTGGAAACCAGCAACTCGCGCCTACAGTTCCTCGATCGTGATCTTGTCATTGGTATAGATGCACATCCGGCCGGCAATCTTCATTGCTTCTTCGGCAATCTGCCGGGGAGAAAGCTGGGTGTGGTCGGCCAGCGCTTGTGCCGCCGCCTGGGCGAAAGGTCCGCCGGAACCGATTGCGGCAATGCCGGTATCAGGCTCAATCACGTCGCCCTGCCCACTGAGCAGGAACGTCGTCTCTTTATCGGAAACCAGCAACAGTGCTTCCAGATGGCGCAGAAACTTGTCGGTGCGCCAGTCTTTCGCCAGTTCGACGGCGGACCGGCCCAGGTTGCCGTGATACTGGTCGAGCTTGGACTCGAAGCGGCTGAAGAGGGTGAAGGCATCGGCGGTCGAACCGGCAAACCCAGCGAGAATCTTGTCCTGGTAGAGACGGCGAATCTTCTTGGCGCCGTGCTTGATGACGGAGTCGCCGAGCGTGACCTGTCCATCGCCGGCCATGACGACCGTATCGCCTCTGCGAACGCAGAGAACGGTGGTGGAGCGGATTCGGCGGGGAGTCGGATCTGCAGCAGCGTATTCAGTCGCTGCGGGTGCTGAACTGGATTTTTTCATGGGCGCAATTCTTAATTATAACAGCGCGGAGTGATTGATCTTCTTCACCAAAAAAGTCGCCCTCTGCTTCCTGTAAAATCGAAGCAGCGCATTCGGAGCAACTCTTTTTGTCGTTTCTGGACGAGTTAAATCCTCAACAACGCGAAGCTGTCGAGGCCACTGACGGGCCGGTGCTGATCCTCGCTGGGGCGGGCAGCGGGAAGACTCGCGTCATCACTTTCCGAATTGCTCATTTGATTGAGCACGTCGGCGCGATGCCGGAATCAATCCTCGCGATGACCTTCACCAACAAGGCTGCCGGCGAGATGGCGGAGCGCGTGGAGAAGTTGGTCGGCGGGCTGAGTATTGCGAAGCCAGTGATCTCGACCTTCCATTCTTTTTGCGTTCGCGTACTGCGCCGGGATGTCGAAGCGCTGCGGACTCCGTCTGCCGTCCCCGGCCAGCCGCCGATCGGGCTGACCAAGAATTTCGTGATCTACGACGAATCGGACCAGCAGCAAGTCGTGAAAGGCATCATGCGGCGGCTGGGGTTGGACGACAAGCAACTCACGCCGCGCAACGTGCTTTCGCGGATTTCCTGGGCCAAGAACCACATGCTCGATCCGCAGGAAATCTATCTGGAATCGGCGGACCCGAGGAACGAGCGCATCGCCCACATCTACGAGGAGTATCGCAAGGAGTTGCGCAAGGCGAACGCAATGGACTTCGACGATCTGCTGCTCGAAGCCATGCGCCTGCTGAAATCCGTGACTGCGGTTCGCGAATACTACAACCGCCGCTTCCAGTACATCCTGGTGGATGAATACCAGGACACGAACCGTCCTCAGTATGAGTTGATGCGGTTGCTGGCCGGGGATCGGCACAACGTCTGCGCGGTGGGCGACGAAGATCAGTCAATTTATTCGTGGCGCGGCGCGGACATTCGAAACATTCTCGAGTTCGAACGCGACTTTCCGGAAGCAAAGATTGTGCGGCTGGAGCAGAACTACCGCTCCACGCAGAACATCCTCGGGGCGGCGTCGGCGGTGGTGGCGAACAACATCCGGCGCAAAGGCAAGAATCTGTGGACCTCGCGGCAGGGCGGGGCGAAGATTGGATACTACGAAGCGCCCGACGGCGAGAACGAGGCGCTGTTTGCCGCCGACACTATCAACCGCTACCTGCAGCAGGCAGTCGAGGGCGGCGAGAACGTCCGCGCGGCGGTGCTCTATCGTACGAATTCGCAGTCGCGACTGTTCGAAGAAGCCATGCGCCGCTACCAGTTGAAGTATCACGTGGTAGGCGGATTCTCGTTCTACGAGCGGGCCGAGATCAAGGACATGATCTCGTACCTGAAGGTGATTCAGAATCCCGATGATTCGATTTCTCTGCTCCGAGTCGTCAACACACCGGCGCGTGGGATTGGCAAAACGACCATTGAAACGATCGAGCGGCTGGCGCTTGAAACTGGTTTGTCGCTTTGGGGCGCGATCGGCGAAGGGATTCAGCGGCAGCTTCTGGCGGGGCGCACCGTGGTGGCGCTCAAGGCATTTCGTGATCTGATTCAGGACGGGCGGGCCATGCTGGCGGGGACGCTCGTCGAACGACTGGATGAAAGTAGTGCTGGCAATGAGGATGGCGCCGCCGATGCTGCCGCGCTTCGCTCGTCTGGACGGACGAGGGCGTCCGTCCCCACGCAAGGCGAGGAGTCGCCAGATACCGATTTTGATCCGGGGAACTTCAGCTTTGATTTCGGAGCAAGTGCCGACGAGGTAGACGCGACTGGCGGAGAGCTAGGAGCCGGCGCTATACGTGACGAGATCGTCGTTTCTGCAAATACTCCGGATACCGACGCAGTTGAAGGCTTCCGCACGCCGGGCGGGGCGGCGAATACCGCAGAGCTTCTTAAGTTCCTCATCGATCGAACCGGATACATCAAGCTGCTCGAAGAGGAAGATACTCCGGAGGCCTTCTCTCGTATCGAGAACCTGCGCGAACTGGTCAACGCAGCGATGGATTCTCGTGATCGCGGCGAAACGCTTGACCAGTTTCTCGATCACGCAGCGCTGGTCAGTGACGCCGACCAGTACGACGAGCAGGCCCAGATCACACTGATGACGCTTCACGCCGCGAAGGGTCTCGAGTTTCCGCTGGTAATTCTGGCTGGCTTGGAAGAAGGCCTGTTCCCACATTCTCGTACCATGCTGGAACCGGACTCGGTCGAGGAAGAGCGGCGGCTCTGCTACGTCGGCATGACGCGCGCCATGGATACTCTGGTCCTGTCGCGGGCGGTTTACCGCCGTCGGTACGGTACAGATATGCCCGAGGCCAGCGTGCCCTCACGGTTTCTGGAGGAAGTCCCACCACAATTGGTGGAGGAGTTGGGTGGATCGCGGCGTCGGTCTGCTGGTGCCGGCGTTTCGCGGGCAAGAGTGCCCGCGCCACACGATCACGAGACGACGCATTACTCGTACGAAGACGAAGACCAGAGTGCGAGCTGGGATCCGGCGCGTGTCAAGGCGAAAGCTGCTTCTCCGGTGAGGGGCTACAACTCAATCGACAATATCGCCGAGTTCTTCGCATCGCGCGGAAAGAAATTCAATGTCCCGAGGATGCCGGTCGAACCGCCCACAGGCCGGCGTGGATTCCGTCCTGGACAACGAGTGAAGCATCCGAAATATGGCGAAGGGACCGTCTACCAGCGCGAAGGGGATGGGGAAGACGCGAAGATTACGGTACAATTCCCTCGCTTCGGTTTGAAGAAGCTGATGGAGAAGTATGCGCAACTGGAGAAGGCATAGCTCGCCGTCAGTTGCCGATCGGGCACTGCGAACTCAAAAAAAAGGAACAAGACAAATCATCCATGGCAAACACCAAGAAGCTGAGCAAGGAAGATCGCAAGAAGGTTAAACGGGCGTCGCGCAAGAAAGCCAAAGTGGATAAGCCAAAAAAGCCGCGGGACTACGCACGCGGATCGAAGAAGCCCAAAGTGAAGAAACTGGCGCGCGGCCAGGCGAAGCGGTAGTCGTTCGTCGTTGCTATCCGGGGGTACGGGCGAGCTCGTACCGTGCCTTACCGTTCAAACGAAGGAGACGCGCTCCCTTGGCGAAATCACCGAGCACCGCGAACGATGCGCCTGCCGAACGGTCGACCAACCAGCTGCTCTGCTGCAAGTCGATCGACAAGCTGATTACGGAGTCCGAGAATCCGGAACACCGCCTCAGCAAGACTCTGGGACCGTGGTCGCTGACTGCTCTCGGCATCGGCGCCATCATCGGTTCGGGGATCTTCGTTCTGACCGGAACGGCGGCAGCGGGTGAGTATTTCCAGGCGCCCTCGATCCTGCATGCGCAGGCCCTCGACCTGATCGTGAACTTCCTGCGCACGGGGAGCACCGCCGGTTCACTGATGCACGGGCGGCCGCCGGCGGGGCCATCCATCGCGATCTCGTTCTTCCTGGTGGCGATCGCCTGCAGTTTCGCGGGGTTGTGCTACGCCGAACTGGCCTCGATGATTCCCATCGCGGGCAGCGCCTACACCTATTCCTACGCCACCCTCGGCGAGATTTTTGCCTGGATCATCGGTTGGGATCTGATCCTCGAATACGTAGTCAGTAACATCGCCGTGGCGGTGGGCTTCGCCGGTTACACAAAGGCGCAGTTCGCGGCGTTCGGTGTGATCTTGCCGGATAAATGGGCGAGTCCCGTATGGGCCTCGGGACAATGGACAGGCGCTTACTTCAATCTCCCCGGCTTCCTGATCGTGTTCATTCTCACGTTGCTCCTGGTGCGCGGGGTGAAAGAATCGGCCGAGACGAACAACATCATGGTCGCGGTTAAGATCGGTGCCATCCTGACCTTCCTGGTGATCGGCGGAATGCTGGTGAAGCCCGCGAACTGGACGCCCTTTGCACCTTCCGGCTTTGCTGGAATTGTCACCGGAGGCGCGATTGTCTTTTTCACCTACATCGGATTCGATTCAGTCTCAACCGCAGCCGAGGAATCGCGTAATCCGCAAAAAGACTTGCCTTTCGGCATCATCATGTCGCTGATTGTATGCACTCTGCTCTATGTCGGCGTCGCCGTCGTGCTGCTCGGCATGATGAAGTACACGACCTTCGTTTCCGGAGAAGCCGCGGAAGCCCCTGTCGCCTACGCGATGAAATATCTGGGTGTGCACCCGTTCTTCCGGTCCGTGATCGTGATTGGAGCGCTCACGGGGATGATCTCTTCGTTGCTGGT
>PMCH01000310.1:38758-38892 GCA_003154055.1 Acidobacteriaceae bacterium
ATTGGGAGCGCGGCCGACCTCGCCAATATTGGGACGCTGTTTGCGTTCGTGCTGGTTTCGCTGGGCGTCATCTTTCTTCGCCGCAGGCAACCGGATCGCAAGCGTGCGTTCCGCGTGCCATTTGTGCCGTGGTT
>PMCH01000310.1:38918-46307 GCA_003154055.1 Acidobacteriaceae bacterium
GATTTGCGCTCCTACAGCTGACTCGTGGAGTGTTTCCAGCCTGCAAACTGACTTTACTTCTGACTTCTCAAATCTCCTACAATCTGCACTATGGGTTCCGCGCCTACAGCCAATTCTTTCTTGATGGCCTTGCCCAAGGCCGAACTCCATCTCCATTTGGAAGGTTCGATCGAGCCGGCGACCCTGGTCGAGCTGATGCAGAGTCATGGGAAGGACGGCGCTTCCCTCGCCGAGGTCGAGCGGCTTTACCGCTACACGGACTTCACAGGTTTTCTCCGCGCGTTCAAGGATGTTACCGAGCACTTGCGCACCCCGGAAGACTACGAACTGATCACGTACCGGATGATGGAGCGGCTGAAGGCGCAGAATGTCCTGCATGCCGAGGTTTTTGTCTCGGTCGGTGTCTGCCTCTGGCGGAAGCAGGATTTCGCCGCGATCTTCGAGGGGCTCGAACGCGGCCGGCGGCGGGGAAAGAGGGATTTCGGCATTTCGCTGCTCTGGATCTTCGACGCGGTCCGGCAATTCGGCGCAGAGAAAGCGGAGAAGGTGCTCGACCTGGCAATTCAGTTTCGCGATCGCAACGTGGTTGCCTTCGGCATTGGTGGGGACGAGCGGAAGGGGCCGCCTGAGCTGTTCAAGGACGTTTACGCCCGCGCCGGCAATCATGGCCTGCATCTCACGGCGCATGCCGGGGAAAGTGCCGGGCCAGAGTCGATCTGGGGAGCGTTGAATCTCAAGGTGGAGCGGATCGGGCACGGGCTGACGGCTGGGCAGGATCCGGAACTGATGGAGGTACTGGCACAGCGGCAGGTGCCGATCGAGATTTGCGTCGCCAGCAATGTGGCGACTGGATGCTGCACCGAAATCGCGCAACATCCGGTGAAGAACTATTTTGACCAGGGCTTGATGCTGACTCTGAATAGCGACGACCCTGCCATGTTCCGAACTTCGCTCGTGCAGGAATACCAACTCGTACAAGAGGCGTTTGGTTTCTCCGACGAGCACCTTCGGGAACTGGCCCGCAATTCCTTCGAAGCGTCGTTTCTCCCGCCCGACAAGAAAGTCGAGTTTCTGGATCTGTTTGACGCCGCTGCTTCGCGGACATAAGTTGGCTGCCGCAGTCATCCCACTGCTTCGGAATTCACTCGCCTATAATGGCTGCCTATGAAACTGGAAGAGAAGATCGCCGAACTGAAGAAGCGCGACCATCTGGCCGAAGAAGGCGGCGGGGCGAAGCGCCGCGAGCGTCAGCACAAAGAGGGCAAGATGTCGGCCCGCGAGCGCATCGAGTTTCTGCTCGACGAAGGGACTTTCGAAGAGACCGATAAGCTCGTTACCCACCGTTGCAACGACTTCGGCATGCAGGATCAGAAATACTACGGCGACGGGTTCATCACCGGCTACGGTCGGGTGGAGGGCCGCCTGATATTTGTCTTCGCCCAGGATTTCACTGTGTTTGGCGGATCGCTGTCGGAGACGAACGCCGCGAAAATCGTCAAGATCATGGATCTGGCGGCCAAGATGGGAGCGCCGGTCGTTGGCCTGAACGACTCGGGAGGAGCTCGCATCCAGGAAGGCGTGATGTCGCTGGCGGGCTATGCGGATATTTTTCTGCGCAACACGCTCTATAGCGGCGTCGTCCCTCAGATATCGGCCATCATGGGCCCGTGCGCGGGAGGCGCCGTGTACTCGCCGGCCATCACCGACTTCATCCTGATGGTGGACCAGACCTCATACATGTTCATCACGGGGCCGGACGTCATCAAACTGGTGACGCACGAAGAGGTCACGAAGGACCAGCTTGGCGGGGCGCAGACCCACAACGAGACCTCGGGCGTCGCTCACTTCAAGTGTCGTGACGATGCCGAGTGCCTTTCGATGATCCGGGAGTTATTGAGTTTCGTTCCGTCGAACAATCTTGAAGATCCACCGCGGAAGCCATGCACCGATCCGATCGACCGAGAGGACGCGAAGCTTGACACGCTCATTCCCGATCAATCGAACATGCCCTACGACATGAAAGATGTGATTCACACGGTGGTGGACGACGGGTATTTCTTCGAAATTCACGAGCACTACGCGAAGAACATCGTGGTGGGATTTGCGCGGCTGAATGGCAAGCCGGTGGGTATTGTCGCCAACCAGCCCGCGATGCTCGCCGGGACGCTCGATATCAATGCTTCCGTCAAGGGAGCGCGATTCGTGCGCTTTTGCGACTGCTTCAATATTCCGTTGGTGACATTCGAAGATGTCCCCGGATTCCTGCCCGGCACTACGCAGGAGTACGGCGGGATCATCAAGCACGGAGCGAAACTGCTGTATGCCTTCGCCGAGGCCACCGTGCCCAAGGTGACCGTGATTACGCGCAAGGCGTACGGCGGCGCGTATTGCGTGATGGCGTCAAAGCACATTCGTACCGACGTGAACTACGCGTGGCCGAGCGCGGAAATTGCCGTGATGGGGCCGGAAGGCGCGGTGGACATCGTCTATAAGCGCGAACTCGACCAGGCAGCGAACAAGGAAGAAATGCGCCAGAGCAAGATCGAAGAGTTTCGCGACCGCCTCGCGAACCCCTACGTGGCGGCGGAGCGGGGCTTCCTGGACGCGGTTATCCAGCCGCGGGAGACGCGCAAGAAGCTGATCCAGGCGCTGGAGATGCTGGAGACGAAGCGGGATAAGAACCCGCCGAAGAAGCATGGGAATATTCCGCTGTAGGCAGCCCTCAGCTTTCGGGCTTTTCAGCGCGGGCAGAACCGACTTCCCGCTGATTGTCGACTGTGCTTACAGTCGTGAAAGGAAGACCCGGGAGCGCGAACCCCTCGATTCGCGCTCCGGCACCATCGGCCAGGAGACAGCCGCGGTGAGCTTGCCGGATCGGCTTCCTGCTTGCCGGTTCCGTTGAGCTGTACGGTTTGCGTGCCCACCGCGTCTTCTAGTTCACGGTGAATTTCGTTGAACTGCTGGCCGTTCCTCCCGGCGTAGTGATGGAAATCTTCACCGCTCCCGCCGCCAGTCCCGATGGCACTACCGCTGTTACCTGCGAATCCGAAACCACAGTGAACGTTGCTGCCTTCACCGTGCCGAACTTCACCGTTTTGGCCTGAATCAGTCCGGTTCCGTTGATCGTCACCAAGGTTGCCGGTGGGCCGCTCGGTGGCGTAAAGCCGGTGATCTTCGGCTTCACCTTATACGTTTGCGGACTCTTCAGCGTCGTCGCGCCCGTGGTCACGGTGACCGCGCCCGTGTGCGCGCCAGCGGGAACGACAGCGGTGAGATAGGTAGTGCCGGAGAGCGTTACCGACGTCGCTGCCACGCCGCCGAACTTCACGACCGAAGCGCTACTAAAGCCCTGCCCGAACATGCCCACGCTCGCACCCACGTTGCCCGTCTTCTGCGTCGGCTCCAGACTCACGAAGGGCGCGTCGCCGGTAGCCACGCTGAAGAACGTGCCTTGACAGCCTTGCGGGCAGGAGCCGCCTCCGCCCCCACCACTGGGAGTTGTTCCATACACCAGTCCGTTCGTATTCTGAATCAGCGTGGAGCTGGGCAAGTCCCCATCAACCGGAGGGTTCGGGAACAGGAATGCCGAGAACACGTTGGCGGAAGTCAGTTTGTAGATGCTGCCCGTGCCGTCAGGCCCGAAAGCCGGGTTCACCCCGTAGAAGGTTCCGTCGGTCACCTGCAACAGATTCACCGGCGGTCCGACATTATTGACGCAGGACGCGTCGGTCGCATTGTTGAAATCATGCAAATCAGCAGCGACTCCGGCGGGGGTCATCTTGTAGATATTTCCGGAGCCATTCGCCGCTCCCTGGTTCGTGGCTCCATACAGCTTCCCATCCTTGCCCTGAATCATTCCCGTGCATGGACCCTCTCCGGTTGTGAACGAGAAGCCGTGAATTTCTTTGAAAACACCTTTAGTGCTGATCTTGTACACGCAGCCTACGCTCCCAGCCAGAGTGCAGTTCGCAAGCGTGCCATAAAGATTGCCATCGCTGGCCTGGACCAAATTTGAAGAGTGGCATTCGTTGGGGAAAGTAAAAGTATGCAGATTCGTGTACACGCCCGCCGGGGTCATCTTGTAAATATTCCCGCAGACATTGACTTCATTTCCAGACACGCCATAGAAATTGCCATCGCTGGCCTGGATCGGCGGGTATACGGGTAGAGAGTCGCCGTTCGCACCCGTGAAGTCATGCAGATCGGTAAACACTCCGGCTGGCGTGAGCCGGAAAATGCTGCCGAGGCCAGTTGCCGGATTCCCTGCGATGCAGGTTCCGTAGAAGTTTCCATCGCTGCCCAGCGTGAGCCCAGCGCCACCACAAAAGAGCCATTGCTGCGGGAAGCTGAAAAACAGGCTTTCCGCTCCAGCCGGAGATATCTTGTATACCCCGCCGCTGCCGTTAGCTCCGCAGGCCGCCCCACCTCCGTACATGTCACCGTCGCGGCCTTGCACGATGTTGCCTCGGGTAGCACAGGCGTCGGTGCCGGTGAAGGTGTAGAGCAGGGTGGGAGTTTGTGCCTGCGCCGGGACAGCCCCTCCGGCGAGCATAACGACAGCGGCGAGCGTGATGAGCAACTTTACGGTCATGCCGGAGCGCTTATCTTGACGATGATGCGACTTCATTGTTTGTCTCCTGAGAGTGAATTGTTAGGTCTTCATTTCGAGGGGGACCTTTTTGCTCCACATCTGCGCCGCACTTTGGCCGATAAGAGCCGCTCGGTCAATGGTCTGAACATAGCGGGAGGCTAGTGCTTGTATAGCGAGATAAGACTTGTATTTACAGTTAGTTAGGTGAACTTATTGCTTGGAAAAACGGTTGCGAGTCACACTCCGAAGGGCTGGGCTCCTTGGATCTGCACTGTGGTAAACTCTCTTTTCCCCCATTCGCTAGCCTTCTTATGGGTTCTGCACAGGTGCCTCCAGCACTCGTTCGCTTCGGTGTGTTCGAAGCCGACCTCCGCGCGGGTGAACTCCGGCGGAACGGGATCAAGGTCCGTCTTCAGGATTTGCCTTTCCGCGCGTTGACCCTATTGCTGACCCGTCCCGGTGTGGTCATCACGCGCGACGAGTTTCGTCAGGCACTCTGGCCCCCAGACGTCTTTGTGGATTTTGAGCAGGGCATCAGCAGCGCCGTCATGCGCCTGCGCGACGCCCTGAACGATTCGGCCGACAACCCCATCTTTATTGAAACCATCGAGCGCCGCGGCTATCGTTGGATCGGCCCCGCACTTAGCCAGACTCTGGAACCGAAAGTTCAGGATCGCGTGCCGCTGGCCGACCAACCGTCGGACCAAATCCCACGCCAGGTTGAAAATGGAAAATCGTTCGAACCACAAAGCCGGGACTTCACTGCCCGTTACGAGATTGGACTGACGACACGCCCCGGGAAGAGCCACTCTCGGATTGTTCTATGGCTTGCCGCGGTGATGGTTGCCGCATTGGGCGTAGCCGGTTTCTTCCTGTGGCGATGGCAGCGCACAGCTCCTATTTCTTCGATCGCTATCCTTCCCTTCGACAATCTCAGTGCTCCGGCCTTTGATGACGCTTTCAGTGACGGGTTGACAGACGAGGTCGCAGCTTCCATTTCCCACTTGGACGGCATCCGGGTAGCGGGACGCCGCTCCGCGTATGTGTTCAAGGGCAAGCACGACGACCTGCGCGACATCGGTTCACGCTTAAATGTCGAGGCCGTGGTGGAAGGCAGTGTGCAGCGCGAGGCCGACCGCACCCACGTAACGGTGGAACTGAATCGAACTCGCGACGGGTTCACGATCTGGAGTCAGACCTACGACGGCACGACGGCCGATTGGATTCAGATCGAATCGCAGATCGCCGGCTCGATTGCCGCGGCCCTGGCACGCAAGATTTCTCCGAAGAGTGCCCCGGCTGCTCACGACCCCGAAGCCCACGCCTTGTACCTGGAGGCACGCTATCTCTGGAATCAGCGAAACTATCCCGCCGAACTCAAGAGCGTCGACCTGTTGCAACAGGCAATCGCCCGCGACCCCAACTATGCCCTGGCGTGGGCAGGTCTGGCGGATTCTCTGATCGCCATCGGCGATGTCGAAGAAGTGGACCCGGCTGCCTATCTGCCGCGCGCCCGCGACGCCGCCCTCAAGGCTTTGCAACTTGACCCATCGCTTGCCGAACCGCACGCCGCTCTGGGGATGGTTGCCTGCCATTACGACTACGACTGGCCCACCGCCGAGCGCGAATACAAGAAGGCGTTCGAGTTGAATCCCAGCTACGCCAGCGCGCATCAGTACTACGCTCTGGGCCTGATGGCCCATGGCCGCTTTGCGGAAGCCAGCGCGCAACTTGAAACTGCCCGCCGACTCGATCCTCTCGCGCTCATTGTGGACGTCGATCTTGCTATGCTGCGCAAGTACCAGCGCGATTTCGACGGCGTGATTGCCGTTTCGAAGAGCATCCTCGACCGCGACCCCAACTACCATCTCGGCTACAGCATGCTCACCACGGGTTACTATTGCGAACGCCGCTGGGACGACTGGCGCGCTGCCGATGCGGGAGATTCCCAGGGAGAATTCTGGCACGCAATGGCGAACGGACACGCTGACGAAATCGAGCGTGCCATTCGCAATGTAACGGACCAGGCCAAAGCGGGCTCTCGCCGGCCATACGACGTTGCGCACTTCGCATTGGTGATGGGGGATCGCTCACTCGCGCTCGACTGGCTGGAAAAGTCGTATCAGCATCACGACTACTGGATGCTATTCATCAACGTCGACCCGGAGTATGACTCAATCCGGTCCGATCCGCGCTTCCAATCGATCGTTCACCGTCTCGGCGTCGGCTGAACCAATCCTCGGCAGGGCTGAGTAATATCTGCGGTCAGATGCGGAAAGAATAAACGCCGGAGCCCGAATCCCGCTCTCGACGGTTACCACTTGCTGCGGGAGTTCTCCGCAATGCCGGGGAAATGAGGCCCATTTCAAAGCGTTTGCCGCTGCGAAGAAGGCCTTGGCCGAGATTGACCTGAAACGTAGAGAGTCCCGAGGTGATGTTGGACTCATTCCTCTCGGCCAGTAGCTCGCGTTTAGACCCTTGCTGACCTCACTCGAAAAGCGCCCTTGCGGGTTTGCTTTCCGGCGATCTTGCTCGGGCTCCGGGCTCACCGCCAACCGGATAAATCAGTCCAACGCCTCGGGACTCTATCCTGCCTTCAACATTGGCTCTTGTTCTCCTCGACCAGCGCTTAGCTATAGACCCTTGCTTGCCCTCTCAGATTCACCTCGCGGTTATCTGAGTGACCTCGCTTGAGCCCCGGACGCCGCACCAACCGGAAAAACTTCAGAACGTGTCAAAGAACGATTATGGTTTTACTCCAACCGTTTTCTGCGTCAACGAAATTCCTCAGCTTCTAA
>PMCH01000279.1:0-4487 GCA_003154055.1 Acidobacteriaceae bacterium
GCATAATCGTCTCAACGTGAAACACCTATTTTGCTCTCTTGTCTTGCTGGCGGGCAGTATGTTGGCCGCACAGAACATCCCGCAGTAACTTGGCGTAAAATGGGTCATTCAGCGGGAACTGCCCACGCGAACGATTTCCTGTTGGGGCGAAAAAGAGGCTAAAGCAATCATCGGAGCCGAGATCGAGTACACGGCTGATTCGTTCAGGTGGAAGCATATCGTAGTCAAGCATCCCACCATCGCGGTAGCAGTCGTTAGCGCCGAGCAGTTTTTGCGCGAGAACTCATCACCTAGCGTGAATGGTTCACAAGTTCGGTTTCGTCAGCTTGGTGTAGACGCGTCGGTAGTGAGACAGGTAGGCATCAACCACACGCCAGCGGAGATTACGGGCGCTACCACGGAAATACCCGGAGACGTGGTGTTGCTCAAGAACCGCAACACTATCGTTTTCTCCGTTTGCAAAGTCTATTTCGAGGCGAAGCGACTCCGTCCCTGAGAATCCGATTGACGTAATCAGGCGTGGCTCAGGCGTTTACACCAACTACGCATCGACCCGGATCAAAAGTGCCGAACGGGTATGCTGGCAAGTTCCTGAGAGCAGGACTGGATTTTGATTGGTCGGGACGGGCAGATTTGAACTGCCGACCCCTCGCACCCCAAGCGAGTGCTCTACCAGGCTGAGCCACGTCCCGACACTGATGCGCTGCCCAGGATGGCAGCGCGGGGTTAACTTCAAGATTTTACACTAGCGCGGCCGGCCTTGGGGCCGAACCGGACTTTCGCCCTTGGGAATCCCGCTGCTGGCATCCTTTCCCTTTCCGACGGTAGCAGCCCGTTTGTCATCTTCCCTCGCGCCTGCCGGACCAGAGAAAATTATGGCGCCATGTTCAATCACCGTTACACGGGCAGCATCCTCGTCAATGGCAGTCCGCGTCAAGTCAACATTGCGGGGAACCCGCTCGGTCGCACTGTGATCCAGGTGGATGGAGCCACGGTGTATGACAAGAAGCCCTTTATTCAAAAGGAGGTCATCGATTTCAATGTGCTTCCGGGCAAATCCGCGAAAATGCGCTGGCACCAGGTTTCTGCGCTGAAAATGGAAGTTGACGTAATCGTCGACAACCAGGCTACTACCCTCTCAGCCCTGGCCAAGGACGGTTCCGTGCGTCAACCGGTGGGCGAGAAAGCCCGACGGACATTCCAGATGCGCATAACCGGGTTTGGCCTTCTGGCGGGAGCGGCCTTCTGTTTCCTACTTAACTACAACGAACTCACGAGCAAGGGAGAGTACTACCCCAAGGCCCTCGCCCTTATCCCTGTATTTACCCTGATGGGGCTAGCCGGCATTGTGCACCCTGACTTCGATTTCTCGCCGAAAAACAAGGTCGCCGTTTGGGTGACATTCGGAGTCAGCCTCGCCCTGGTCGCCTTTGGCTTCACGATCTTTACCGACTGGTTCCTGGGGACCTTCGCCACACGCTAACCTAAGGACACTCTCAGGAATTTCATCCCCAGAGGGACAACTAGATCACTTCCTTCGACTCTTCGCTAGTTTCCTGCTCGTCCCCGTGGACGAGCCCGAACTTCTTCAACTTGTAACGCAGAGCGTCGCGGCTGATGTCGAGCANNTCGACTTCCTCGAGAGACGTGCCGCCCTCGGGAATGTAAAGACGGGGCAGGAAGCGCCCATTGGGCAGGGTTTGGCCGCTTTCGGGAGCAGCGGTGCGTTCAAAAGCCGTGAGGCCGGCATTGGCGTCGTTAACGGCAAACGGCAGGTACGCCGGACGCAACAGCGGCTCGTCTTCCAGAATCATGGCCCGCTCGATCGAGTTCTTGAGTTCGCGCACATTCCCTGGCCAGTTGTTCTGCAGCAGCAGTCGCCGTGTCTCCTCGGTGACCCCGCGGACCGACTTCCGGAAGCGGCGATTGTAGCGTTCGATGAAAAAACTGACCAGCGAAAGAATGTCTTCTCTCCGGTCGCGCAGCGGCGGGATGAAGATGGCAATAATCGCCAGACGATAGTAAAGATCCTGCCGGAACTGGCCTTCGCGCACGGCCTTTTCAATGTCGCGATTGGAAGCGGCGATCACGCGCACGTCCACCTGCATGTCGCGCACGCCACCCACCCGGCGGATCACCTGGTCTTCCAGCACGCGCAGCAGCTTGGCCTGCAGAAGCGGTGAGAGTTCGCCGATCTCGTCGAGGAATAGCGTTCCTCCGTCCGCCATTTCGAACAGCCCCTTCTTCATCTGCTTGGCGTCGGTGAAGGCCCCTCTTTCGTGGCCAAAGAGCTCGGCTTCCATCAGGGTCTCGGGAATCGCCGAACAGTTGATCGCGACAAAAGGCTTCTCCTGGCGGGTGCTTTCGTAGTGGATCGCCTTGGCGATCAGGTCCTTGCCCGTACCGCTTTCGCCCTGGATGAGGATGGTGGTAGCCTCGCTGGCGGCAACCTTGCGGACAAAATTCATCAGCTCGGTCATCTTGGGAGAGTTGCCCACGATCTCGTGATAGCCGGCGCGACGCTTCATCTCGCCGCGCAGCGATTGCACTTCCGAGCGCAAGCGGGAAGTCTCCAGAGCGTTTTTGATGGCGACGCGGAGTTCGTCGAAATCCAGGGGCTTGCCAACAAAATCGTAGGCACCGAGCTTGAGTGCCGCCTTCACATCGTCCAGCTGCGGGTCGGCCGTGATCATGATGACGGCGCGGGCATCGCCATTTTTCTTGAGCTGGTCGAGGACTTCGAGCCCGCTCAAGTCGGGAAGGCGCACGTCGAGCAGGACGAGGTCGGGAGATTCATGCTGCGCCACCCGGAGACCGGGCTCGCCGGCTTCCGCCTCGAGGACCTGATAACCCCATTCTTCACATTTCTGGCGCAGGGACCAGCGCACCAGGCGCTCGTCATCCACCACCAGAATTTTCTCTGCGGCCATGCGGAATGCCCCTATTCTAACGCACCCGTTCGCCCTGCCCTTTCTGGAGCCGTCGCGCCGTCGGCCGCGCTCCGCCGGGGACGGCGCCAACCCTCAACCTTGCAACAAGTTCCCCCAGGGTCCCCGCATCACGGCCGTGCGTGATCAACCATCACCACCAGACTGGCGGCCCGGCGCCGCGGCATAATCCGGCGGGACAACACGGGGCCTTGCCAGCCGTGCCCTGATGTTGCTCCAATAGAACAAGAGAAACGGGGAGGTCTTCAACATTGGCAATCCTGGTGACAGGTGGAGCGGGCTATATCGGCAGTCATGCGGCGCGCGCCCTGCGGCGTTCCGGCTACGAAGTGATCCTGTACGACAACCTTTCGACCAGCGACCGGCGGCTGACGGAGGGGTTCGAACTGGTCACCGCCGATATTGCCGATGAGCAGGCGCTCAAGCCGGTGCTCAAACGCGTCGACGCCGTGATGCATTTTGCCGCCCATGCCTACGTCGGCGAGTCAGTCGAGAATCCTCGCAAGTATTTTCGGAACAATGTTGAGGGCGGGTTATGCCTGTTGAATACCGCGCTGGACGCCGGCATCCGCCGCTTTGTATTTTCCTCAACCTGTGCGGTGTACGGAGTACCCGCGCAAATTCCTATCAAGGAGGAAACCCAGCGCCAGCCGGTGAATCCCTACGGCGTGACCAAGCTCTTTTTCGAAAATGCTCTGGAGGCCTATGGACGCGCCTATGGCCTGCGCTTTGTCTGCTTGCGTTACTTCAATGCCGCGGGGGCGGATGAGGGCGGGGAAATCGGCGAACTCCACGACCCCGAGACCCATCTGATTCCCCTCGCACTTGCCGCCGCTGCCCCGGGGGATCGCGAACTCCAGATCTTCGGGACCGACTACCCAACCGCGGACGGTACCTGTATTCGCGACTATATCCACGTCAATGATCTGGCCGACGCGCACGTTCGCTCCCTGCAGTACCTGGAGAAGGGCGGGCATTCCGTTGAGCTCAACCTCGGGACGGGGCAAGGGCACTCGGTCTATGAAATCCTCCAGATGACAGAGACGGTAACCGGCGCCGCCGTGCGCCGCCGGGTCGTGCCCCGGCGCCATGGGGACCCTCCGGTTCTGATCGCCGACGCAACTCGCGCCCAGCGGATGCTGGGATGGAAGGCCACACGCTCCCTTCGGGACATAGTCTCGACCGCCTGGAACTGGATGCAGAAGGCGCGGAGTGAGCCCCAGCGGGCGTGACCGAATTACGAAATCTCCAAACTTCAGTAACCGAAGAAGTAACCATTCTCCAGTGATTCAAATCACTGAATGAGAACGGTCTTCTGGGAGATGATGCGGTTCTTCCCTATTCTGGAATTCGTGTCGGTGATCGGCAGGCACATCATGAAACTGGTGCTGTCGTTGGTGGTGGCTTTGGCGGTGGCGGGAGCACTACTCGCGCAACAGGGTCTTACCGATCCCTCGGCTAACGCACTCGGCCCGCACGGCAATGGGGGCCGCGGCTGTCCGGCCTGCCATGCTCCTCACAATGCGGCCTACGGGGAAA
>PMCH01000279.1:4536-13478 GCA_003154055.1 Acidobacteriaceae bacterium
TCGTCAGTTTCTTCACTTGGCGGGGCAATAGCGGCCTGGTGAATGACCGGTACTTCAATAATGTTGACCATCCCGTTGGCCCGTCGGCCAACCTGGGCGCGGTCTACCTGAATACGCGGGACATCATCGTCAGCCGGGACACGGCGAACGTTCAGAGCGTCAACATCGTGGCGGATACTCCGGAAGCGTACTTCGCCGCCAACTATGGTTTTCCTTCCTTGCTGAGGGGGAAATGGAGCTACCCGCGCACCAATGCCGGCGGTAAAGTGGACCCCACTAAATTTTTTGTGCTCTGCACTACCTGTCACGATCCACATGGAACCACGGGTTCGCACAAGACCTATTTCTTCCTGAACGCGCCCTACAACCCGAACGCGAAGTTTGATCCGAAAACCCAGGCCCCTTCCACCACGCAGTTTTGCCGCCAGTGCCACTTCACGTTATCGAACGAATACAACGGACAAAGCCACGTCGCCACGGTGTACTGATCCCGGATCCCGCCGGCACCAGTTCCTGCGCTTCCTGTGATCTTCGTCACATCTGCTTGTGACGATGAATATTGTCCCCCGTCCCGGCCGCCTCGTAGTGTAGAGATACCATTGGTGGCGGATGGCTCTCCGATTAGCGGACGCGCCTCGCCGGGTAAGGAAAAATGCCAACCCTCATCATCGCCGTCCTCTCGCTTGCCGCCTACGCGACCGGGGCGGTGATCGTCAGGCGCCGGCTGGCATCCCATCTCAGCACCGCGGTTGGCCCTTTTGAGTTAATCGTCTTCGTGGGGGCGGTGGTGGGGATGGTTCTTCTCCGGCGTCCTCATTACGCATTCGGGCACTACGCTATCTGGGCAGCCGCTATGTTCTTGATTGGAACGATCACCGCTTGGACCGTTCTATTCCACCAGCAGCGGATCACCGGCGGGACACGTGAGTTTGAAGATGTCGCGGCGCACGAGCCACTGGCCAGCCCATGGAAGCGATGGATCAAATTTTCCCGCGCCGTTGCCGACTACGAATTCCGGCTGTTCCTAGTCGCCTGCTATCTGCTGCTGGTGGGCCCCATCGCGGTGGCTTTCCGTTTTGGACGGACCGAACCGGACGTCAGCGACGGCGCATCCACCTGGCTGCCCAAAAGTGATACGCCCGGCGTGGATGCTGCCCGGAGGCCGTTCTGAGTGAACATTCTCGGCATATCCTGCTACTACCATGACGCCGCCGCCGCCCTGCTGCAGGATGGCATGCTGGTGGCGGCGGCCCAGGAAGAGCGCTTCAGCCGCATCAAGAACGATCCTTCGTTTCCGCAGCTGGCGATCCGGTTCTGCCTCGCGCAGGCGGGGATCCGTCCAGAAGACCTCGATTTTGTGGTGCTGCACGAGAAGCCGCTGCTGAAACTTGAGCGTTTCTTCACTTCCACGCTTCGCTACTGGCCGCACGCCTGGAGCCTGTTTCAGGACGGCACCGTCAGCTGGATGAAGCAGAAGCTGTGGATCCGGGCCAAGATCGCCGAGGAACTCGGCATTGACCGCGACAAGATTCTGTTCGTCGAACATCACATGGCGCACGCTGCCAGTGCGTTCTTCTGCTCTCCGTTTGAGCAGTCGGCTGTATTGACCGTGGACGGCGTCGGTGAGTGGGCCACTGCCACCATGGGCACCGCCACCAGTTCTCCTTGCGCCATTCACCTGACCCGCGAGATGCGGTTCCCCGACTCGCTGGGGCTGCTCTATTCCACCTTCACGGCATTTCTCGGCTTCGAGGTGAATGAAGGAGAATACAAGGTGATGGGCATGGCGCCCTACGGCGAGCCGCGCTATCTGGAAGAACTCCACCGCCTGGCGCACCTGCACGACGACGGCAGCCTGCACCTGGATCCCAGTTTTTTTTCTTTCCAGTATTCATCGCAGCGAAGTTTCAGCGGGCGTTTTCTGGATGTATTTGGGCCGCCGCGCGATCCCAACCTTGAGTTTGTCACCGGACGCGCGGACACGGGCGACGGTCCGGAAGAACTGAAGCGGCGCAACCAGCACTACGCAGACATCGCCGCCACCGTGCAGCAGTTTACTGAACAGGCATTGCTGAAGATGGCAACCCATCTCCAGCGCACCACGGGGGCCAAAGACCTCTGCATGGCGGGCGGAGTTGCGCTCAACAGCGTCGCCAACACGCGACTGCTCCGCAGTGCCGGCTTCGAGCGGATCTTCATTCAACCGGCGGCCGGCGACGCCGGCGGCGCTCTGGGCGCGGCCCAGTACGCCTGGCACGTGTTGCTGGGACATCCCCGATCCTTTGTGATGGAACATGCGTTCTGGGGGCGCTCCTACGACAACGCTGAGATCGCACCTGCCTTGGCCGATACCGGCGCGGAACATATTGCGAACGAGAACCAGCTGATCGAGCGGGCGGTTGAGGATGTGATGGCGGGCAAAGTGATCGCATGGTTCCAGGGGCGGTTTGAGTGGGGACCACGGGCCCTGGGTAATAGAAGCATCCTTGCGGACCCCCGCCGGAATGAGATGAAGGCGATCGTAAACAGCAAGATCAAGTTTCGCGAACCGTTTCGTCCCTTCGCTCCGGTCGTCCCGGAGTCCTCTGTGGACTCGCTGTTTGAGGCGCCCGCGCACATGGAGCAGCAGTACCCGGCACGGTTCATGCTGATGGTGGTTCCGTGGAAAGATGGCGNNAGAGTGGAATCCGCGCTACTTTTCGTTACTCAAGAACTTTGGCGATGCCACCGGAGTACCGGTGCTGATGAACACCAGCTTTAATGTGCGGGGAGAGCCGATCGTTGCCAGCCCGCAGGACGCGTTACGGACCTTCCGCAAGAGCGGTCTGGATGTGCTGTACATCGGCGACTATCGCCTCGGGAAGTGATGGTTATGAGCGTTCTGCGCCAACTCGCAATCCGGTCCGCTACGGTGGCCGAGGTTTTCTCATTCCTGTGGCAGCGCAAGCTCTGGTGGCTGATCCCGCTGGCCTTGCTGATGCTCGTGATGGGAATCCTCTTCCTGCTCGTGCAGGTTTCGTCGGTTGCACCCGGTATGTATCCGCTGTGAGATCGCTCTTCCGGGTACAGCAATGCGGGCGGCGAGGGAGTCCGGCAGGTTCTATCGAATCAAGGTGCCGTCGGGCGCAACAAAGGGAATGTCGTCATACGGGCGGGCGCTGCGGAATTCCTGGGTCGCGGAAATGCGGTCGCGGTCGTACAGCAAAAGCCCAAAATTCAGGTGCAGCATGTGGTCTTCCGGATTCTGAGCGATGGCCCACCGGTACTGCTCCACCGTTTCTTCGTAGCTGTCGCTCGGGGGCTGCGCCTCCAGAGTGAGCCGTTGCACTTGTTGCTTCTGATTCAGCTGGTTCGTAAAAGGCGGACGGAACATCCGCTGAAGTATCTCGCCCGCCAGGCGGGAACGATCATACGGTGTGAAGGCAAGCAGGCGCTCGCACTCCGCTTGGCTGGGAACGTCGTCGCCGGCGGAACGCTGGGCCTCCGGCGGCAACATGCCCGCAATCCGGGAGAACAGAACGTGCGCCAGCAGGTAGTTGCCGCGCGGGTTCAGGTGCACGTGCTCGTAAAGCAACTCGCTGCCCGGAATCCCGTGGTCGCTGTGCTCGGCAAACAGCCTCTGAGCGTCCACCAGTTCGACTCCTGAGCCCCCCGCGGCCGCCACCGAACGCATGATGTTGTTCATTTCGGTGTCCGCGCGAAAACGCANNCGGAATTGAAGCTCGGCATACGAGTCGTCAATCTCCGCCGCCAGGAGGTAGAGTTTCAGCGCTTCCGCATACGAGCCCGAGTCCTGGAGTTGCGCGCCGCGCTGGACAAGATCGGTCCAGGAATTCAGGGCATCCGGTTTCAGGCCCGGGCGGTGCGAGGAAGCGAATGGGGCGCAGTCCTTCAAGTTCGTTGCGACCGTGCTGACCAGGACTTTTGCCCCCGAACTTCGCGCCACCGCGACCATGTCGTGGAGATTGGCCGCGAAATTCGCGTAAGCACGGGTCATCAGCGGGGAATCGGCCCGCACCTGCTTGTCCAGGAACATTTCCATCCCGCGCCACTCCTGCGGGTCCTGCTTCGGACTGGTGGCCTTGGCCAGCAGTTGCCCGATTCGCGTGGACCGGACGAAGATGCTGGTGCGAATGACCGGGAGGCTCAGCGCGGGCGACGTCAACACCGTTCCCGGACCGAAGGGCCCGATGACTTCGTTGTTCCCGGTGTAGATGATGAACAGATCGGGCTGGTGCTGCGCCATGTCCTCCGCAATCGGCAACACGACGTAGGAGTTAATCGCGGTGGCGGCGGTGTTAATGACCTCGAACTTCATCGCGGGGAAGCGGTTCCGCAGCATCACCTCGAGGTACCGGCTGAATCCGTAGGCTGGATCTGGATCTCCGTAGGCGGCCGATTCTCCGAGCACAAAGATCCGGAACGTGCCCCGCGGCTTGGCGGCCGGAATCGCATAGGGGTGCGGGGACCGGATCATCCCGTTGGGGAAGAATGGTTTCGTGAAAAACACGTTGTTGCAAACCGCCGCGTGGCCCTGGGCCCGGCAAAGTCGAGTGACGCCGGCCGGGGTGCCGATTCCGAGGACCCGTAACGCTCCCTCCGCAATCCCCAGAATCAGAAGCGGCACGAGGACCGCGATTGCGATCTTCGCGGACCAGTGCGGCCACCGGGAAGCGGTGGGTATCATTTTTGCTGGAGATCCCATTTTGACGTTCTCGCGCGCGAATCAGCTTGCATGCTGTTGATCGGCTACATGGTCGCAGGCTTGTCGGTTTTCGTGCCGGGGGCCATATCGGAATGCGCTTTTGCCTTCTCGATGAGTTGCTGAACTTTGGAGCGGTCGGGGTAGTCCGGAACCGCCTTCAGCAGTTGTTCCCAGCTCGCCACCGCCGCTTTGGCGTCGTTCTTGCCTTGCCACTGCACCATCCCCATATTGAACATCGTCTGGGCGTGCCTGGGGTCGTACTTCAGCACCGTACGAAACTCCTGCACCGCTCGATCCGCATCGCCCAGATAGTAGTAGGAGGTGCCGAGGTCGGTGCGAACGTCGGGATTCTTGGGGTCCGCTTTTAAAGACTGGTCATAGAACTTGACGGCCTCGCTGTAATTCCGCGTGTCGTAGTAGACATTGCCGATCTGGGCCAGAAGAGCGGGATCATTGGGGCTTGCCTGAAGGCGGGCCAGCAACGGCTCGGCCTGCTTATCCGCCATGTGCTTCAGTTGCTCGGGAGTGACCTGGCCCTGACCGGCCGGCGTGCCCCGGGGCGCGGTCGAGGCCGCACTGGCACTCACGCTCGGAGATGCTTGCGACGCTGAGCCGCGAAAGAAGTAGCCCATGCAAATGCCGACCAGCAGGCAAATTACCGCCAGCATGTAAGCCTGAAGACTCGTCCAGTTGGTCGAACGTCCCGCCTGATCCTGCCCCATTGTCCCCATCCTTCCGTTCCCGGCTTGCGCAACGCGTACTGCAATGTCTCAAGAGAATTATTGTTCCCGGGCCTTACACCGGCATGTGATCCAGATCACAATTTCCTGTGAGCGGTACCACATCGGGCTGCGGAGCCGGGCAGCTAGCGCCCCACGGTTTGCTTTTTTCCCGCCGCGGGAGCAGGAATGACGGAGCCGTCCGCGTTGTGGTCGTAGCCATGGCACATCAGCGTGCACGTATTGGTCGCCCGATTGTAAGAGATGGGCGCGCTTCCGTTCAGGCCCACCACGTTGGCGTCAAAATTCACCAGCCGCTCGCCGGTAATATTCCCCGACAGTGAGCCCATGCCGTGCGCCGTGTGACACGCGGAACAGGACATGCCTTGATCGGAAACGTGGGTGAGGTGACCGCCCTTCCCCGTGGAACCCGGCCTGAAGCTTGCGTCCGACAACACGTTGGTCAGGTCGTGACATTTCGCACACAGGGCGTAGGGACCCGGACTGGCCCCACCGGCGCCCAGATCGGGATTCGGGAACAAATTCAAGACTGGACTGCCGGGGCCGTTGAGCGGAGGACTGTTGCCCGGAGCCACCTGGCTGAATTCATAGCGGCGCTCCATGATGTGCCCATAGGTGGAGCCGTGCGGCCCGCTTGGTCCCGACCCGCCGAATTCGCGGTTGTCGTCGCTGTTATGGCAGTCCGAACAGAACACCCTGGCTCCGGTACCCGCCCCCAGAGCGCGCTGGCTCGCCGTGCTGCCATCAAGGTTCAGCATGTAGGTACGCAGACTGGGCTGCGGCCAGGGACTGCTGCTGTCATGGGTCACGGGGTGGCTGGAGGTGGCGGTCGCCGCGAACTCTGGAATCACATTCAAAGGATCGGCGGCGCTGACCGCCCGGATCGGAAAGTATCCGTAGATCTGCAGCCTTTGTTTGCCCGGACTCGTCCCATGGCATCGGAGGCAATTCTCGTATTGGTTGACGGCCGGACGCACGACCGTCGTCCCGTCAGCGGCACTCACTCCGACTGTGCCGGTTTGAGATCCGCGAATTCCCGGCGGGGGAGAGAACGTCGTCACCTGGAACGACGAGTGTGCGTTGTGGCAATCGGCGCACGTCGAATGCCGGTTGTTCAACAGCACCGCCGGCTCCTCCGCGTCGTGCGGATTGTTTCCTGCCGGTAGCGGATGCCCGATCTTTCCCAACTCGGCATAGACGTTGGCCAGCGGCTGTTGGAGACTGGCGCTGCCGTTGTGGCAGGTGAAGCAATTCTGGGTGGCTGCATCCATGTTCGCCTGCACCGGAACCGGGCCCCGCAGCAATTGCGCCGGGCCGTTCGAGTTATGCGCCATATGGCAGGACAGGCAGGCGAACTGCGCAACCGTGCTGTAGCTTCCGATCTTGGCTTCGACCGCGACCGCATTCCCAGAGGTCGCGTGAATGCTCGTCGACCATAGCGCCAGCGGGTTGACTTGCCCATTGACCTGCCTGTCGTTCGGTTCATGGCAGGCCAGGCACATCTGGCCGTTGATGCTGTTCCGGACCAGAAAATTCGAGGAAACCGGATCAATGCCCTGGGCATGCGGCTCATGACAACTCGTGCACTCCACATTGCCCTTGATGAGCTTCACTTTTTGCAGCGGGTCGCTGGTGGTTCCAGTTGCCACCAGGCTGGCGACCAGATTGGGAGAATCTTTCAGCGGCAGCTTGAAGCTGAACGGATGCGACCGCGTCAAATCGGTGCCGAATACGTCGCTCGTGTACATGGCCCCGGTCATGGAAAGCTGCCCATAGGGCACGCTGGTCCCAGGAGCGACCGTGCCATCGTGACAGCTCAAGCAGAGACTGCTGGAGGCGCCCAGAACAGGTTGCAGGCCGATATTCTGCTCCGTCTTGCTGGTGTAAGGGGTGTAGGTCTGGGCGGAGAGCGTCTGGCTCCACAGAGGGGTAAGCCCTCCGACGCCGGAGTGAGGCGCATGGCAGAACAGGCAAGCTCCCGAGGGGCCGCCCTTGATGGGTGCCGGGCCGGAGGGCGAGAGGTCGTGGATTCCAAGCGCGTCGCCCGTCATCTGCGCTTGTGCGCACGGGAGAAGCCCGAGAATCAAGATGCAGGCAAGCCCGAGATTTTTCACGGCTGACCTCCCTTGGCCTGCCGGGTAATTCCGGTATAGCGGAATACCTGGACCCGCTGGTTGTAGGCATCCACCACAAAGACGCGATCCTCGCGATCGATGAACAATCCTGCCGGCAACTGAAAGTGTCCGGCGCCCGTACCCCGGCCTCCAAAGTAATACAGCAGGCGGCCTTCGCCGTCGAAAACCTGCACCACCGAGTAGAAGGCGTCCACCACGTAATAGTGGCCTTCGGAATCGACGGCGATACCCTTGGGCCGGAACATGTCGCCGCTGGAATCGCCGAGCTTGCCAATGGCGCTGCGAAATGCCCCCGACCGGTCGAGAAACTGGACCCGGAAGTTCATCGCGTCCACGACCGCCAGGGTCTGGTCGCGCAGCAGAACCTCGGTGGGGAAATTGAACTGGACTTCACCCGTGCCGCTCTTGCCGATCTTCTGCAGGATCTGGCCGTCGTTCAGGTCGAGCACGAAGACTTGGTTCCGCAGCGTGTCGGTCACATAGATCCGGTGGGCCTCCGAATCAATGGCGATCCCGGTGGGACGTTTGAAATAGCCCTCGCCGCCCTTGATGCTGCCGATCACCCGGCGGTATTTCCCATCCGCGTCGAACACAAAAATCTTGCCCGCCTCGGAATCGGTTACGTAGATGTTGTCCTGGGCATCAACCGCAACGCACTGCGGCTTGAGCATCGCGTCTTTGTCTTTATAGCGGCGCTGAAGGAACTTATACTTGTGCGCTGCGAAGTCGAAGACATGCACGCCGACCGCTCCCGGATCGGTAATGATGGCCCGCCCCTTCGAATCCACCGCGATGCTGTAGGGGCTCACCATGCGCTTGAAGTCCGGCTCGCCCGCGATCACATTCACCAGCTTGCCCCAGAAGCCGGGCTTGTTGCGCACTTCGCGTTCCGAAGCAAAACTGCGTTCCCAGGTGAGTTTGCGGCCGCCTTCCAGCAACAGGTCGGCAGGACGGACCTCCGCTTCCGGAGTAACTCTCCTGATCTTGACCTTCGCTGCCGAGGCAGTAACCAGCAGCAGAATCACACAGGCTAGCCTGATTGTGGTTCTGTGGAATTTTCTCCGCGCACCGGTCAGAAGAAATTGAACCATCGGGAAACACCAACATAATACGTCGTCACGTCGGTCGGGTTAGTCCCTGCGGAGCCCAGGCCTTGCTGGAATCGAGTATAGCCCCCGGTGAGGTAGAGTTTCCGAACAGGATACCGGGCCTGCACGTTGAACATGTTCGTGTGGGTGCGCGTGTCGAGCGTAGGGGAAAGCGTATTGCTCAAGCTTCTCGAGAAGCTGCCGGTGAGCTGGAGCCTGCGGATCGGTGACCCGCCGGCTCCAAACGACCAGCCCCGGCCGTTGAACAGAATCA
>PMCH01000308.1 GCA_003154055.1 Acidobacteriaceae bacterium
CAGGCGCCCATCGAAATCACCCACTTGGGCTCAGGCATCTGCTCCCAAAGCTGGCGGATCACCGGGGCCATTTTTTGCGAGACCCGCCCGGCAATGATCATCAGGTCAGACTGTCGGGGCGACGGCCGGAAGACTTCGGCGCCGAAGCGGGCAATATCGAATCGCGACGCGCCCATCGACATCATCTCGATCGCGCAGCAGGCCAGTCCGAAAGTCATCGGCCAGATGGAATTCTTCCGCATCCAGTTCACGGCCGAGTCGAGCGTCGTTAGCACGATGCCTTCCGGCGTGCCTTCGCCGAAGATCAGTTCTTTGACGACGCGCTTGCCATTCTCGATATCAATGTAGGGGCCAAAGCTGGTCTCTTGCGCCATGACGGTATTTTACCTTGTCGTGCGAAACGCTCCAAACCGTCTACGGGTTCAGCACGATCTTGCCGAACATCTGACTCTTCTCCATATACTCGTGAGCCGCCCGAATGTCTTTCAGCGGGAAGAGATGGTCGATGACCGGCCTCAGCCTTCCCGCGAAGACGTGGCCCATGACCTCGTGCAGTTCGCTCATGGTGCCCATGTAGGAACCAAGCAGTGACAACTGGCGCGAGAAGAGGAAGCGGAGATCGAGATCGACCTTTGGTCCCGTGGTCGCGCCGCAAGTCACCAGCGTACCGCCCGCCTTCAGTGACTTCACGCTCTCTCCCCAGGTAGCGGGACCGACGTGCTCAATCACGATGTCCACGCCTTCAAAGTTCGTGATCTTGCGGACTTCCTGCGAAATTTTCTGCTGATAATGGTTAATAACAAAGTCAGCGCCCAACTCCAGGGCCCGTTCCATCTTCCGCTCATCACCAGCGGTCGCAATCACGCGGGCGTTAAACATCTTCGCAATCTGGATGGCCGCAATGCCAACCCCCGAATTTGCACCCAGGATGAGCACGGTTTGCCCCGGGCGGATGGCGGCCCGTCCCGTGAGCATGTGCCACGCGGTTGTGAACACCAGAGGCACGCTCGCGGCCTGGTTGAAGTCGAGCGAGTTCGGAATGGGGATCACGTTGACGGCCGGGACGGCGATCAGTTCGCAGTTCCCCCCGTCCACGGCATTGCCCAGCGCGGTGAACTGGCGGCACTGGTTCTGCAATCCGGCGACACATTTTGGGCAGCGGTTGCAGAAATGCATCGGTGCGATAAGAACGCGCTGTCCAGCTTTCAGGTCAGTGACATACTCGCCCACCTCGACGATCTCGCCGGCGATGTCGCTGCCGAGAATGTGCGGCAGGTTCACACCCGGCAGTCCGTTACGCACAAANNTCGGGGACGTCCTCGTAGGTCAGAACTTCCGGCCCACCGAATTGATGAATGCGGACGGCTTTCATGGGGCTCCTGCAAGCGTGAAACGGGGATTTTGAACCATTCAACCTAGCACAAACCTCTATCCGATTGACTCCCCCTGTTTACCAAACGATAATCAACCCCGTGGACCTGTACGAGGAGATCGTCAAGCTTCGTCGCGACGGCCGGCGCGGCGCGGTGGCCACCATCGTTAACGTGCGTGGGTCCATTCCCTCGTTCAAGACCGCCAAGATGCTGGTGCGGGATGATGGCTCGATCGTCGGGACGATCGGCGGCGGGTGCGTCGAGGCCGAAGTGTGGCAGGCAGCGCGCGACGTGATGGAATCNNTATATATTTGGCGCAGGCCATGTTGCCGCAAGCCTTTATAAGGTTGCGCGGATCGCAGGATTTGATATCACCGTCGTCGACGATCGCGAGGCTTATGCCAACCGTGAGCGCTTCCCCGAGGCGCAAGTCGTCGCCGAGGATTACGACAAGGCGGTGGCGCAGATTCTGCCCAGCGAGTCCTCTTACGTCGTCATCGTCACCCGCGGACACCGCGACGACATGCGCGTGCTGCGTTGGGCCGTGCAGACCCCGGCGCGCTATATCGGCATGATCGGATCGAAACGGAAGACAATCACCATCTTTAAGGAACTTCAACAAGAGGGTCTGCCGGCGCAATTGTTTGACCGCGTCCACGCGCCAGTGGGCCTGGATATCGGAGCCGTCACGCCCGAGGAAATCGCGGTCGCAATCACGGCCGAACTCATCGCCAAGCGCCGCAATGTCGAGCGCGACCTGCCGCACATGTCATGGTTCCATCGGCGGGGGCACGAAGCCGAGGTCGAGCCGAAAGAAAAGCTCTAACCGCCGGCGGTTGCGACTACGCTGACACCTTCCCAATTTCTTGAGATCTTGTCATCCCGAGCGCAGAGAGGGATCTGCAGTTTCCCCTGACGTTGTTCTTTGCGTCCTTTGCGATGCCTTCGCGACCTTTGCGGTTACGCTTTTCTCAGCGCTCTCGCGACCTTTGCGGTTTAAGATTTTGAACATGGCCAAAGAAGTCGAAATCAAGTTCCGCATCGCCGACCTGCAATCACTCACGCGTGCCTTGAATCGTGCGGGCTTCAAAGAAGTCACTCGTTCTACTCGCGAGATGAACTCGCTCTACGACCTGCCTGGTCAGAAGCTTCGCAAGCGCGGCGAGTTGCTGCGACTGCGTCACTATGGTGAAACATGGGTGCTGACTCACCAGGCAAAAAGCAAAGCCGGACGGCACAAAGTGCGCGTGGAACTCGAAACGCCGGTGGAGAGCGG
>PMCH01000044.1 GCA_003154055.1 Acidobacteriaceae bacterium
GCCATTACCCCGGCAGGTCCGATGGAGCTTATTCGCTCGTCGATCTCCATCGTCAGCGGCCTTCCCTGTGAAAAAGTCAGGTCGGCTCCTGCAATTGTTTTTTCGGGGCCTGCTCAGCGTTCACTCACGTTATGGCCTGTACGCTCACCGAGCCGCCTAGCGACCCTCTACATCGAAAGCTCCGACAGCTTCGTTGCCTCCGCCGCCGTTTCGATTGTTACCGGGTGGAGCGAACCAGTTCCCGGGCGGGAGTTTCACCCGCTGAAGTCCAGCGCCTTTTCACGGCGCACTTTTTCAACAACTGTCCGAATTAAGTGTTCACAATTGAACATTTTTCTTCTTCGGATTGCAGGATCATCAACAACCACGACAGTTCGCGATTCGTCGAAGACAAGGAAGACCGACAATGCTGATACTAATCATCATCTTAATACTGGTTTTCGGCCTCGGTGGAGGGTACTACGGCCATACCCGCTGGGGTCCGGGCGGCGGGGCCGGCATTGGGCTGGGGACAATATTGTTGATTCTCCTCATCGCCTACATGCTTGGCCTGTTCCGCTGATAGTATGACAACCGGCGATGAATCAAAGTCGAGGGTGCCGTTCTCGCTGCGACTCAATAACAACGCCGAGCGCGTCCCATACGCCGGTTTGGACCACTTCCGATGATTGGAAAGTTGACGGATCGAGCGCCTGTTCGCCATTCGTGTGCGCGGCCTTGACCGACTGCGCCGCACCCGCGAAATCGTCGGCTGGGACTTGAGTTTGCGCTGCCGCGCCGAAGAAGCTCTGGCGGCGCTCAACCGCGCCGTGTTGGAGGTTCTGCCTTTCGGTTCTCGTGGAACGGGTTTGACGTTGACGACCGACAACGGCACGCAGTTTACTTCAGCCCGTTATGTCGAAACCCTGAACCAGTTGGGCATCACGCACCGCCGCACCGCATACAACCATCCCGAGGGCAACAGCTATATCGAACGGTTCCATCGCAGCTTGAAAGAAGAGGAGGTGTGGCTCAACGAGTACCAGAACTTCGATCAGGCCGAACTGGGCATCGCCCGCTGGATCGAGGAGTACAATCACGACCGTCCGCATCGCGGACTCCACGGACGAACCCCGCACGACGCTCGTGCCCGGTTCGCCCAAACCCTTACTTCAAACACGGCCCCATGTGTCTAGTTCTGAGGGGTGCACTACAAAACCCTCCCGTGCAGGTGCTACAGTGGCCTCCTTCCTAGCATGTAGTTGTTGACGCGAATGAACCAACCCGACTCCGCGCAGTACCACGGATAAGGAAAGCCTGTGTTCACGTACTTAGTCTGAATGGTGGTGATGTAGCTGTTGACCCGGGTCGTGTCGCTCATCAGCGCAGCCGCGCCCGAGACTACAACCCACGGATAGGCGTCGGGGAACTTCAGGCGTGTCCAGTTCGGCCATTTTGTATTGAAAGTGCTGTAGAGATTCTTCGCTCGGGTGCTTGTGGGAGCTAGAACTCCGTACAGCACCGGGAACAGTTGCGCTGTGGCATCTGGATACCACACTTTCCAATTCGTCGGCGGGGCAGCGGCGTCGGTCAAGTAGTTGTTATGAGCCGAATCCCAAAGGAGGGTCTGAATTCCATTGAGCGTATACGATGCATAGGTGTTGTACCAGTCTCTCCCAGCTGTATCGTTGAAAGCAGCTTGGAAGAGGCTCGCGAGATCGCTCAGTCCCTTGTAGACTTCGCAATTATCCATCAGATACTGGACCTGATAGTTGGGCTTCGCCCAGGTCAGGCCGTTTCTCTGCTGCGTCTGCACCATGACGCCGCCGATGCAATCCAGTTGATACTTCAAGGTTTTGATGTAGTTCTGTGCGGTCGCGTCACCGGTCTGCCAGTACGCCCAAGCCAGCGAAACGAACGTGGCGGCGTAGGAGTCGGTCGAGTCAGCGTCATTCGTAGGAGTTTCGGTGGTTCCAGAGACGCTGTAGTCGTAGACCGTGCAAGACAGGCCCCACTTATCTGGATAGTTCAAGTGGGCGACGTACCACTGCATCCACGCCTTCACTTTAGCGTAATAGACGGGGTTCCCTGTTCTCACCACACCGATTGCCGCCAGATTCGAATAGTACGGCATGATCTGGTCTGCGGTGTATATGATTGCGCCATCGGGCAGTGTAGATGCACTCGATGTCGTCCAGTTGGCGGTGGTGGTGACGTTCTGTTGATAGTTGGGCGTCTGTCCGCAAGAGACATTTGAGAACAGCGCGAGGCAAAGGAAGTACGCTACGACGAAAAACCCTTTCGTACCTGCCATTGGGGGAATCTCCTTATTGTGTTATCGCCCTGCCGCTGATCCTGCAATTTACTGAGTGCACTCGGTACAACGATAATGCCGAACGAGTTATGACACCTTACTCGCCGAACGGTACAAAGCCGAGCAGACTTATCGAGCAGAATCCGGCCACGTTGTTGTACTCATTTGACGCGGGAATGTTGGTGTCACGAACGCCTCCGGTGGCGGAGTCGTAGGGAGTGATTGTGAGCCAGCGAAATGACGTCGCAGGCTCAGGTTGCCGGAGGGCGGCCGCGGCCATGCCGAGCATGGCAACACTCAGGCTGGAAGCGGGTTTGCCGTCGGGCTCAACGAAGCTGCCATCGTTGCGTACCTTGGAGCGCAGCCACGCCAACGCTTGGCGGTTCTGTGGCGTGTCGCCCCACATCCACGGCAGGTACCCCTGAGCAAAAACATAGGGCGTCGGATCGAGAACTCCTTTCTCATTGAGGCCTAGTCCGTAGCGACCGTTTACCTTCAAGAAGAATCGCTGCGGTGTCTGTTCCTTAATAAAACGGGCGATCCGCGCATATTCGATCGAGTGATATAACTCGGCTCCGGCCTGCATGCCGAGATACACGTCTCCCTGATCCGCGCTGTACTTGAAGGCCCAGAGATGCCACTGCCCGTCGGAGGCGTGTTGCTGCCATGAACTCCAGCTAAAGCCGTCTTTGTCGAGGTTGTGCTGGATCACGAAATCTAGCGCTACCTGGGCGTTGGCGGAGTAAGTTCGCGCCAGGGCATCGCTGCCCGTAAGCTTCTGATCTAAGTACAGCAGGTAGACGAACAAAGTTGAGGTGGCATCCACACCGCGCACATCGGTGATGCCCTTGCCAGGCGAAGTCGGAATCGGCGCATAGGGAGCGTTCGCCGAGTACACATAACGCCAGCTTCCTTTCCACAGCGGATCCGTCATCTCCTCGCGCGCTGCCAGCCACTGAATGCCACGTTCCAGGCCGTCTTTGTAGCGCGGATCTTTCGTCGCGCTGTAGGCAGCGCCGAGAGCAATGAGCGCGTACTCCATGTTGGAGTCTTCGTTCACGGTGATCACGCCTGGACGGTCGGGAATCGCGCCGCTGGCATTCTGGAGCGAAAGAATAAAATCGGCGAGATGAAGCGCCTGCGGCCACCTGGCGGCAGGCGTTTGTGGTGCTTTGCCAGCCACGGCCGTCTGAGCGTTAGCCGGCCATGAGGGGAAGCAGCAAAGCAAGAGTGCAGTTAGCATCGTCAAAGATGCTCTGGCCGATTTGTTTGCCACGCTAGTCACTGTTTCCACCTCAGGCCGCGTCATCTGTGATCTCGCGAACCGTTACCACTCGAATCGGGCGCCTATCTGGCCGTAGCGATGGCCGGACACGCCGGTGACGTGGCCGAAGAACGGACTGTTGATATCCGTGTTGGGGGCGCTCCAATGGTGACGATTGAAGGCGTCGAAGAATTGTGCGCGAAGAGTGGCCTGGAACCGGCCATCCCTGCCAAAACTAAAGCGCTTTACCATGCTGATGTCTTCGCTCGCCCAGGCCCAATCCCGCAAAGAATCCTGAATCGAATATTTTTCGGGGCTGAAGGCGCCAAATGCGGGATTGGAATATGCGGCGGGGTCGAAGTACACGCTGCTGGGGTCAGTGCCAACCGGATCTGCCACCCACGCCAAATTGAGCGTCTTGAAATGGTTGCTCAAACTGACGTTGGAATTGCGCATGGCGAATACCGCGTCCCAACCCGGATATTGATTCGCAGCAGCCACCGTCCACAGCGGCGCGCCACTGTGATAACTCAGTTCGGTGCCTAGCGTCCAGCCGCCTAAGAGGTACTCGTCGATCGCGTGCCGGCCTGTCGCCAGTCTTTTTCCGTGACCGAACGGCAAGTCATAAACCAAGTAGCCTTTCACTTCATGCGTGTGATTCCAACTGTCCACTTGGTCGGTCAGGTTCTTCAGGTTGTAGGGATCTTGATTCCAAAGCGTGGTCCAGGACTCGGCGAATGCGCCCGCGTCGCTGGCGTTTCCCTGCGCTCTTGAGAGCGTGTAATTCAAGTCCGCAGTCAAGCCGTGCGACCCCTTCACTTTGACTTCCGCAACCAGCGCCTTATAGCTATTGGTCGAAAGGTCTGAATTGACGATCTGAACGGATTGCCCCTGCGACGAGAGCTGCGGGTAAGGGGTGATCGCCTGGTAGGCATACCCGGTGAATCCTGAATAAGGATAGGGAACGCCCGCTGCCGCGGCGTCGGCTGGACTCTGGATGTAATCATTAAGGTGCCCAGAGTTAAGAAGCTTCAGGTAAGTGGCCTGGGTCGGATAGTTATAAGGCCAGAGACTGCCGTCATGCAGATGACTGCCGTGATTGCCAATGTAAGTCAAGGACAATACGGTGTCCTTCGACGCCAAATATTGCACGCCGAGATTCCAGTTTTGCGTCATGCCCATGTGCAAGGCATCCGGCCAGGTGTAGGAAACACCATCGTTCACATAGGTTTGTGTTGGAGTGCGATCAGGATAAACATTCTGTCCCGGGTAGCCTGCATCCCACTGAAATCCGATTGCGTCCACAATGTTGTTGACCACATTGTTGGAGCCGATGAATCCAAAGGCACCTCCGCTAGTCGCAAAAGGAACTCCGTTCCACTGATTCAGAGCGAGCGGCGTATAGAAGATGCCGTAGCCTCCGCGCAGCACAAGCTTAGATTGCAGTTGATAGGCGACGCCGATGTGGGGGCCGAACTCGTGGTAGTCCTGGTTCTTTTCGAAAGATGTTCCGCCGTTGTTCGCCCATGTCCAGGCTCCATTGTTGGCTCCCCAGAGCGGGTTGTTCGCATTCAAATTGAAATTCGCCCACTTGCCATCGGTCTCGTGGAAGCGGAAATTGAAATCCCAGCGCAGGCTCGCGTTGATTGTGAGCTTGTGATTGACCTTGACGTCGTCGGACGCAAACAGAGACATGCGCTTGCGCCGCCCGTGCAAAAGGTAGCTTACTGTCTGCCCGCCATTTTGCACGTCTCCCAACAGGAAATTCGCAAAGGCAAAGCCGACAAAAGGAGAGATCTGGGAGTCAGTCGGTGCCCCTGTACTGCTGCTAAAGTTATAAGTGCGAATTCCATTGTCTTCCCGGCTGTTCATTCCCCGGGCCTGGAAGTCGCCGCCGAACTTGAAACTGTGGCGTCCATGAACCCAGGAAACAGTATCGCTGACGCTGCGGTTGTATTGCACGTAACCGTCGGAGTAAGGCGCTCCGATCGTGGTCTCGCCCACTCCGTTGATGGAGCCGCCGAAGGTGATCGTGGGGAAGTTCTTTCCGTTCGTGCCCGCGATGCCTACGTTGTCGGGATTGTAGGAGCTCGGAGGCGTGTCGGTTGCCTTGTGCTCGTTGTAGAAAACGGAGAACGAGTTCACCAGACTGGGCGTGACGTTGTAGAAGTGCTGCAAGCGGATCGATCGGTCCCACTGAACCTGTGTGAGACCGTCATAAAATGGGCCCGGATCGGATCCGCCACCGCTTTGCCAAAGGCTGCCGGGAAGCCCGCCGGCAGCGGCGTAGGGAAGAGTAAACCAGTTGTACGAAACGGCGATGTGCTGCTTCTGCGAGAGATTGTGGTCCAGTTTCAGGTCGAGGTGCTCCACCGTTTGCCCCGCATTGCCAGTGAATGACGGGAAGTTCAAAACAAGGCCCTGGCCGACCGGAGCATATTTCTTTTTGTACAGATTGTTGACGATGTTCAGTGCAATCGGGCTGATCCGGCCGGTTGGGACAATGTTGCCCGCGAAGGGAACGTTGCAGGTTACACCGTTGCCGTTCACGTACATCGCGCTGGGGTCGTAGATCTGCCCCAGGAGAATCTGCTGCCCGGTGCAAGGATCGAGTGCGAGCGGCTGATTCGGATCATTATCCAGATGCAGCGGCCCGCCCAACAGGGCGCTGAAGTCACCATTTAGAAAAGCCTGCGTCGGAACCGTGTTCTGGTTGGGAGCGAGCGACAGCGTCACGTTGCGATACCGCTCCCAACTGCCGAAGATAAATGTGTGGTTCTTCCAGATCGGGCCACCCGCGCTGAATCCCCAGTCGTTGAAGCGGTCGCGAGGCCGTTTGTATTGAGCCCGGCAAGTTGAGTCGCCGGGAGCACACTGCGAAAGGAAGAAATTGTTGTCCCACTGATTGGCGTCGAGCGCTTCGTTCTCAAGGTAGTAGTAGCCGCTACCATGAAGTTGGTTCGTACCCGATTTGAGCTCCACTAGAACGGTGCCACCACCTGTGGATGCACCCTCGGCGCCGATTCCACCGACCTGCACGTTCATCTCTTGCACGGCTTCCATACCGATGTTCTGCACAAAACCTTGCAACCCTGAGGTTGCCTCGGTGCCATCCACCATTACGTTCTTCGACATGTCCTGCGAGCCTGCAATGTGGCCAGTGTAGTTGCCTCCGTTGGTGGTGGCCACGTTCGTATAGATAAAGGTCGTGATGTCGCGGCCGCCACTGATGTCTAGCGGCAGCGCTTCCATCGCCCTGGCCGTCATCACCGTACCGACAGAGGAAGTCTCGGTTTCCAGAAGCACGGGAGGCGCAGAAGCCACGTCCACCCGTTCCGACGACGAACCAATCGCTAGTTGGGCGTTGACTTCCGCAACCTGCGCGATTTCCAGTTCCAGCCCGGTGCGCTCCAAGGGCTTGAAGCCTTGCTTGTCGAAACGAACTGAGTAGTGACCGATCGGCAAGGCACGAATCTGGTAGATGCCCACGCCGTTGGTGGTCGCCCGGTAAGTCACGCCCGTATCAACATTGGTCGCGGTGACCTGCATGTCGGAGACAACCGCACCCGAGGGGTCGGTGACCGTGCCACTGATAGTTGCTTTGTCCACCTGTGCAGCCAGCAGCCCGGTAAACAGAACCGGGAGCAGCACCGATCCCGCCCAGCGAGTCAACTTGCCTATGATCTTCATGGAAACCTCCCTTGTCGCGCAGTCCGCGCCGCGCTTACTCAAGAAACTCAGGCGATGATTCCGTGAACCTGCACTTGCATCTCCTGGAGGGCGTTTAGGCTCGGATTTCCTTCGTGTGCATAGCCCCGCACCACGGTCGGTCCCAACGAGCGTTCGCTCTAGGCGGGCAGCATGCCTGCCCTAATTGCTAAACGTATATCTGTCTATACATCTTGTCAAGTAGTTGTTGAATGGATTCGTGCAGGATGAGATTCCTATTCCACCGCCGTTGCCGGAATGGCCAGCACCGCCCGATAGCGATCTCCGCGATAGACCGAGTGCGCGGTCTCCACTGGCTTTCCGTCTACGTTCCACAAGGTGCGGGAGATGACCAGCACACTCGACCGGCGTGGGATTTCCAGCAACTCCGCCTCGTGCCGGCTGGCGGCGCGCGCTTCCAGGATCTCGTCCGCTCGACTCACGCGGATGCCGTACTGGTCCCGGAGCGTTCGGTAAAGCGACGAAAACGCAAAATCAATTTTGTCCACTCCCGGAAATTGCTCTCGCGAAAGCCATACTTCCTCGACCGCTACGGGCAGACCGTCTGCCAGCCGCAACCGGCGCAGGTTAAACATTGGCGCCCCCACTTCGACCCGTAGGCGCGAGGCCACTTCCGCCGGAGCGGGAATCGTCTCCGCACCAAGAATGCGGGAACCGGGCTTCAGGCCCAGAGCCCGCATTTCTGCTGTGAATCCGGAGAGGTGGGTAATGTCTTTTTCAACCCGGGGTTGACTGACAAATGTGCCCTGCCCCTTGTGGCGCGTGGCAAACCCCTGGGTCTTCAGAGACTGCAAAGCGTGGCGCGCGGTCATCCGGCTGACGCCGCATGTGCGGCTGAGTTCGTCTTCGCTCGGCAGCGCGTCGCCCGGGCGCAGTTGCCCGCCCTGAATCATCTTCAGCAATTGCGCCTGGATCTGAAAATACCTGGGAGTAAAACTGCTCTTGTCGAGCGGCTCAAAATGCCACTTGCTGTTCGCGTCGATTGCCTTCACCGGAGACACCGCGGGGCTCTCCTCTTGCCTTTCGACCTGCGCTCGATTCTGCATGCGGTGCTCCTCCCCTAATTCCTTAGTAACTCGCCCGGCTCAGCACGACGATCGCAACCAGCAAGACTCCGATACCCGAATACATCAGTCCCTTCGCTCGGCTCGGAGCCCGTCGCCACTCTCCCAAGCCGATGCCGATTGCATTAGCGAGAAGAAGGCCCGTCGCCAGACTCAGCGGCCAGCCGATCGATGTGCCGAGCGGTCCGAGCTTGGGCGCAGCAGCACCATAAACAAAGATACTGCCTCCCCACAACAACGCCATCAATGCCGACAGACCATACAAACGCGCTCCGCCCGGCTGGCGAAACTTTGCCATGCTTCCATTTTTCGCGAGCAAATAACCGCAGAAACCGAGGTTGGCGACCGACCCCGCTCCAAGCATCAGGCACCAGATCAGATTCGTGCTGGAAAACTCACTGAGTCCCGCACTGCGCCCAAACTCCGCGATCGGTTCCGAAAGTGTAAACCCAATGTTAAAAACAGCCGACAGCACACCCGAGCCCGTCGCTAGCAGGAGCGCCACGCCCAACGGACGAGCGCGCCCCACCAGATCGCCCCGCTCTGCCCCCACGCCGATAGTCTGCTCGCGCTGCCGCCCGGCCGTGCCGCACAGAACAATCCCCACCAATTCAATCGCCACTCCGACGACGATCATTTTTCCCGTTGACGGAAACAACTTCTGCGGCGCCAGCAACAACAGCGGGAACAGCGAGCCCAGGGCAGAACTGATCGCCAGCACCAGAGTGTTGGCCAGCGAAATGCCAATCGCGCTCACGCTTTGCCCGAACATGATGGCTCCAAAACCCCAGGCAAATCCGGCAGCGATGGCGATCCACACAGCATGCGCCGGTGCCTGGGCCAGCACGCCCCAACTTTGCGGCGCGATGGCAGTGATGATCGTCGCCGGCATCAGCAGGCAGGAGCACGTAATAAAAAGACTCCAGACGTTCTCCCATTCCCAGCGCCCCAGAAAACGCATGGGCAGCGTGAAGCTTCCGTTCATGAGCCCTGACAAAATTGCCAGCAGCGAACCGACCAGCACGATGTTCCCCATTTTCTTCCGTCCGTTCCGCCTAAAGGCCGATGAATGCGATCGCGAGCTCCAGCGCCCAGGATCCCGCAATGTTGCACATGAATCTAGTAGGCTATACAATCATACAACAGAGCATCGCGGAGACCTAAAGCAAACTCCGAGAGAGGCGGGGAGGACCAATGTCAGATGCGCTGCAAGAACTGAGAGGCAAGCTGGTGGTGTCGTGCCAGGCCGCGCCCGGAGATCCCCTCGAAGACACCGAAACCATTCGGCGCATCGCTCGCTCGGTAGCCGGAGGAGGAGCCGCTGGCCTGCGCATTAATAGCCCCGAGCACATAGCAGCCATTCGGCAGGAATCTACGCTCCCCATCATCGGGATTCAGAAGCGCTACCACGGAGAGACGATTCACATCACGCCCGACTTTGCCTCGGCAACCGCGCTGGCGGCGGCGGGGGCCTCGATCATTGCACTCGACTGTACTGCACGCGTCTGGCCCGATTGCGATCCCTGGCGAGTTCTGATCGAGCGAATTCATCGCGAACTCAAGCTGCCCGTCATGGCCGACGTTGCCACGATCGAGGAGGCCTCGGCCGCTGCCGCCGCAGGCGCCGACATGGTTGGAACCACCTTAAACGGATATACGAAAGGAACCCGCAATAATCATTTTTTCAGTTGGCCTTTGTTAGCCGCGATGGTCCAGCAGATTCAAGTGCCGGTGGCTGCCGAAGGTCACATCCGTTCACCGGAAGAAGCTCGGCAAGCGCTCTCGATGGGGGCATGGTGCGTGATTGTCGGTTCGGCGATCACTCGCCCGGGCACGATTGCCGCCAACTTCGTTTGCGCCATAAGTCCCGAACGTGCGGCCGCACCGGCAATCGGCATCGATATCGGTGGGACGTCTATCAAGGCCGGCCTGGTTGATCCTGATGGAGAGGTAACTCTAGCGACGCAGGTTCCCACGGAAGCGACTGGCGGACGAGATGTAATTGCGGCGAGTTTGTGCCAGGCCGTGCAGCGGGTATTGTCAGCGGCGCACAGCCAGGGACTTCAGCCAGCAGGCCTGGGCATTGCCAGCGCCGGAGCGATCAACGCTCAGGATGGTTCCGTTTTTGCCGCGACCGACAATCTTCCCGGCTGGGCAGGCTTCCAGTTGCGAGCTTTCGTCGAGGACCGGTTTCGTCTTCCGGTCTGGGTTGTAAATGATGCGCACGCTGCTGTGCTCGCGGAACTGCACTTTGGCCTCGGACGCAGTCTGTCGGACTTCGTCGCCATCACGATCGGTACCGGGATTGGCGGAGGCGTTGTCTGCGGCAGAAAACTGCTCTCCGGTCAGCACGGTTTTGCCGGGTCCATCGGTCACCACGTCATTCACGAGAGCGGACGCCAGTGCAACTGCGGCCGGCGCGGCTGTTTGGAGGCCTATGTCTCCACCGCCGCCTTGATACGGGAATTCGAAGAGCGCGGTGGTTCGATTCCCGACCCACTGCCCAACGACCTCGCAGGCCTCACCTTACAAATAAACCAGCTCGCCAGCACAGGTGCGCCTGCCGCTGTCGGCGCCTACCAGGCCCTAGCGACTCATCTCGCCGAAGGAATTGCCAACATCTTCAATCTGTTTGATCCCGAAGCCGTGCTGATTTCGGGTGGGCTGGTGGAAGGCCAACCACAGTTTGTTCCCAGCGTGGCCGAACAAGTCGCCGCTCTTTTGCACTTCGGCTCGAAGCGAAAGCCGTGCGTAAAGGCTGCCACCGCGGGACGGCTTGCCGGCGTGCAGGGCGCGGCAACTCTGGTGTTTGAAGGACAAAAGTAGCAACTGTCGACAGATCGTGACTCGAACTAAGTGCTGACCCGAGCATAGAGGGCCACTCGAACAATGTCGGAAACAGGCTAGCGAAACTAGCGACGAAGACCAGGACGCACGATGAATCGAGGCAACTGCGCGCGACACCGCGATGCTCCTAGCACTGGCAACCTGCGCAAAGGCGGAGGGCACCGAGGCCGCAGACAGGTGCTCACTGTGCAACAGCATGCCTTCTGCTCCGCCTACATTCGTCTTGGCAGCGCATCCGGCGCCGCAAGGTACGCTGCACATCATCCAGGTTCCGGATATCGGCTGCTTGAGAATCCTTCCATACAGGCCCAGATCCGAAAGCTACAACAACAGGCAGAGCGGCGGGAGGAGCGGCTCGCGGAGAGGACTTTTGCCATCGAACGCGAGTTCCTTGATGTGCACCTTGCTCACCAGATCGCGAACGGCGAGACCCACAAGCTTCGCGGCGATGCCGACCGCGTGAAGGCAATAGCGATCGGCTACAAAGCCTTGGGCGCCATTCAGCCAAGTCGGGTCGTCGCTCAGGCAAGTACAGCAGTGGTGCCTCCACAGGCCCAGACAGTTTTCGAGATCTACAAATCGAAGTGGCTGCTCGAAAAGGAGGCAGCGATGTCTGCTCACTTGGAGGAGCAATACGGCAAGAGGCTGCTTCCAGGCAAAGAGACCAAGGACTGATGATCCAACATCGATAGCTGTTGCGATCACGATTACACGCAATATAAAAAGGCGCCCACTTTGCGGTAGGTTGTGATTGTTGGGATCACCGCTTACCAAAAGTTGATACCTGATCCTGCTCGTGCACCGGCTCTTCCACCGGGTTCTGCTCTTCCACTTCTCGCAAATACTGGCGCACGGTGTGGTGCACCTGGGCTGCCTCCCCCAACTGCTCGCGTGGAACGCGGCTCTGCTTCGACGCATTGGCTTCCACGAAACTGCCGTCTACCGATAAATGCTTCCCCTGCACCAGTCCCACTTCCACACACTGGCGCACGATCTGCTCGAATAACTGCTCAAACAGCTTGGACTCCTGAAACCGTCCGTGCCGGTTCTTCGAGAACGTGGAGTGATGCGGAATCTCCTGATCGAAGCCCAGACCGGTGAACCAGCGCCACGCCAGATGCATGCGCAACTCTTCCACCAGTCTGCGCTCACTGGTGATGCCGTAGAGATAGCCGATCAGAAGAATGCGCAGCAGCAACTCAGGGTCGATCGACGGACGACCCGTCTCGCTGTAGCTGTCTTTCAGTTGCTGCCGCACAAACTCGAAACTGATGTGCTTATCGATCAGCCGCAGCAGGTGGGTTTCAGGGATCTGGTCTTCCAGACGGAAGTAATAGAACAGTGCTTCGGAGCGGTCGTGTTGCCCCATCATAATCAGCAGGCCTCCGACAATCAGAATCAAACAGCGCATGGGCGAATGCCTTCTTCTAACACGCTTCTGCTGATTCTCATCCTGCTAATCGAAGTGACTTTTTCAACACCCACGCCTGTTAACAACAGGTATCGGAAGTCGCCTCATTCCGGCGTAAACTTGTGCCCTATGCGAGGCCCGATTGTTGGAGCAGCCCTGCTGCTGGTTTTGGCTGCAAGTGCAACTTCTCCTGTTTGGTGTCAGACAGACCGTGGTGCTGACCAACTAGATTCCGAGTTCAAAGGCAAGATTCTGCTACTTCGGGGTTTCTACTCTGGCAACGACCTGGAGTACGACCAGAATGGAGTTTTGCGCGGCACAGCGACACAAGGGCCGTGGACGTTGGCAAATGTCGAGATCACGAAGATTACGGCTACGGCACAGGGTATTGCGATTGTCGGGAACCGGATGGGTACCTTGTACAGAGGCGGGAAACCGGGCTTCGTCAAGGTTGGGAAGTTGAAGATCGAGGTGACTAAACCCAATTCGGATGCAGACACGGAGGCAGAGCTCCACCGATTGTTCAACAAGATTTTCATGGAATCCGGGGAGGAGTTACGGCCTCTGGCGCCTGATTATTGGCAAAGCTATCTCGCTGGAAGCGACTCGAAGTCAAGGTCTGCGGCTTGGCGAGCGACATTTGTGGACAACAAGAATCAAGTCTTTACCAAATCGGACGCCACGGCTGGAGAGGTGAGTGCACCTCACGTCGTTTACCTGAAGAACCCCAACTACACCAAAGAGGCTGCCTCCCATCATATTGAGGGCATATCCTCCTTAGGCACGGTAATCGATAGTACAGGCATGGCGAGCAACATTGCGATCTTGGAACCGTTGGGAATGGGACTTGATGAGCAGGCAATCCTTGCAATAAGGCAGTGGAAATTTCAGCCTGCGATGAAGAACGGCAAACCGGTTCGAGTTCAGATAGAAATCCAGATGGATTTTCGGTGCTGTCCGTGACAGCGTGACGGTGGGATGACCTCCGTCTTCATAGGAGGGCGGCCCGCGTTTGTCAGTTGGCGTAATATCCCCATTACACTCACAATCCGGCCCCTGTGGGGGTTCTGAGTGAAATCGCCTGTTTTACAGCAGTTATCGCGCTCCCACCTTTCCGCGTGGGGGGCCCCCGGAGCACGGCTTCATGCTGCTGCAGGTAGCATATAGGCCGGGCGGAAACACAAACTGGAACTGCGGACGCTCCGTCGCGAGCGAAGCGTCCACTGTTCACTCCAAGCTTAATTCGACGGTACTATCACTTTCAGCACTTGTCCCGCCCCGACCGGAGGCGGACCAAACCCGAGATTCGAAACATACAGATTTCCATCCGGACCGAATGTCATAGCTGTGGGCAGCGACAAACCGGTCGCAATCTCCTTGTACTTGTTCTTGCCATCGAGTCGCAGGATCTTTCCCGTTTCCGGCGTCGGGAACGGGTTCCCGGTCGTATTCTCTAGCACGTAGAGTCGGCCTTTTCCGTCGAAGGCAAGTCCCAGAATGTCGCTCAAGCCAATGTAGACGGTGGTGAGCTCCCCCCCCGGCGTAATCTTCATGATTTTCGATGAACCATCCTTGATGGGAAACGTGTCCAGGTTCCCGACGAAGAAATCATGGCCATCGAAAGCAAGGGCGGTGGGCACGATGTGGCCTTGGATACTCGAGATATCCAAGACCCTGCTGACTCGTCCGCGTGTCGAGATGGCATCGAGCTCCCCGTGATTCGGCTCAATCGCGTAGAAAACCCCATCGACCGCGATCATGCTGTACCACGTGCCATCGGGTTCGAAGTCGTCGGGCTCGGGATTTGCGACCGGGTGGCTCTTCTGGAATGTCGACAGATTGGCAACCATGGTCGTGCTGCCATCTGGGTTCACGCGAAGCACCCCGTTTACCGTGCCGGCAAGTCCATGGGAGCAGCCAGCCCCGGCCAAAATCGCGTAGAGCGTGTTGCCCATGAACGCCACGTCGGCAACGCCGCTTACCAGGCTGCCCTGGTTCGCCGAGGTCTGGTCCGAGGGCAGGTTATCGGCGACTGTGGTAACGGTTCCGTCAGGGGTGACCTTCGAAATCCGTGCGGTAAACCCGCCGGTGTAGGGACCGATCGGAGAAACTACCTGTTTGCATACTCCGACGCTGGACAAAGTTCCCCCCGCGCCGCCTTCCGCAACATAGAGATTGCCGTCCGGACCGAACTTCAGACCACGGGGATTGTTGAAGCCCGTGGCGAAAACCGACACGTTGGAGGACATTTGTGCCACCGCAGCCAACGAAACGAGCACAACCATTCCTAGAACTACTAATCTAAAAGTCTTCATACAAGGTGTCCTTTCGAGCTCGATGAGCTCTTCCTGGCAATTCCTGCCAGGGTACTAACTGCCCACTACCCTCCGGCAATCGACAGACAATTTAACGAGACGCACTGTGAGTGACGGCGTGCCCCGCGTTGAAAATTCAGGAATTCAGCGGTGTGCGCCTCATGACGCACTCTCTAATGAACTTGTGCTTGCTGGGCCCCGATGCGGCTTCGAAAGCCAGAACCTAGGACGGGAAGGATAGATGGGCTAGGAACAGGCTCCCCCACAACGTGCTGGAACAATGCGCCCAAAGGGAGTCGTTGTCAAGGTGCCGTGAATTTGCGGCTCCCCTAATCGCTGCTGTACTCGGATAGTTGTTGTAACATCGCATCTCTAACAATGTCGGC
>PMCH01000333.1:0-13372 GCA_003154055.1 Acidobacteriaceae bacterium
CTGGAACAACCTTGCCGCCCGCCTGGTACGCAAGACCGGCGCCAACGCGCTCCCCGTCTATTTCTGCGGGCACAACAGCATGGCGTTTCAGTTGCTCGGCTTGATCAATCCCCGCTTGCGCACGCTCCTTCTCATGCAGGAATTCCTCCAGCAACAGGGGAAGACGTTACAGGTTCGCGTGGGCAGCGCCGTCCCGTCAGAGCTGATTGCCAGCATCGCGAGCGACGACGAAGCCACCGAATATCTCCGCCTGCGGACCTACCTGCTTTCCTATCGCGGCAAGAAAGGGTTCTCCCTTCCTGCGAAGATGCGGTCGGCCATGCCGCGAAAGACTCAGGAAGCGGTGGCTAAGGCAGTCCCGCGCGAGCTGCTGGCGCGCGATATCGAGGCGCTGCCTTCCGGCCGGCTCCTCACCGAAAACAACGAGCTTGCGGTGTACGCCGCCCGCGCCTCTGAGATGCCGTACCTGCTCGATGAGCTCGGACGTTTGCGCGAAGAGACGTTCCGCGCCGCCGGCGAAGGTTCCGGTAAACGCGCCGACCTCGACCACTATGACGACTACTACTGGCACCTGTTGCTCTGGAGCAAGGAAAAACACGAACTGGTGGGCGCCTACCGCGCCGGCAACACCGACGAAATCATCCGCCGCTACGGTATCAAAGGCCTCTACACTCACTCCCTGTTCCGCTTCGACGAGCAGCTTTTCCTGAAGATCGGCTCCGCCCTCGAGTTGGGCCGCTCCTTTGTGCGTCCCGAGTACCAGCGGCAATATGCACCGCTGCTGATGCTGTGGAAAGGCATTGCCGGCTTTGTCGCTCTTCATCCGGAGACGCCCACGCTGTTTGGTGCGGTCAGCATCAGCAACGAATACAATTCCGCCTCGCGCGAAATGATCGTCCGCTACTTCGAGGGTCGCGAGGATGCCCGCGAGTTCTCCGATCTCATCCAGCCGCGCACGCCCTTCCGCGCTCCCAAAATGCGCCGCTGGGATTGTCGCGCCATGTGCAACGTCCTGCGCGGCCTCGACGAACTCGCCGAGCCCATCTCCGACGTGGAAACGGACGGCAAGGGCCTGCCTATCCTGATCAAACAGTACGCCAAGGTGGGTGGAAAACTGGTGGGCTTCAACTTGGACCGCAAATTCTCCGACGTGGTCGACGGATTGGTGATCGTGGACCTGCGCCAGACCGATCCCCAGGTCCTCGAGCGCTACATGGGCAAGGAAGGCTACGCCGGCTTCCGCCGCTTCCACAAACTCGACTCGAACTCATCTCGACTTATTTCAAGCCCAGTTCGCCATTGTACTGTTGGGTAATCCCGTAGCACTCACAGGCGAAGTCTTCAAGCTTCTTGCGGTTTACGATCTTCACTGCTCCACGGGTGTACTCGATGAGCTCACTTTTCTGCAAAACACCAGCTGCCAAACTCACGCTGGGCCGGTCTGTCCCTAGCATCGTGGCGAGAAAATCATGGGTGATGGGCAGCGACTCTGAATCCACTCTGTCCTGAGTCATCAGCAACCACCGCGCAAGGCGCTGCCTGATATCATGCAGCCGGTTACACGCGGCTGTTTGTGCAACCTGCATTCCCTGTACTACCGCATAGCGGCTCAACGTCAATTGCAGGTCCGGGGCAGATTCCAAAGTGTTTTGCAAAGTTGCAATCTCCACTCGAAACCCATCCCCCGAGATTTGTACCACCGCTTGCAGCGGGCTCCTGCTCAGGCCAACAGCCGCCGGTGTTCCTGTAAAGCCCTCATTGCCAACGATGCCGGCTTCCGCGGTCTTTCCATCCTTCATTACGACTACAAGAGAAACCAGACCTCGATTCGGGAAATACGCGAATTCTAGCTTGCCACCTCCCTCGTGAAGGACCAGGTGGTTTGGCAAGCTGACGTACTCAAGATGAGGACGAAGTGAGCTGTAGTCGCGATCGGAGATCGATAGAAGTATCAGGTTGCCGACTGGCTTGCCTTCGCTATTCGTCCGCTCGCCAGACTGCACGACTTGGAGGCCTTTGTTTTCCATGACCGAGCCCTGAGACACTAGAATCACAGCCGATAGTCTTTCCCGGAGACGGGAAACAGAAACCCTGCCTATTCGCGCTACTCCAAAAATTATACAGACATCCACTGTTTCCCCGAAACACGACGCTCTTGTAGGGTGATTCTTCATTGGCTATACCGCTGCTACGCGCATCCAAGCCTTCTCCCTGTATGTAGGATGCCCGACAGACCATCCAAATTGGCGAATGTAAACTTCGCCCATTCCTTTATGTATCCTTCGCCGCGCCCAGATTGGGTGACGGTTTTCTGCTGCAATCGGGCAGTATGCCGCTGTAAAAGGAGCCATGAATGGCGAACCAGAACGTCTCGTCCCTCGACAGCAAGCGGGTACTTGTTGGGGCGCTGCGACATAGACGGCCATGAGCCGGAATCTCGTGTGGATTGAGCAACGGCGTTTTCGGGGTTTTGGTTGCTCCCAATGTGACTGGCGCTTCAAACCTTCTGGTGCGCCCACTGGCACATCTTTCGATGAAATGATGCGCAACTTTGAGTTGCAGCGCGACACGGAGTTTGCGTCCCATGTTTGCGCCGATCACCCGGATGCCAAGAGTACAAGGAGCAAAAACGCTGAATAGTTCAAAGTGCCGTACATCCCAGGATTGGGAAAAACTTTACCGCGCCGCAGTCCTCGAGTCCGACCGGAGCAAGTTGCTGCAGCGGATCGAGGCCGCGGAGGCCGCGATTCTCGAGCGATCGCGCCGTTTATCAAAGCCGCCGGGCAGCAATAGAAAAGAGCAGGACGCAATCACTCGGGCACTGCACATCTTGAGCTTGCTGCGTGTCGGCGGGCAAGAGCCCTAGTCTCGCTCGATTGATGTATGAGATGGCCACGGAACCGGCCGGCACACCCGTCGAGTATTTCAACCGCGTTCCCCTCACGCCGTCACAATCACACCCGTGCATGGACCCTTGCTGGCGCGGTGGTAGCTGTGCCGGACTCCCGAATCGAAGTACACCGCGTCCCCCGCTTCCAGAACAAACGTTTCCGAACCGATCGTGAGATCCAGAGTGCCGGAAATCAGATAAAGCAGCTCCACACCAGCGTGTTGATGAAGCCGCACCTTCTCTGCGGCAACCGGCTCGAATTCCGCATAAAAAGCGTTCAGCTTTCGCTCGGTGGCGTTGAAGTCCAGGCTTTCGAAGTTGTACGCTATGCTCCCTTTTCCGGGATTGTCCGGAAAGCGCAAACGCTCCCTCTTTCGGGCGATGGCAACCACATGACGCTTGCGCTCGTCGGTGAAGAAATATTCCAGTCCCACGCCGAACACCAGGGCAATCCGCAACAGCGTAGGCAGGGTGGGAAACAGCTTGCCGCGCTCCAGTTTTGAGAGCATCGCCGCGGAAAGACCGGTGTGCTTGCCCAGTTCCACCAGCCCCATGCTTTTCCGAAGTCGCAGGCCGCGAAGTTTTTCGCCCAGAGCGTAAGGCCGGAGCCCTTCGACGATGGTTGGAGTGATCACTTGATTCTCCCGTTTTCCTGCCACGACAAGACCGGTCCGGCATTTTGACCCGTGTTCACTCGAAGTGCCGATGCCGTCTGGTTGTCGTGTAAGGACAATAAATATTCTCTATAGTTAATACATCGCACCGGCCCAAAAGGGAAGCAAGAAAGGTGCCAGCGCACGAAAAAGGAGAAACACAATGAAAGCAGCGAGTTTTGCATTGATTCTCAGCGTTCTAGCGAGCGCCCTGCCGGCGGCGGCCGGCGCCGCAAAAAAGGACATCGTCGAAACAGCGGTGGCCGCAGGCACCTTCAACACCCTGGCTGCTGCGCTCCAAGCCGCTGGTCTGGCGGACACGCTGAAAGGCAAGGGGCCCTTCACAGTGTTTGCTCCGACCGATGATGCCTTTAACAAACTCCCCGCAGGAACGGTTGAAACCCTTCTCAAGCCCGAGAACAAAGAGAAGCTGAAGGCCATCCTGCTTTACCACGTGGTCGCGGGAGACGTGACTGCGGCCAAGGTCGTGAAACTTTCGTCGGCCAAGACCCTCAACGGCCAGGACGTGAAAATCAGCACGGAGGGCACCACCGTGATGGTCAACGACGCCAAGGTGGTGAAGGCCGACGTGATCACCTCGAACGGCGTGATCCACGTGATCGACACCGTGCTTTTGCCCACGGAATAAGTATAGGAAAAAAGGAGAACATCATGAAAACCGCAGATGTAATTGCAGCAGTGCTCTTGGTGGTTGGCGGATTGAATTGGGGCCTGGTGGGTGTGGCCCACTTCGACCTGGTCGCGACCATCTTCGGAATGAAGTTCGGCGAGACTTCCGCGCTGAGCTCGGTCGTCTATGTTCTGGTCGGCTTGTCAGCCCTGTACCAGGCCATCTCTTTCAAGGCCATTCAGGGACGCTGGGGTCATCACTCGGCGCCGGCCCGCGCACGCTAATGAATGAACCGGCAGGAGGGGGAGGGCCACTCAGCGCTTCCCCTCCTGAGCTTTCTCCAAAGATTTCGGACCACACCCGCCAACTCGCCAGTCCTTTACTAAATTCCCGGCTCCATTGAAAATGGAGGGTTGGCCTGTGTCCGGCGGTTCTCCTGAGAGCTCCGGTTTTTTCAGCGTCGCAGGCAACAGGAGCCATCATGTCCTCAAGTGGGGAACTTATCCGCCTTATGAATTACGTGGACGACATCACCTCCACGCTGCGCCGCATCAGCGCCACCCTTCCAACCGTCACCGAAGAAGAGCGCGCGCGCCTGGCCGACTACATCCGCAAGTCCGACCCAAGTTTTGACAGCGTGCTGCTGCTGCTCGACAAGGGAGCGAAGTAGTGGCGCAAGTCAAGACCGTGGCGGTGATCGGGGCCGGCATTATGGGCCGCGGCATCGCCCATGCGGCCGCCCTCGGCGGTTACCGCACCATCCTCGAAGACCTTCTCCCCAACGCCCTGCGCAAAGCCGAGACAGANNTTCTCCCGCCTGGAATATGCCGGTTCCGTCGAGCAAGCCGCCCGTGAGGCCGATCTCGTCATCGAAGCCGTTCCCGAAGAAATGGAATCGAAGATTGAGATCTTCACCCTGCTCGACAAGATCTGCCGTCCCACGACGATTCTTGCCTCGAATACCTCTTCGCTCAGCATCACCGAGATCGCCAGTGTTACCTACCGCGCGAAAAAATGTGTCGGCATGCACTTCTTCAACCCCGTCCACAAGATGAAGCTGCTCGAAGTGGTCCGCGCTCTCGAAACTGATGCGGAAACTTTGGCCGCCGTGGTCGAAGTCGGCAAGCGCATGGGCAAGGAAGTCGTAGTCGTCAAAGAGGCGCCCGGCTTCATCACNNATCAACGCCATGATCGGCAACGAGGCTTTCTACATGCTCCAGGAAGGCATCGCCACCGCCGAAGATATCGACAAAGCGCTCAAACTGGGCCTGAACCATCCCATGGGCCCGTTCGAGTTGGTCGATCTGGTCGGCCTCGACACTCGTCTGCACATCCTCGAATACCTGCACAAAACTCTCGGAGAAAAATTCCGTCCTTGCCCGCTGCTGGCACAGTACGTGAAAGCCGGCCGTCTGGGCCGCAAATCCGGACGCGGAGTGTTCGAGTATCCGGAACCCGCAACGAAGCAGGCCGCCGCGGAAACGACCAGCGCCAACTAGCCCGATTTCACCTACTGGCTCCTGGCGACTGGCCTCCAGATTCTGGCGCCCACCAAACTCTGTCATCCTGAGCGAAGCGAGAGTTCTGCGAAGCGGAACTCTCGCGGAGTCGAAGGACCCCTATTCCCTCACCTGTCGCTATGCGGGTAGGGGTCCTTCGACTCCACATGTCCGCCCGTTTCACGTGCGGACATGTTCCGCTCAGGATGACATTCGCGCAGCTCCTGGGCGCGGGTACCCAAGGTTTCGCAGTTTTCGAAATCTGGGATTCCACGGCCCTGTCTCCCTGGGGATTTTGAGAGATACTTCCTCCAGCACCGCACACCGCGGTCCTCAGCGGCTAAAGCCGATTTCAATTTGGGCTTGATCGGCACGACTGACGTCTTGCCCCATCGGCTTCGCTCAGGATCACAACGCTGGCGGTGCAGGGCACAAGAAAAAGGGGGGCTGCGAGTTTGCGATCGGACTCGCCGCCCCCACTGATTCTGTAGCCGCAGTTATTCTCGCGACTCGTTACTCGCCACTCGCTACTGGTTGATATCCTGCTTCGACTCCAGTTTCTTCACCAACCCATCCACGTAGCTCTTCTGGTTGTCCGGAGCCGATTGCAGCGCCACTTTCATTTCTTTCGCCGCTTCGTCGAACTTGCCCTGCGAACAGTACATTCGAGCCAGGCCGGAATGCACGAACCACAACTCCGGATGCTTCTTGGCGTTGTCACGGAAGATGACGAACGCCTCGTCGCTGCGTTTTTGGCCCTGCAGTTGGCGGGCATACAGATGCATCTGCAGCGGGCTGGCCAGCGCGAGAGCCTTTTTCTCGGCGGACGCGGCGTCATCTTTGCGGTTCATTGCCGTCAGGACCTGCGACTTGGTCATCTCGTTGTCATAGCGGTCTTCGGTTTCGATGGACTTGTCGGCATACGTCAGCGCGTCATTCAGGCCGATCTTCTCCGCCAGCAGGTAAGTCGCCGCATCGTCCCAGCTCATCCACGTGTACTGCGAGAGGTTGCGGAGTTGCTTTTTCAGGCTGGCTTGGACGACGTCGTGCACGTTCACGCTAACCTTGAAAGGCACTGCAACCTTCTCCCACTCCAGCACAACTACAGCCGAATCCGCCTTCATCTGGTCGAAGTCGTAGGTGAGGGCGTCGTGCATTTCGGCCGCCTGCGGCTTTACGTTCACACGCAATGCATCTTCGGCCTGGTCGTAGGTGAACGCGCCCCAGGAAGTGGAATTCTTGGAGAAGATAACCGTCCACTCGTCCGCGGCGGGGATCATGTGCAGCCCATACGTCCCACGGTCGAGCGCCTGACCTTCGATGGTGACCGGGTCACTGAACGTGATGGTAGTGTTTTCGTTGGCGCCGGCCCGCCACACTTTGCCGTAGGGAACCAGTGCGTCCCAGACCTTGCGCCCGTTGACCAGGGGACGGTGGTAGGAAATGGTGATGTCGGTGATTCCGATCCGCTGCGTAATCTGGGCCCGCTGGCTGGGCCGGGGCAGGTCGAGTACGAACGATTGCGCCGGGCTGATCCCGGACAGGGCGGCTAGCAGCAGGCCGAACAGAATTCCTTGTAACGCTCTTTGGAACATGGGAGAACGCCTCCTCAAATGTGAATCTTTCTTCGGGTTTGCCGTTGAGATGCACCGGACCACGGGCTGTGGTCCCGCCCCGGCGACTTTTAGACGGGCCCGGGCCTCGCAAGTGAGCGATTCCACGGAAATTACGCCGCCAGAGCCATATTCTGCCGCGGGCGCTAACCTCACGGGTGCCTGCGCAGTCTAACCGGAAAGTTGGTCCGTTTTAGGGAACCCNNTACCCCGGGTCAACGGGAAACTTAGCATGCGAATGTTGATCGAAATCGTCCGCCAGTCGCTGGCTACCCTGTGGGCGCACAAGCTTCGCTCGTTTCTGACCATGTTCGGGATCGCCTGGGGAGTGGGGTCCTTGCTGCTCCTGGTTGGTCTCGGGGAAGGCTTCCGCAGCGGACAGACCCGGCAACTGGCCACCCTCGGGCAGGACATTATGTTCGGCTTCCCGGGCCGCATCCCGGCCGTCGAGGGCAGCACCCAATCCGGCCGAACCTACCATTTCACCTATCAGGACTACCTCGCCATTCGGAGTGAGGCCCATTCCATCAAGTACATTTCCCCGGTACTCAACCGCGAGGACATTCGCGCGGTCAGCGATTACGGTTCCACCAATGGCCAGATCTTTGGGATCGTCCCCGAGTACAACCAGATTCGCAATGTTCCCGTGGGCACCGGCCGTTGGTTCAACGAAGAAGACAACAATGAAACGCGCCGTGTTGCCGTGGTCGGCTGGGAGCTGCTGAAGAACATATTTCCCGGACGCCCGGCCGTGGGCGCGCCCATCCTGCTCAATGGCGTCCGCTTCGAGATCATCGGCGTCCTCGCCAAAGTCGGGCAGGACGGCAACAACGGCACCAACGCCCGCATTTTTATCCCCATCCAGACCATGCGCAACCTGTTTCCGCTCAAGGAGCAGAACAGCGAAGACGCGATCTCGTTCCTCAACTATCGTCCGTTCGCTCCCGCGCAACACCTCCAGGCCAAGCAGGAGATTCACGAGATCATCGGCCGCCGCCATGGGTTTGATCCCAAGCTGGAAGAGGCTTTCGGAGATTGGGACACGATTGAGAACAACCAGAAGGTCGGCAAGATCTTCGACGCCATGGACTGGTTTCTCGGGGTGGTGGGCGTGGTGACGCTCGGCCTGGGAGCAATCGGCATCATCAACATCATGCTGGTGTCCGTCACCGAACGGACGCGCGAAATCGGGCTGCGCAAGGCGCTCGGCGCAACCCATCGTGCCATCCTGACCCAGTTCTTCGTGGAAGGCGCATTCCTGACCGCCCTGAGCGGCGGCATCGGGCTTGCCCTGGTCGGCGGATTCGTCACGCTTCTGGCTGCCTTGCCGGCGCCCGAAGGCTTCGATACGCCGCGAATCGTACCGGCATCGGCGATCGTCGCCATTGTTTCGCTCGCGGTTGCGGGCATCGCCGCCGGACTTTATCCGGCTCGCCAGGCGGCGCTGTTGCCGCCGGTGGAGGCCTTGCGCCAGGAATAAGCGCGCAGGAACCAGCTATGTTTCTCGAACTCGCCCGTCAGGCCTACAACGCGCTGAAGCACAATCGCCGTCGCAGCATTCTCACCATGCTGGGGATGGCCTGGGGGATCGCGACCGTCGTGTTGCTACTGGCTTACGGCGCCGGATTCGAGCGCGGGCTGTGGGTCGCCTTCCGCTCATTTGGCACCAACCTGATCTTCATTTTTCCCGGACGCACCTCGTTGCAGGCGGGCGGCACCAAGGCAGGCGCTGAAGTCAAACTTACGGTCAACGATTTGGACTACCTGCTGGCCGAGGTGCCACTCATCAAGCGGATCTCTCCCGAAACCTCCAAGCAGAGCACCGCCGGTTACGGAACGCGCAGCGGCAGTTACAGTGTCAGCGGTGTTTATCCCTACTATGCGCGCATGCGCCGCATGGATGTCGAATTCGGCACCTTCTTTGCCGACTTGGACGAAAACACCCACAGCCGCGTCGCGGTGCTGGGCTCGGACGTTAAGAAGAAGCTGTTTTCCGGCCAGAACGCGATCGGAGAAAAGGTGCGCGTGGACGGCGTTTCTTACGAGGTGATCGGTATTCTCAAGCACGCCATCCAGAACGGCGACGAGGACATGAACAGCAAAATCTATGTCCCATTCAGCGCCATGGGCGACATCAAGAACACCTACTACCTGAATGCCATTGTGATGGAGTACGAAGGCGACCACGTAAAAGTCGCCACCGCCATTCGCCAGTCAATGGCCTTTCACCACGAATTCGATCCCAAAGACAAGCGCGCCATCTTCGTGTTCGACGTCATCGCCGACCTGCTCGACCTTCGCATCATCACCACCGGCATCAAGATCCTGCTCGGCTTCATCGGCTTGCTCACGCTCGGCATCGGCGGCGTGGGGCTGATGAACATCATGCTGGTCTCGGTAACGCAGCGCACCCGAGAAATTGGCGTGGAAAAAGCCCTGGGCGCTCGCAGTTGGCACATCCTCGTCCAGTTCCTCGCCGAGGCTCTGGTGATCACCGTGCTTGGCGGGTTGGCCGGAGTCGTCCTGGCGTACCTGGTTTCATGGACGGTTGGCTCGCTCACCCTCTGGAGCGCTTTCATGGAGAACGCCAGCGAGGGGGACATCCACTTGACCATCGATTCCACCACCCTGATCGCTTCCACTGTGATTCTGGGCTTTGTCGGCATCGTGAGCGGTATGCTTCCCGCCATCAAGGCCTCCCGCCTCGACCCCATCGAAGCCCTGCGCTACGAATAGTTCGTGTGGCACGGACAACTCCTGTCCGTGGCCTTTGCGGTTGCTCTTGATCTTGCTCTTGCCTCTGATCCTGATTTTAGCGTTCAGCGCCAAGCCGCCGGCCCTTGTCCACTGCTCTCGAAGCTCCAACCACCTGCCACCAACCTCCGCCCCGTGTGTTATATTTTCACCCTGATTTCCACAGGAGGCGGAATGCGCCCAGTCGGGATTACTTTGATCGGGATCTATCAGATCCTGAGCGGTGTGCTGAAAATGCTGTTCGCTTTGTCCATCATGCTGTTCGCCGGGCTTGCCGCAAAGCTGGCTTCGATTGCCGCCGAGGGGAATGCCGTGGAGCGCACGTTGCACGGTTTCGGACATTTCATCGGTATCGGCATTCTTCTTTTCGGTCTGATCCATGTTGCGGCTGGCGTCGGTCTTCTGAAGATGCAGAATTGGGCTCGCCTTCTGACCTTGCTGCTTTCGGCGATCGGACTGGTGCTCCTGCTTCCCACTCTCATCGTCTCGCATGGCTTGCCCCTGATCTTCGGTCTGATCAATTTGGTCAGCGTCTTTTATCTGGCCATGCCGCCCATCAAGCGACTCTTCCACGCCGAAAGGCCTGCCTTGCGCGCGGCTGCCTAGGTCGTTGGTGGCGCCGGCACCAGTGTCGCCGACGCCAGTTATAGAATGGCCTGGTGTCCGATTCCGAGAAGCTGGGGAAGGTTCGCGAGCACCTCTGCCTCTACGATCATCCGCTGCTTGCTTTTTCTGCCCAGGAATCCAGCGGCGTGATCGAGGTCTTGATCGATCTCAAGAACTCGACCGTCCCAGTTCATACCTACCGCTTTCCCATCCATCCCCGCGACCTCGACCAGCCGCAGTTTGCCTGGAACCTGCAGCGCCAGCTCTACGACGCGCTCCATGACTTCTTCATCGAAATGTTCACGCGTACACCGCAGGACCGCAAGGTTCCCCGCAGTTCAAGCCTCGGCCCAGAGGAAAGCTAGCGCGTGAGTCTCCGGGAAAAAATCGAGCAGGAGATCCGGGGCCGTGGCCCCATGCCATTTTCGCGTTACATGGAAACCTGTCTTTACGATCCGGCCGAGGGCTACTATTCGCGCAATGCCGAGCAGTTCGGCAAGGCGGGAGATTTCTATACCTCGAGCGACGTCCACGCTGTCTTTGGACGACTGCTGGCCCGGCAGTTTGACCAGATGTGGCGAGCGCTGGATCGACCGCCGGAGATCGAGATCCTGGAACTCGGCCCCGGACGAGGCCTCTTTGCCCGCGACGTCCTGGATTGGTCAAAGAAGAAGTTCCCGGAGTTCTTTGCCACGCTGCACTACACCCTCCAGGAGTCTTCGCCCGCCCTCCGTGCAAAGCTTCAGGACACCCTGCGGGAGCACATTGTGAACGGCAAGACCGCAGTATGCGAGAGAGTGGAGGGACGGGCGTCTCGCCCGTCTGAGTCCGCCGAGATTGTTCGTGCGTGTGCCCCAACTGCGCCTCTCCTCGTGTTCGCCAACGAATTCTTCGACGCCCTCCCGGTCGAAATCCTCGGCACCAAGGGCAAACTTCACCTCGCGCTCGAAAGCAACCCCCTGCATGAAGTCTGGCTCCCACCCGCTGCGGAAGAGCTGGAATTGCTCGACCGCTACGGTGTCCATCCCGAACCAGGAGAACGCATCGAGGTCTGCCGGGTGGCGCAGGACTGGATGACCCAAATCGCCCAATCGATTTCGAAGGGCTTCCTGCTGATTTTCGACTACGGCTACACCCGCGCCGAGCAACTCGCCGGCCACCATCGCGGGACCCTGATGGCCTATCGCCATCATTCCTCCACTACCAACCCCTACCAGTCGCCCGGTGAGCAAGACCTCACCGCCCACGTCAATTTCACGGCTCTGACGGCCGCTGCCAGTGCCGCCGGGCTGAACGTTCAACCGCTCCGCACGCAATCGCAATTCCTCATGCGGATCGGCGAGGCCAACCAGTTCGCCGACGCCTTCGAGGATTGCCTCCTGCCCCAGGAGCGCGCCAAGGTTGCTTTGCAGCTCAAGCATCTGGTTACCCCAGCCGGCATGGGAGAAACTTTCCGCGTGCTGGTTGCCAGTCGCGGTGCGGATTGGCCGATTCTGAACTGACTCGGTGTGCTCATGAAGAAAACGATTCTCGCTCTGGTGATTGCGGCCGTCGCGGGCTTGCCTCTTGGCTGGATTGTGGCCATGCTGCTCACCCCTGCTCTATGGCGACTGGAACCCGTTCTCCACATGGAACTTGCCGGACACTCCGGGCCGTCGGACTGGGTTTTCATTGTGGTTTGGGCAATCGTGGCGATTGTGCTCTTCCTGGTTCTGCGAGGCCTTTTCAAGACTGGTGCCCGCTCCTAGTTGCGCGAACGACTGAAGACGAACGACCAACGACGGATTCTCTCGTCACCAAATGGTCACTACCCCAAAGTGCACAATTTTCGCTGCTATTTAACATCATTGAAATATCTTCGAAGTAAACTTGGCTAGAACGGATATGGGTGCTCCGCGGACAACCCGACTTGCGCTTCCGCTACAGGTAGCGGCCGTCTGCTACCGGAGGGTCAACTCGCACGCCGAGTTCCTGCTGGTGAATACGAACGGCGGCAGCAAGTGGACTTTTCCCAAGGGCGCACCTGAGGCTGGTCTCTCGCACAGCCAGGCCGCCGAACGGGAAGCCATTGAGGAAGCTGGCGCCACGGGCGTCATCGAGCCGCGCCACTTCCACGTTTATATCCACTCCAAGGGTGTGTTCTGGCAGCCGGGCGGCGTGCAGGAATACGTTGTCAAAGCTTTCTTGATGGACGTGCAGCGGACCCGCCGTCCCGACGAAACCTACCGCAATCCCACCTGGTTCGGTCCCGAAGAAGCTCGCGTCATCCTAGCCCAGGGCAGGGAAGTGAAGTACGCTCGTGAGCTGCAGACGGTCGTTGACCGGGCGCTGGAGCACATCGGCTCCTCACGCCTCGCCCTCACCCGCTGAGACAGAGAAATAGAGGTATCGAATGCCCGCCAGCAAAGTGAAACTCCTTATTGTTGACGATGAGCCATTGATCCTGGAGATCATCACCAGTATGCTCGCCATTTGCACATATGACATCAAAGGTGCCTACGATGGTGCCGAGGCAGTTGCAATCGCGAAGGAATTCCATCCGGACTGTGTTGTAACCGGAATCATGATGCCAAAAATGGACGGCCTTCAGGAAGCAGCCGCAATTCTTCAATTCCAACCGACCTGCAAATTTGTATTCGTCACGACCATTGCGTACCAACCCGAGATTCGCCAGGAATACGAACGGCTTGGCCTGGATCTAAGGCTGCTGCTGCCCAAACCTTTCC
>PMCH01000333.1:13413-17818 GCA_003154055.1 Acidobacteriaceae bacterium
ACGCCGACTGGCTGATTACGCCGGAGTCGCGCATCGGTCTGGTCGGAGCGAACGGCACCGGCAAGTCCACGGTGATGAAAATCCTGGCCGGGTTCGAGTCGCTCGACTACGGCACCATCTCCCGCGCCAAAGGCATCTCTGCCGGATACCTTCCTCAAGATGGCCTCACCCTCACCGGCCGCTCCATCTTTGCCGAGTGCATGTCCGTGTTCGACGATCTTCATTCCATCGAAAAAGAGATGGAGTCGCTGACGCGGAGCATGTCGGAACTCGACCACACGGGCGCCGAGTATGCCGACGTCGCTGACCGCTACCAGAAGCTGGAACATGAATTTCGCGCGCGCGATGGCTACACGCTCGAGGCGGAGGTTGGCAAGGTGCTTACGGGCCTCGGCTTCCACCGCGACGACTGGACGCGCCTGACCGATGAATTCTCCGGCGGCTGGCAGATGCGCATCGCGCTCGCCAAACTCCTGCTCCAGAAGCCCAACCTGCTGCTGCTGGACGAGCCCACCAACCATCTTGATCTCGAAGCGCGCAACTGGCTTGAGGAGTACCTGACCAGCTATCCCAACGCCTTCGTGCTGATTTCCCACGACCGTTACTTCCTCGATGTGACCGTCAAGCGCATCGTGGAAATCTGGAACAAGCAGGTCCACACGTACGTCGGCAACTACGACCAGTACCTGGCGGCCAAAACCATGCGCAAGGAGCAGCTCGAAGCCGCCTACAAGACGCAGCGGGAACGCATCGAGCAGCTCGAAGTCTTCATCAACCGCTTCCGCTACACGGCCACCAAGGCCAAACAAGTCCAGAGCCGGATCAAGGAACTGGAAAAAGTCGAGCGCATCGAGATTCCGGACGAAGAAAAGACTGTCCATTTCTCGTTCCCGCAACCGAAGCCAAGCGGCCGCATCGTGGCGGAGTTCGCCGGTGTCGCCAAGAGCTACGGTGATCACCAGGTCTTTGCCAACGTGAACTTCATGATTGAGCGCGGCGAGCGGGTCGCGCTGGTGGGCGTCAACGGAGCAGGGAAGTCCACGCTGATCAAGCTGTTTGCCGGCCAGGAGCCTCTAACCGCAGGCGAATTCAAGCTCGGCCACAATGTTGAGCCCGACTACTTCGCGCAGGACCAGTACAAGGAACTCGACCAGGAAGCGCGCATCCTCGACGACCTGGGCGAACTCGCGCCCGCATCGACCCAAACCCAGCTCCGCAGCCTGCTTGGATGCTTTCTCTTTTCCGGCGACGACGTCTTCAAACGCATTGGCGTCCTTTCCGGCGGCGAGCGCAATCGCTACGCGCTGCTCAAAATGCTGCTGCACCCCGCCAACTTCCTGCTGCTCGACGAGCCTACCAACCATCTCGACCTGCGCGCCAAAGACGTCCTGCTCGAAGCCCTGATGAAATACACGGGCACCGTCGTCTTCGTTTCGCACGACCGCTATTTCATCGACAACCTGGCGACGCGCGTCTTCGAAATCGGCGACGGCAAGGTCGAAATTTATCCGGGAAACTACGAAGACTATCTCTGGCGCAAGCAGGGCGGTGCCGCAGAACTTCAGGCGCAGAGTGCAAAGACAGCCGGCGTGCTGCCGCCGCCCACCAACGGCGACCAGCCGCCCGCCGCCGAATCCGCCGAGCCGAAGAGCAAGCGCCTGAACCCCATCAAGCGCAAGCAGATGGAGGACCGTCTGCACGAAGTCGAAAAAGAGATTGCCCGCGCCGAAGCTGCGATTGCGCGGTGTGAAACGCAACTCCAGAGCTTTGTAAGCGCAGAAGAAACCCAGTGCCAGAGCCAGGAATTGGCTCGACAGAAGACCGATCTGCAGGGCCTGATGAAGGACTGGGAAGAGTTATCTGGGACACTCGAAACTACAGGCTAGACCGGCGCAAAACAGCTCAATTCGATATTGGCAATCTTTGCCAATTGTATTATCATGTACTCGGAATCCACTTCCATCGAAAGGGCCTCCGCCATGCCTACCCGTAACGTCAATTTGACCGACGAGCTCGACCGCTTCGTTGCCACCAAGGTCAAAAGCGGGCGTTACGAAAACGCCAGTGAGGTTGTGCGCGCCGGATTGCGGACTTTAGAACGCGAGGAGCGCGAGCACGAAGCGAAACTTGCCGCGCTGCGCTCGGCCATTGACGAAGGCGACGCCAGTGGCATTGCCGAAGGGAATGTCTTTGGGCGTGTCCGTAAGGCCCTCAAGCTCTCTGTGCCGCCGCGCTGACGATGCCTGGGTTTCGATTTTCGCGCCGCGCTGAGGCCGATTTGCTCGGCATCGCCGATTACACCCTGCTCACATGGGGCGAGGTCCACGCCGTCCGTTACATCGGCGACCTTGAGGTTTGTTGCCAGACGCTTGCCGACAATCCGGCGCTGGGCCGACTCTGTGATGATGTTCGCCCCGGCTTGCGCCGTCTGGAGCACGGCAAGCACGTCGTGTTTTATCGTCAGGTTCGCGGCGGTATTGTGGTTTCTCGCATTCTGCATCAGCGCATGTTGCCCGATCGACACGCCATCGAAGATCAAGACTAAAGAGGGCGGGTGGGCCGCCCGCCAGTTGGACGCCTGGATGTTGAATGTCGGCAGCTCTCCCCTACACCGACGGCGGCGCTCTCCTCACGCCGTCGCTGCGCGTCCGACCGCTTCGGCCCGCCGTACGCGGACTTTCACTTCGACCCGCGACCCCAGCCGGTTGATGATGGACATAAGGCGGTCAACCGTGAAGCGCCCCAGATTCGCATTGCGGATGCGCGAGAAGTCGGCTGCCGCAATGCCGGTGCGGCCGTGGGCGGCGCGCACGGTCAGGCCTTCCCGGTCGAGCGCCTTGATGATTTCGGCTGCGAGGATCGCTTTGAACTGCTCGACGTCCGCGTTCTTGTGCCCCAGATCGCGAAACACATTACCGGTTCCACGCACCACTTCCAGCTTTTCGCCTTTCATCGCAACATCTCCTTCAGTCTCTTCAAACGGTCCTTAATCAGATCAACCTCGCGTTTCGGCGTCTTGATGCCCTGCGTCGATTTCTTTTGGAACGCATGGACCACCCAGATTTCCTCGGCAAGTTGCACCGCGTAGACCACGCGGAACGCATCACCCCGGAACGGCAGCGCAATCTCGAACACGCCCGATCCCAGGCCATGCATCGGCTTCGCAATGTCGGCCATTCCACCCTCGGCAGCGATCGTCAAGGCCGTCAGGCAGATCGACCTAGCCCCGTCCGGAAACGCCTCGAATTCCTTCAGCGCAGTTCTAATCCATGAGACGGGCCGTGTTTTTCTGGTCATTGGGGCGTCCGCCATTGCGTTCCCCTCACGCCATAATGTTGTCATATATGACAACGAATGTCAAACTGGTCCGCCAATTGGTTCGTGATTGGACGGGCGAGGGCGCCCGTCCCTACGCGAGCAAAACCCGGACGCGGCAAGCCGCGTCTCTACCATAGATTTTCTTAGGTTTACGACTGAGAACTGAGAACTGAGAACCGGGAACTGAGAACTGCTCTGCCCTACCCGCCTTGCTTCAACTCGGTCAGCACCTGGCGCGCGATTTCCTTCAGCGTTTCGAACACGCCCACGCCCTGGAAGGCCACCGCTTCGACGACCGCTTCGTTCTTCTTGCGCAGTTCTTTGGAGAGGGCGTCCACGGGCAGGATATTCGGCAGATCGCGCTTGTTGAGCTGCAGGACATAGGGAATCTTGTTGAAGTCGTAGCCGTGCTCTTTCAGGTTCGACATCAGGTTGTCGAGGGCTTCGACGTTGGCGTCCATGCGCTCCTGCTGGGAGTCGGCCACGAACACGATCCCATCCACCCCGCGCAGGATCAGCTTGCGGCTGGCGTCATAGAACACCTGGCCGGGGACGGTATACAGGTGAATGCGGGTCTTGAAGCCACGCACCGTGCCCAGGTCGAGGGGCAGGAAATCGAAGAACAGGGTTCGATCGGTCTCGGTGGCGAGCGAGATCATCTTGCCCTTCTGTTGTTCGGCAGTCTTCTGAAAGATGAACTGCAGGTTGGTCGTCTTGCCGCCCAACCCGGCGCCGTAGTAGACGATTTTGCAGTTGATCTCGCGAGCTGCGAAGTTGATGAAACTCAAAGGCTTCCTCAGAACTACCCGGAAGATCCCCCAATTGCCGGAGATCTCCCTCAACAATATGCAGATCGGAACCTGCAGGTTTTTATATCACAATGGGCGGGTCGGGCGCAGGTTACCCAGGTTTACTAAAAGGCCACAGGCTCAGACGGTTAGCTTCGAAACCAAGTAGTCAGTAGCCAGTAGTCGGTAGCCAGTCTGCGGCCCCAGCATTATCGGAAACGAGCACAGCACGCCGCTGCTGACTACCGTCTACTGCCGACCAACTACTTTTTCGCCGGCAGCGGATAATACCCATCCTT
>PMCH01000122.1 GCA_003154055.1 Acidobacteriaceae bacterium
TTTGGCCTGATGTCGTTTCTGGCGCTGCGCGAATATGTCACGCTGCTGCCAACGCGCCGTGCTGACCATCGCACGCTCTTCTGGACGTTCTTTATCTTTACTCCACTGCAATATTTTCTGATCGGCATCCACTGGTACGGGATGTTCGCCATCCTTATCCCCGTGTACGCATTCCTGTTTGTGCCGACGCGGCTGGCGATCGCCGGTGACACGGAGTCGTTTCTCGAGCGCGCGGCCACCATCCAGTGGGGCCTGATGATCTGCGTGTATTGCCTGAGCTACGCGCCTGCGCTCCTGATGCTGAAGATCCCCGGCTACGGTCCCGATGCGAAGCTGCTGCTCTATCTCGTGCTGGTGGATCAGTTGAGCGACGTGTTGCAGTACGTCTGGGGAAAAATGCTCGGACGCCACAAGATCGCGCCCGTGGTCAGTCCGAACAAGACCTGGGAGGGTTTTGTCGGCGGAGTTCTCAGCGCCACCGCAATCGGCACGGCACTCTGGTGGATGACCCCGTTCCGCCCGGCAGTCGCTGCCGCCGTGGCACTCACGATTGCGCTGATGGGATTTGCCGGAGGGCTGACCATGTCGGCCATCAAACGCGATCGCGGGGTGAAGGATTACGGCACGCTCATCCAGGGCCACGGCGGAATTCTGGACCGCATGGATTCCATGTGCTTCGCGGCGCCGATCTTTTTTCACCTCGTGCGGTACTTCTATCAGCGCTGAGCTTTTTGCGTTGAGCTACTCAGGTTGAGCGGGTGCACCAGGTTCTGCCGGCCGATATCCACCGCACACCCGCACCGGCAGGCGGGGATATTTCGGAAAGCGCGGATCCTCCAGTGATAGTTCGCAGCGAAAAAACACCGCGCCGCGATCGGATTTAATCCGGCGCGAATAGTGGCAATCACGGCACAGACCCGGATCTGGTTTGCCCGGACCGCCTGCGGAAGACATGGCCCTACACGTCCGGTTTCCACAGTGGCTCGTCGCCGAGCGATGTGTAGAAACCCCAGCCCGCCAGCGCAACCACGCTAAAAAGCGCAACCAGGGACGTTCCGAAATACCAGGCCGAAACTTCGGCTGTGAACGGAACGTTCGCTAGCAGGTCGACCGTAAAAATCGCGCACACCAGAGTCACCAGCCCAAAGCGATATACAATCTGGGTCGCGATGACGTAAACCACGAACGCCTCGACTCCTTCAATAATCGGATATTGGCTGCCCAGCGTTTTCGAAACCGTAAAGATCGCCACAAAGACAATGGTCGCGAGCCAGTTTCTTTTGAGCAGGGCTTTCAATCCCATCAGCAGGAAGAAGAATTGCAGAGTCCCCAGAATCGCGCTTGGCACCTGCGACACCCATATTCCCAAGGCTCGCCGTGTATTGAGCAGAAAGTCGGTGGGAAACAGCGGGGGCGACGCGCCCGCCTTCATCAGGGCCAGGCTGCCGATTTTGAAAATCACGATCCAGATCACACCCAACAGCACTCCGAACAGGATGTCGCGTCCCACCAGCGGATCCCGAAAACGGCCGGTCAACAGGCGGCTCCACGAGATGAGGGCTTGCGGCCAGTACCGCCGCACATAAGGTTCCAGTGCCAGATATAACCCGAAAATCAGTGCCGCCAGGAACAACGCGGTGCTGGTCGCGAGCACCATTAATCCGATGGTACCGAGGCCCGGAACCAGATGGCTGCGCAGGGTCCACAACACCATCAACACGACGAACACCAGCTTGGCGAGGCGGAACGCGCCTTCGCGATCTCCCCGGCCCTGGCGGTAATTGCGGCGCGCCAGCAGCACCGCTGCAACCACCATCACAATCAGCATGCCCAGCAGAATCATTCCGCGCGCCTTCTTGCCGGTTTCCTCCACCTGCTGCACGCGCGGCGGCTTCGTCCAATCGCCGATCAGATAAAAGTAGACTGGCTTGCCCTGGAATGCCGCGGCCTCAATGCGCATTGACCGCTCGGTGCCGGGCCACTTTCCGGTCCACGCCGCGCGTGTGTCCGGTGACGCAAGCGAGTTCCAAATCGGTTGTGCCGTCTGAAACTGCGATGGATCGAGCTCGGCAGCGTTGAATAGCAGCTTCCAGTCGAACGGCTGAATTGGGGAAGCAGGCGGATTTGCGACCTCCGGAGGGATCGCTTCGAATGCCGTCAGCCGTCCTTGCGGATCGAGTTGCAGACGAATCATGCCCGACTGGATCGGCGCCGGGTCGCTCTGGTCGACCAATCCCGGCGTGAGCAGCAGGTCATGAAAGTCACTCGCGACCATGTCCTGCGGGCTCTGCCGATACCAGAATTGCAGCACCGAAGGCCGGGACTTCAGGATTTGATCCCATTGCGGACGCGGATTGTCGTGCTTCTCGACATACTGAACAAAATTGATGTCGTAGTCGAAATCGAAAAAGCTGTCCGCCGGACGGCCTTCATATCCAAGGTGCCCAAGAATCTCGCGCGCCTTTTGCGTCAGCACCTCCGGCGATTGCTCCGCCCCGATCCGATCCAGGGCGCTGTCGCGAACCGTCAGGTAAAAGGCGGCCGACAGTCCGATCAGAATGGCGGCCAGACATATCATTGCCACTCGCGCAGACAGACCGGCGGTCTCACCGGCAGCGGCAACCATCTGTGGCGACGGCGTCTCCCCCGCAGCCAAGGCGGCGGCCAAGGGATCGCCACCAGGGAGGGCCGCCGCCACGCTCAATGCAGAGGCGGGGCGATGGGCAGGCTCGGGTTCCAGGCAGCGCAAAATAACTCGCTCGACGGCTGGGTCGAGATCCTTCACTACCGACGACGGTTTGCTCGGCGTGGACGTTCCACCGCCGCGGACCAGTTCAGCGAGCGCTTCGGCGGTAAAGGCTCGCTTGCCCGTGAACACTTCATACAGCACCAGCCCGAGCGCATAGACGTCGCTCTGCGCGGTGACTTCCTTGCCGGCGAGTTGCTCGGGCGCCATGTAGGCGGGCGTGCCACTGCGGATGTCGGCCGCGTGAATCTGGTCATTCAACCCGGCGAGTCCGAAATCGGTGACCACCACCTGGCCGCGGCCGTCGAGCATGATGTTGGCAGGCTTCAGGTCGCGATGCAGAACGCCTTTAGCATGGGCGGCGGCCAGTCCGGCGCACAGCTGGCGGGAGATGTCGAGCGCCTTGTCTTGCGGAAGGCGGCCGATACGCCGCAACAGGGAGGCCAGGTCTTCGCCGTCCACGTACTCCATGGTGAAGAAGGTGTGGCCGTCCACTTCACCCACGTCGTACACGCGGCAGACGTTGGGATGCGAGACGCGGCGCGCAATCCGTACTTCGTTGCGGAAACGTTCCAGCAGGCTTTCGTCGCGCGTGGCTTCTTCGGGGAGGAACTTGAGCGCGACGGGCTGGCCGAGAGTAAGGTCGTCGGCGCGGTAAACCTCGCCCATGCCACCTTTGCCGAGCAGGGCGATGATGCGGTAGCGGCCTGCGAGTAAGCGACCGGGAAGAAAGCGGCCCTCGTTCAGAGAGAACCCGGCGGAACTGGGTGGACGGGACGATGAGGACGAACTCGGCCGGGCCGAACGCGGAGACTTCGCCGAGCCCATCTCGAGAGTGGCCAGGTTGTCCGAAGTGAGCGTCGCCACATCGTCGGAGCCCATCGGCGCCCCGCAGGCGGCGCAAAACCGGCTCGCAATCGACACTTCCGCCCCGCAGGAGGTGCACGCGGACATGGATTTCTCCGCGGATAGTGTACCCGGTTTGCCGGGAGGATGATTGCCCGGCG
>PMCH01000084.1:0-14929 GCA_003154055.1 Acidobacteriaceae bacterium
GCTCAGGCGGCCCCAGCTTCAACTTCGCTTCCCTTTTCCCGAAGGAATCGGTGCGTCCCCACTCTGCAATCGCCTACGCCTGCACCATATGTTCCAACGCCGCCTTGTCCCGAATCACGAGCGTGGATCCATGCAACTCCAGCACCTTGCGCTTCTTCAGTTCTCCCAAGGTCCGAGTCACCGTCTCCCTGGAGGTGCCAATCAGTTGTGCCACTTCTTCATGAGTCAGAGCCAGTTTGAGGCGAATCACGCCCTGGCTTGCCCGGCCATCTGCCGCCCACTGCAACAAAAGCCGGGCCAGTTTCTCCGACACCGAGTGCGACAACCCGATCGAGCGGATCACGCCATAAGCGGCCTGGCAGTCGTTGCTGAGTTGTTGCGCCACATGCAGACAGGCGTCGCCATTTTCCTTGATGAAGCGGAGAAAGTCGGCGCGGCTGATAAACGCCAACTGGGAGGGCTGTAATGTCTCCACTGTCAATTCGTATGGACCGCCCGTCACCACCGCATGTAGTCCCAGGATTTCCCCGGGCTGTGCGATCTTCATGATGAACGTCTTGCCTTCGCGATTGGTAGCCATGAGCTTCACGCGGCCTTGACACAGGATGTACACGCCGCGCGGCACCTGGCCTTCCACAAATATCAGCGCGCCTTCCGGGTAGGCAGTGGCGTGCTGGAGCCGATCGAGACCTTCCAGGGTTTTTTCCGAGAGCGTGAGTGAGGAATCATGACTGCGCAGGACGCCACTGACGCAATTGTCGGCCACCGGCAATCCGTAGGGCGAGCTGCACGTGCGCTGCGCGATGGACGAAACGGGATAGTGCTCCGGCTTGAGAGCTGCCGCTACCAGTACGCTTGACATAGGTGCCATCCTTAATAATCTCTATGACTTGTTGCTACCCCACCTGAGTATGGATTGACTCTAGTCCTTTCCCGCTGAAGCTGCTACTAGGGGAATCCCTAGTTTGTCGTGAGAGACAGAAAACCGGACCCGGAACGATAACTGCCGGGAAACTCCCGCACCACGAAGAGTAGGGGCGCGAGATAACTCGGTGTGCAGGCTAGAGAAGGCATGACTGGTCCCCTTCCTCGCGATTCAGCTGTGGCGAAACATAGCAATGCCCCCCGAGAACCGTGGACACCGCAATCAACAACTGATCGGCGGCATACACCTTGAGCACATAGCCATCGGCGCCGAGCGAACGAGCCTTCTTCAGATATGGATTTGAGGACTGGACGGTGAGAAAGATGAGCTTGGCGGCAACCCCAGCCTCGCGAATCCGGGCAGCGGCTTCAAATCCCGTCATAACGGGCATCGTGATATCGGAAACAATCAGATCCGGCTTCAGTCGTCGCGCCGCTTCGACCAGCGCTTGACCATCTTCAACAACGCCGACAATGTCGTAGTCTTCCTTCAGCAACCGCTGCACTTCTTCCAGCATCTCGGCATGGTCGTCAGCGATCAGGATTCGTTTGCGGCCGTTGGGTCCCACGGTTGCTCCCCCTCGGATCAACGATAGAAGCAGGGGTGAGGACTGGCGACTAGGGTTTGCCCTAGTTTTTCACTCGGGGATAAGCCCTTGCTGAAGAGCTACTTTGGTCAATTCGGCCACGCTTTTGACGCCCAGCCGCGTCATCAGGCGGGCCCGATGAAACTCCACGGTCTTGACGGAAACATGCAGAACATCCGCGATCTCCTTGTTCCCCTTGCCGTCGATGATGAGCTTCAGAATCTCGCGCTGGCGATCCGTAAGCCCCTCGGACTGATTGTTGATGCCCCCGGAGCGGCTCCAAAGCCCGCCGATCACATCTTCACCAAACGCGGGAGTGATATAGGTCTGTCCCCGCAGCACCGTGCTGATCGCCTGCTGCAATTCCTCGGTAGCGCCCGACTTCAATACATACCCCGAAGCGCCCAGTTTCAGCGCGTGTCGCAGGTAGGCGGGGTTCAAGTGCTGGCTCAAGAAAATGAGCTTTACCGAAGGCCGGCTCTCTTTAATTTGCCTGGCCGCTTCGAAGCCGTTCAGTAGCGGCATGCTGATGTCCAGTATGACTATGTCGGGCTTGAGCCGTTCCGCCGCGTCCACCAGAGCTTTGCCGTCTTGCGCCTGCCCGACCACCTCGTACAGGATCTGCAAGGCCGTGCGGATGCCGTCGAGTATCAAGGCATGATCGTCGCCTAATAGAATCCGCGTTTTCATTGTCACCGGCCCGCGTAAGAGTGTATTATGCTTCGAAAATCCTGCCAATTTCACAAGGAGGATACCTTGCCGCCAAGAGAGCCTCCGCCCACCCCGCATTCGGCCGCCATCGATCCTGTCGAGAAACGGGCTTTCCTATGGTCTGCGGTCGGACTTGGCATGCTGCTCACCATCAGCCTGCTCGGCGCTTGGACGCTCCGCCAAATCAACCAATCCGACTTATGGGTTGACCATACCCACGAAGTCATCCGCTATAACCAGCAACTTTTGTCCGATGTGAAAGACGCGGAATCGGCCGAGCGCGGCTACATCATTACTGGCGACGAGGCGTACCGGATTCCCTATGAATCGTCGGTCCAGGATATTCCGCGCAGCCTCGCCAAGCTTCAGGAACTCACGGGCGACAATGCGGCCCAGCAGGAGAGACTGAAGAATCTGCAACCTCTGATTTCGCGAAGATTCGCGGTGCTTGAGAACGCGCTTCGCCAGCGCAAAGAGTATGGACTGGAAGCAGCTCAGCGGATTGTGCTCGCTGGCCAGGGCCGTGCTGCGACCCAGCAGATTCGCGACGCCGTCCAGCAGATCGAGTCGGAGGAATACCGCCTGCTGGAACAGCGTTCGCGGGGCCGTCAAGCCCGCATCAAGGACGGATTCGTCGCCGTTCTCGCGGCCGCGGCCTTGGCTCTGCTGGCGTTCCTTTCCGCACCGTTCGATGTGCGGAGGGCAATCCGCCAGCGCAACCTGGCCGCCCAGGCGCAAAAGGAGAGCGAGTCAACCGCGCATGCTCTTTTCGAAGCTGCCACCCAAGCCATTTTTCTCGTCGACCGCCAGGGACGCATCGCGATGGCGAATCCCGCGACCGCGGCGATGTTCGGCTACCTGCCCCATGAACTGATTGGAGAACCCATCGAACTCCTGATTCCCGACCATCTGCGCCACGGGCACGTAGGCCACCGCAGCCGGTACTTTGAGAATCCGCAGAGCCGGGCGATGGGACTTGGCATGGACCTGCGAGCCTGCAAGAAAGATGGAGCCGAGTTCGCGGCGGAAATCAGCCTCAGTTCCGTCCAATCCGCACAGGGCACGCTGGCCGTTGCCTTCGTGAGCGATATCTCGAAGCGCAAGGCTGACGAACACGCCATTCGGGAGCAGCGCGAGGACTTGCGCAGCCTCGCCGGCCGCCTCATGACCGTGCAGGATGACGAGCGCCGCCGCATCGCACGCGATCTCCACGACGACCTCAGCCAGAGACTCGCATTTCTCGCCATGGACCTCGGGAAGCTGGCCACCAAGCCATCCGCCCTCGGACTTACCCCGGACCTCCGTCCTCTTCAGCTGCGCGCCGCCGAAGCCGCCGAGACGGTGCGCCGCATTTCTCACCAGTTGCATCCCTCCGTACTCGACGACATTGGACTGGAGGCGGCGCTCGAGCAATACGCCGAGGAATTTGAGCAGCGCTCCGGCATCACCACCCGCTTCATCAGCCGGAACATGCCAGATTCCCTGCCCCCAGATGTTGCGAGCAGCGTCTACCACATCGCGCAGGAGTGCCTCCGCAACGTTTCCAAGCATTCCCAAGCGGAAACGGTTTCGATTGATCTGGAATTCCGCGACCAGGTGGTCCGGTTGACGATCAAAGACCAGGGCATCGGCTTGAACGCACACCAACCCGAGCGGGGCATCGGAATTGTGGCGATGAAGGAACGCGCCCTTCTCGTAAACGGCAAGTTCTCCATCCAATCGCAGACGGGAGCCGGCACTGAGGTCAGCGTGGAAGTCCCGGTGGGCTCCTCGGTGTAGCTGGCGGGGTAGGCGCCTCATTCGTGCGCAAGCATGGTGGCGGACCGCCACATTTACGGTTCTTCGGAAATCTCGATCACATTGCCTTCCAGGTCGCGCATCTCAAAGAAGTGCGTTCCCTGGCGGTCTTCCTGAATCGGCCTAACATTCACGCCCCTCGCGATCAGGAATTCCCTCGCCTTTTTCACACTGGAGGCGTTCATGCTGTGTGTGAATTCCTCGCTCGATCGCCCGGGAGGGCCGAGACAAACCGCACAATCCTCGGTGGAGAAGCCCAGCGCAACGCAGTCTTCTCCGCCATCCAGTTCGATATCAACCTCGCGCAGACCCAGCTTCTCGATATACCAAGCCGTCGCAGCTGCAATATCTGCGACTGGGATGTAATTCGCACTCCCACCTGACAGCAGCGGCATGCTCCCTCAATCTGACCTCTGCGATCCTACTGCGGCTTCGGCTGCGCTTTCTGTTCCGGAGCCTTCGGCTCGTCCTTCTTCTCTTCTTTCTTCTCCTCCGGATGGTTCTCGTAAATCGAGTACTGGTCCGTCGGACGCTTCAGCCGGATCGTAATCTCCATCTCTGGCTTGTTGATGTCGTAGTCTTCCCCAAAAGTCTGGAAGCCCGGCATCAACACCTGCACCCGCAGCGGCCCGTAGGGGACTCCCTCGAAGCCAGTCCGGCCTTCGGTGTTGGTCTTCAGTTCGATCCCGCCGCGCGACTGCTTGCCCTTATTCACCGGGTGCAAGACCACCGCCGCGTTCTTCACGGGCTTCCCGCTGTAGTCCCGCACCACGACAAAGCGCAGAGCGGACACAGGCGTATCGTCGTCCTGGGCAGCCGCCCGTCCGACCCCGAAACCGGCCACCAGCGCCAGCGCAACTAGAACCCAAAGACTTCTTTTCATGGCACCTCATTCTATGCAGGACGCCGTTCTCCTGTCACGCTGCAGGGCGCATAACGCCTCGGCTCCTGATCGCAGGGACCTTCCAGTGCAGCTGTCACCACTTGCCGCTTTCGTTCCAAAAACACAATGGCTAATATCTTGTAACCATAAGCATTTACAATTTGTTACAGTGACGCGACGCGGTCAATCATGCCCGTCTTGGAGGAGGGAGGGGGACTCCGACTTGACAACTGCCCACTCATATTTCTATAATTAGCACTCGACTGGTCTAAGTGCTAACAACCAGTCAGACCTTCGATATTCCAAGCTATCCAACGTTCCAATTCACGAAAGGAGTACGCAAGCATGGCTACAAAATTTACCCCGCTGCATGACCGCATCCTGGTCCGTCGCGTGGAAGAAGCTGCCACCACCCGCGGCGGGATCATCATTCCCGACTCCGCGAAAGATAAACCGCAAGAGGGAGAAGTCCTCTCCGCCGGCCGTGGCAAGTCCAACGACGAAGGCAAAGTGTTCCCCCTGGCCGTCAAAGAGGGCGACCGCGTCCTGTTCGGCAAGTATGCCGGCACCGAGATCAAGATTGATGGCGAAGACCTGGTCATCATGCGCGAGGAAGAAGTCCTCGGCATCCTGAGCGGCGCGCCCACACCGGCCAAGAAAGAAACCGCCGGATCTAGAAAGTAGCGAGTCGCGAGAAGCGAGCACTTGGGTGCTACTAGCTAGAAGCCAGTAGCTCAAAGTTCCGCAGGCCCTGCCTGCACAACAACACATAGGAGCAAAGCAAATGGCAAAGCAAATTGTTCACGGAGAAGAGTCCCGTCAGGCGATTCTCCGCGGCGTCAACCTGTTGGCTGATGCTGTGAAGGTCACGCTCGGTCCCAAGGGCCGCAACGTGGTCATCGAAAAGAAATTCGGTTCGCCGACCATCACCAAGGACGGCGTCACTGTCGCCAAGGAAATCGAACTCAAAGACGGCCTCGAGAACATGGGCGCCCAGATGGTCCGCGAAGTTGCTTCGAAGACCTCGGACGTCGCCGGCGATGGCACCACCACCGCCACCGTTCTCGCCCAGGCGATCTACCGCGAAGGCGTCAAGACCGTTGCCGCCGGCGCCAACCCGATGGCCATGAAGCGCGGCATCGAGAAGGCAGTCAGCGCCATCTGCGGCAGCCTCGACAAAGAAGGCAACCGCAAGCCGGGCGAACTCGACAAGTTCTCCAAACCGGTTCAGGGCGATCACATCGCGCAGGTCGGCACCATCTCGGCCAATAACGATGAGACCATCGGCAAGATCATCGCGGAAGCGATGAAGAAAGTCGGCAAGGACGGCGTCATCACCGTCGAAGAGTCGAAGACTCTCGAAACCCAGCTCGACGTCGTCGAAGGCATGCAGTTCGACCGCGGCTACCTGTCTCCGTACTTCGTTACCGATCCGGAGCGGATGGAAGCGATCATGGAGAACGCCTACATCCTGATCCACGAAAAGAAGATCAGCTCGATGAAAGACCTGCTCCCGTTGCTCGAGCAGATCGCCAAGAACAGCAAGCCGCTGCTCATCATCGCTGAGGACGTGGAAGGTGAAGCGCTTGCCACCCTCGTCGTCAACAAGCTGCGTGGCACGCTGCAAGTCGCGGCCGTCAAGGCCCCCGGCTTCGGCGATCGCCGCAAAGCCATGCTCCAGGACATCGCCATCATCACCGGTGGCAAGGCCATCACCGAAGATCTCGGCATCAAGCTGGAGAACGTCCAGATGTCCGACCTCGGCCAGGCCAAGAAGCTCACCGTCGACAAGGACAACACCACCATCGTCGAAGGCAAGGGCAAGCACTCCGAGATCGAAGGCCGCGTGAAGGAAATTCGCAGCCAGATCGACAAGACCACCAGCGACTACGACCGCGAGAAGTTGCAGGAGCGGTTGGCAAAGCTGGTCGGTGGCGTGGCCGTCATTAAAGTCGGCGCCGCAACCGAAACCGAAATGAAGGAAAAGAAAGCCCGTGTCGAAGATGCCATGCACGCGACCCGCGCAGCCGTCGAGGAAGGTGTTGTCCCCGGCGGTGGCGTAGCTCTGGCGCGTTGCGTCGGTGCACTCGATAAGTTGAAGCTGGAAGGTGACGAGCAGATCGGTGTCAACATCGTGAAGCGCGCCATCACCGAGCCGCTGCGCCAGATCGCCGAGAACGCCGGCGAAGAAGGTGCAGTCGTCCTCGGCAAGATCAACGACTCCAAGGACATCAACTTCGGCTACAACGCCCAGTCCGGCGTGTACGAGGATCTGGTAAAGGCAGGCGTGCTCGACCCGACCAAGGTCGTCCGCACCGCTCTGACCAATGCCGGCTCGATTGCATCGCTGATGCTGACCACTGAAGCCCTGGTAGCGGAGATCCCGGAAGAGAAAAAGGGAGCTCCCATGGGCGGCGGCCACGGCGGCGGCGGCATGGGGGACATGTACTAGTTGCTGGTTTCTAGTTGCTGGTGAAAATCAACGCCCCGCCGCAAGGCGGGGCTTTTTATTCCCCCTCAAAAACGCTTTGTCGTCCCGAGCGAAGCGAAGGGTGCTTTTGGAGAGCAGCGGCAATGCTCACGAAGTTCTGACCTTCCACGTGCCCTCGCAGGCCTTTCACGAACTCCGAACTACAGATTCCTGGGAACTTCCCCGAAACACTCTCCGTATGTATAGGCAGAAGACGCAGGGCGCTGAGGGTGCCCTACCTAAGGAGCGCACCATGGACGAAAACTTTATTGGCTTGGCAGCTGTGACGCTGTTTTTCGGAGTTCCGTTGTCCGCCATGTACACCTACTACCGGGTGCGGAAGCTCCGCACCGAAGAGCGCCTGGCCGCAATCGCTCGCGGCGCGAGTGTTGCAATGGAACCCGACCTTTCCGAGGCAGCCCGCTCGCGGCGCTGGGGAATCCTGCTGGCTGCAACGTCCATCGGATACGTAGCCATGATGGCGATGATCGGCCGCTGGGAGCCGGATGCCTGGAAGGGCGCGGCAGTTGGCCTCGTGCCTCTCGCGGCGGGACTTGGTTTCCTGCTCGACTTTGCTTTGATCCGCAGGGATTTGAAATCGGCACATCAATAGGCAGTTCTCAGTAGTCAGTAAACCCGGGATTGCGCCGCTAGTGCGTAATCCGGAGTTCGCAGTTTCGGAGTTTCTAAATCGGCAAGCAAGGCCCTGCTGAAGCGGGGTTTTGTTTGTGGAGAGACGGGCGTCCTCGCCCGTCTAGGCACTCCTCTCCAATAGGTCCGACGCTCCCGGCCGAAATGCTAAAGGCGCCGTTCCGGCCACAAGTAGCCGGGCGTATCGCGTTCTTCTTTGGTCCTATCGCAGGCGCACTGGTTTCGGTGGTCAGCCTGCGGCGCATGGGGCATCCCTTAAGGGCCAAGCGCATCTTCCTTTGGACTCTCTTGGCAGCAGCCATTCTGGCGGTCGTGCTCATGCTGACACCGGATCTTCTCGGAAGAGCCCTCGGCCTTGCCACCGAGATCGCGTTCTACTTGATCTTGCCCGGCCTTCAGGACAGGGAGTTCGCAGAGTGGCAAGCTGCTCACTCAGGCATCCAGCCCTCAAATGGATGGAAAGCTCTAAGATGGGGCTTCGCTGGTCTTCTCCTGGTCTTGTTCGTCTTTTTCCTGGTGGCTTTCACTATCGCGCTAGTTTTTCCTTCCGCCATGTGATGGCTCGGGTAGATGCCGGTGAGGAGAAGGCTTCGGCTCGTCCTAGCCAAGCGCGGGACTCTTCTACTTGGTATCGCCGCACACCGGGCCAAGATAGCGCGCGTTGAAATCCATGTCAATATTCATGGCTCGTCCGCCGCCCGTGGCGACCATCTTCATGCTTCCCTTCACCTGCTCCGAGCCCACGGCTTCCATGCGGAAAGTTCCTTCCGTCTTCATCTTCTCTTCCTGGCATTGCATCTTCATTTCCACCTTGCTCGACGACGTGGACAGAACGGTACGGGTGCATTCCTTGCGTTCTTCCCCGAAAAGATCGTCCTTGTTGAGCTTCTCCTTGGTGATGCACTCCTTCCGGGTCGTCGTCTTCGGCCTCCCGGACATGGTAGCTTTCATGCTCTCCTCCATCCGGGCCCGCTGTTCTGGAGTCATCTGCGCCAGCGCTTCCGCAGGAATCGGCGGCATTCCGCTCATGGTGTTGGTGGTCGTGACTTCCCACAGCCCAAGCTTGACGTCGAGCGGTTGAACCTTGTCGGCAGCCCAGATTCCAAACGACCACAGAATGATGACCGCGAGAAAACTCTTCTTAACCATAGCAACCTCCGTCAGTGTATTTTTGGGCCGCCCCGTCGCAGCGCGGCGTGTGTGTTGCCAAGGATTGCACACCGCGACTTGGGCCGCAATATCCAGAAAGCGACCACAACAGGCTGGTCATTTTGCGATCTTGGCGAGCCCGTTGCCGATTACCATGGGCGGATGGCGGAATCCATCGACAACCGGTTGCAACGCGTCGCAAGCGCCCGATCGCTCCTGCTCACCCATCTGGGACGCAAGTCCGGCAAGGCCCACCAGGTTCGGATCTGGTTCGTGGTGGACGGAGGCCGGTTCTTCATCGGCACCGCCAACATCGACCGCCATTGGGTACGCAACGTCCAGAAGACACCGCAGGTGAAACTCGCGATCGGCGGAGCGGCGTTTGAGGGCTACGCCCGGTTCCTCACCGATCCCGCGGAACTCGAGCACGCCATGACTTGCATGCGCGCCAAGTACTGGCCCTTCTACCCGATCCTCAAGCTTGGGGATTGGCTGATTCGCGCCGGCTTGATCCGCATGCAGAACGGGGCCTTCGAAGTCACGCTGCGGCGAGACTGACAAAAAATACTGGATTGGTCGAGCGCGGACAAGTGGAAGGAATTGGTGCGCAAGGAAAACGCTGCTAGGTGACTGTGAAGGTTAACGCGAGACTGTTACCCCCGCTGTCGCAACCGAGGTCTCCGGAGAGGTTGGGAGGCGTGTGCACGACAATCTGGCCGGTGCCGGGACCCGGGATCTGGGTCGTGGTAATCGTGACCTGCAACTGAGTATTACTGATGATGGTGGTGGGCAGGGACGCTCCGTTCCACAGGACAACCGAGGAAGAAACAAAGTGACTGCCGTTGACGGTGATCAGCAAACCCGGCAGTACCTGAGCAAGGGTCGCAGTGTTGGGCGCCAGAGCAGTGAGCACGGGCTTGGGCCGGGCACTCCCGCAGAACGGATTGAGCCCGCCACACCCGGCGAGCAAAATGATTACGAGGAGAAGAACAAACAGCGATTTTTCGGCTGGGTTGCGGAGCATGATGCCAGTGTAGCAGTCGGCGGAGACGCGCCGGTACTGGGGTAACGTTACGCGCGTAAGCACAAATATGATTTCCCGGATCTGACACAAGTGTCTTCCTGCTAACGTCTGCCCATGGCCACTGCACATGAAAAAGCTTCGGCAGTCAGGGTTTCGTCAGTTCTCGCCGTTGCGGCGGTTGTCGGAATCATAGCCGCCGCTGGCTTCTTGCCCGGGAGCCACGCTCGCGGATCGGCGCTGGCATTGCCGAGAGTGACCTCAGTCACTCAGGTCACGCATGACGGAGTCAGCAAGACAAACTTGCTGTCGGACGACTCCAATCTCTATGTGACAGAGTGGCCGGCCGCGCATCATTTGATTGCCAGGGTGTCGCTGCAACGCTCCGATCGATCCATCGTACCCAGCCCTTTCTCGAACCTCCAGGCGCTCGATCTCTCGCCCGATCGCACCCAGTTGTTGGTGTCGCCGATCCAAGGCGGAGCTGGCGACAACGAATTCTGGACTTTGCCGGTCGGTAGCGGATCTCCGCAGCGAGTTGGCACTCTCACCGGACGCGATGCCACTTGGTCTGCGGATGGCCAGCACCTTGCGTTCGCCAAAGGCTCTGTTCTCCATCTGGCCAGTTCAACAGGAACGCGAGTGCGTGAACTGTTTACTGCCAACGGGTCCGTGTTTGCGCCCCGCTTTTCCCCCGACGGTCAACGGATCCGCTTTACGGTCGGTGACGCGGCTCAGAATACAACCTCAATCTGGGAGATTGGACAAGACGGATCGAACCCGCACGCCCTGTTCAACAACTGGCAGTATGCATCGACCGCGTGCTGTGGGAGTTGGACCCCCGACGGGCGATACTACATTTTTCAGGCGACTCAGAGTTCCCCGACGACCATCACGACTCTATGGGCTTCGCCGGACTCCGGACGGGACACCAAGGACGCTACGCCCGCGCTGATTCCGTTGACCAATGGCCCGATGTCATTCGGGAATGCTTCGCCGGCGGCTGACAACAAGACAATCTGGGCGATCGGCGTTCAACCCGCAGGTGAGGCCGTGAAGTACGACTCCGATAAACACAAGTTTGTTCCGTTGGTTTCGGGAGTTTCGGCGACTGACTTGGACTTCTCGTCCGATGGTAACTGGGTCACCTATGTAGCAATTCCCGAAGGCACTTTGTGGCGATGCCGTGCCAACGGCGGGGAAAGTCTTCAACTCACGTCGGCACCTGAACGGGCGGCTTTGCCTCATTGGTCACCCGACGGAAAGCACATCGCGTACGTCAGCATGCAACCCGGGCAGCCCGGGAAGATCTCCATCATCCCGGCAGGTGGCGGAGTTTCTCAAGGCCTGCTGACCGAGAGTCGCAGCCAGGTGGATGCAAATTGGTCGCCGGACGGCAATCGGATCATGTTCGGATATTTGCACGATGCGGAAGGAATCAACATCCAAATTGTGGACTTAAAGACGCACAAAGGCGTAGCCGTTCCCAAGTCGGACGGGCTATTCAGCCCCCGCTGGTCGCCTGATGGGCGATATATTGCCGCACTTTCGCCTGATTTTACAACGGTGATGGTGTTCGACTTTGAAAATCAGAAATGGTCGAATTGGCTGACCGAGTCTGCGGGTGCGGTGAGCTATCCAGTCTGGTCCGCCGACAGCAAGTATCTTTATTTTGACGATTTAGTGACTGACGAAGAGTCGATTCGAAGAGTGAAGGTGGGCGAGCGTCACGCGGAGCGGGTTTTTGTGCTCCAGGGGATCGAACGCTACCCGGGCGCGTTCGGGCTGTGGACAGGCCGCGCCGCCGACGGGTCCTGGATGTTTGTGCGCGACCGCAGCACGCAAGAGGTGTACCGGTTGAGCGTGGAACTGCCGTGAACCTGATTGCGAGGTGGGGAACCATGTTGAAGAGCGAAGTTGGCAGTCGTCGCGTAAAGAGCGGGTGCAGGCTTCTTCTTACGCTTAGTCAAGTGCTGATAAGCGTGGTATTCAGTGCGATGCCATTGGTCGCGCAGACTCAGGACCAAAGCGTAAAGGAAAGAAAGTTAATCACTCGGGTAGAGCCTGAATATCCTGAGACTCTGAAACGGCTCTACATCGGGGGAGTAGTGCGAGTGGAGGTTCTCGTGGACCCCAGCGGGGTTGTGAAGAGCACAAAGCTGCTCGGCGGAAGTCCGATCCTCGGGCAGTCCACCATGAAGGCAATCAAGCACTGGAGATACGCCCCGGCCGCATCCAACGAAACTCTTACCGTGAAAGTCGAATTTGATTCCCACCGTTGACCCACTTGGATAACACGGCATCCCTCGTCTCTAACGAACGCTTGGGATGCCGATGGGTTGTGAGTCACCAAGTAACGTTCCAAGATAACCTGGGGCAACTCCGAAGTCTGTGACGGCCATCACGGTTGCAGAATATGGCAGCGCACGTGAGCAAACAGGTGCAGGAGTACTCTTGTAGGTACGCGTCTGATCTCAGTCGTGCAGTACAACTTTGATCGTCATGTTTTCTGCAAGCGAGATTCCGGAAGAGACCTGCAAGCTGACCGATGCTGTCGTACTTAAGGCGGAAGCAATCGAACAGCTCCTACCAACGGTAAATCAACTCTGTAACAGGTCTTTGCCTTCCTGACAAAACGCATGGGCGGATGGCGAACCCTTTGCGCCAGCTCACTCCCAGTCGTACCCGCCGACGCCGCCGCTCCTCTTGGGAACCCGGGAGAGACATTGTTCCGCTGTTGGGCTCTGCTCGGGACGCAGGAATTCGCAGGATACAAAAAAGGGGAGCATCTCTGCTCCCCCAAGGAAGGTCATTCGACTGATCTGACTTTAGAAAATAAGCTTCAGACCGAACTGGACGAACCGGCGCTCGTTGGGTACACCGCCCGCCGGGTTGACTCCGCGCTTGCCGATGAGGGCCAATGGAGTGCCCGCTTGCGGCAATCCGCAATAGTTGGGGTCTTGCGCAAGCGTGCTGCTGACGCAAGCCGCATCCGCCGCGGCGCCCGTCTGAACGTAGTAATTGGAGTGGTTCAGCAGGTTGTAGAACTCCGAGCGGAACTGGAGCTTGAAGCGTTCCGTCACGGGGAAGACCTTGGTAATTCCAAGGTTGATGTTGTAGACGCCCGGCCCGCGGAAGAAGTTGCGGCTGGTCATGTTCGAGGGCCAGCGGCAGTTCTGTCCGGTAGAGACCTGGTTTCCGTCCCCATTTACCACCATGTCGCACGTCGGCAGTTCACCGGATCCAACGAGTGGATCTGTGTATGTCGGCGAAACAGGCAGTGTAGAGAAAGTAAAGGCATTGGCACCAACCGGGTCGGCGTTGTTCGAATTGCCCGACGCGGGAATGCTGACGCCGGTCGGAACGAAATAGCGGGCTGCGACCGTATCCCCAATATTTGCGGAGCTGTCAAACACGGTGAACGGATTCCCCGTGCGGGCGGTAACGATGGGCGCAAACTGCCAACCGTCGAGGATCTGCTTACTAACGCCATGGAAATTCTTGGCATAGGGCAGATTCCAGACCGCACTGATGGCGACACGGTGACGCGCATCGAAGTCCGCGAGGCCCTTGTCAAGTTTGGGTTGAAAAGGATCCAACAATCCAAGGTTCTCGGTTTGCGGGGTTTCGCTGAAGGACGAACTCAGATTGTCAATGGTCTTCGACCAGGTGTAATTGACGACCAAGTCCAAACCCTGATGAAACAGGTTATTGGAGCTTAAGCGAGTGTTGAGAGCGTGATAATTGGAAAATCCGTTCGCACCGCGGGTGTTCATATTGCCGTACTGGCGGCTCAGACGGTCGATGGAATTGTGTGCCACCGGGTCCGTTCCCAGGTACACGACTCCGAAGCCCCGTTGATTGGAGTTTTCAATCGAGTACAGGTGAATGCCGTGCGATCCCGTGTACTCCAGAGCAAGCACCGAGTTATGCAGAACCTCGCGCTGTAGCGAGAGATTCCAGCTCTCGGCGTAAGCGGTTGGCAGATCCTGCCGGACGTAGCGCAGACTGGAATTGGGCAGCGCTTTGGTGCCAGTTCCGGCAAACGGCCCGAGGTTGTTGGTCTCCAGTACTTGCGGGTTCGCTGCGCCTACTGTGCCCGACTGGAAGATTGAGTTGAACTGCGCGGGGACGTTCTGGATGACGTTAAATGTAACGTTGCCAAAATTCCGCTCGTAGGAAATACCGTAACCACCGCGGATGCTGGTTTTGCCGTCGCCGAAGAGGTCATAGGCAAATCCAACACGGGGTCCGAAGTTGTGATACTGCGGATTCCACAATCCGCCGACCGGGCTAGCCGGGCTATTGGGCGTAGCGCCAACCGTGAAGACTTGGCCGTTGCGGATCTGCTCGAAAAAGTTGCTGCCGGTGCCGAACACAAAATTGGAATCCAGTTTCGGATCTTTGTTGTGCTGCACGCCGTAGTACTCCCAACGCAGGCCAAGATTCAGGGTCAATCTGGGGGTGATTTTCCAGTTGTCCTGAGCGTAGGCAGCTAGGTCATGGTAGCGATTGCTGCGAGCGAAGCTGGGCTGACCAGCAGGCAGGTCAATCGAGCATTCCGCCGTTACCAGCGTGTTGCCGTCTTCGTCTTTTACGCAGGGGAATTTTCCCTGTGGGTCCACGACGACCTGGAACCAGCCAGCATGGCCGGTCAACAGGTTTTCGACGGCGGATGCCACTGAACCGTTACCGCCGGGCTCCAGCGCTTGCACGGCGTTCTGGTAGGCGCCGAA
>PMCH01000084.1:14943-33796 GCA_003154055.1 Acidobacteriaceae bacterium
CGATCAAAGTTGGCATTCAGGTACAGAGTGGGTTGCACTGGCTGACTGGAATTGAGTGGCTGGTCCAGGGTCAACCGATTGAAGTTGAACTTAGTGTCAGAGACAATCTTCGGACTGAAGATGTGACTCACCGACAAGAGGAAGTTATGGTTGCGCTGGTTTTGTCCTGTGTCAAAACCAACGAACGGGCTGTTGTTGATAAAGCCGGCGAATTCATCCTGGTGGAAAAATGCATACCGCCCGTACACCGTAGTCTTATCGGACAAGTTATAGTCCAGGCGGTGAACCATGCTGTAGCCGTTCTGCGGCGCGCCGCCCCCGGAATCGTTCGGAGTCTGGAAATTAACGATGTCAAATACAGGGTTGCCATTTGACACACAAGGATCGCTGCCCGGCTGGCAAGCATATGCGTAGTAGGCTGGTTGAGTGGCCAAACTCGGGATCGGAACGGCAGGATCGGAACCTGCATCAAACCGTTGGCTCACGGAGAGCCCAGGACGGGAAGTGAAGGAATTGAAATAGTCCTGGGTAGTCGATGACGCTGCTGCCAGCAACCCGGGGTCGATCACGCCCTGCAGGACATTGGCCTGGCTGCGGACTCTGGTCCATTCCGTCGAACTGAAAAAGAACAGCTTATTCTTGAACACCGGGCCACCAAGAGCGTAGCCAAACTGGTTGCGAGTGTACTTGGCCTTGGGAATTCCCTGCGCATTCGAGTCATAGTCATTGGAAGTCAAGGCAGAAAGGCGATTGAATTCGAAAAGGCTGCCGTGGAACGCGTTCGATCCGGATTTGGTGACGACGTTGAGCACACCACCAGAGGCGCGGCCGTATTCCGCGGAGAAGTTGTTGCTTGCCACGGTATATTCCTGCACCGACTCGATCGGAACAGACTGTCCGACCTTACTGGTATACAAATCAACGTTCTCGCCACCATCAAGGAGCGCACTTGTACTGGAGGAGCGCTGGCCGTTGATGGATACACCGGCCCCGCGTGTAACCTGATCCAATCCCCCGGTACCCGATGACGAATCCTGGTTCACATTCCCCAAGGTCTGCACAAAGTCGTAGGGATTTCGCGTCAGAGAAGGTAAGTCCGCCACGCGAGTCGCACCGACGCTTTGCGTAATGGAAGACGTCTGAGTGTTGACCTCAGTTTCGCTGCTGGCAACGACTTCGACCGTCTCGCCGGCTGCCCTGGCTTCAAGTTTCACGTCGAGCACAAGCCGGCCCCCCGGGGCCACATTCCCTCTTTGCTTGTAGGTTCCGAAGCCTTTCTGGGAAACTGCGATGTCGTAGGCGCCGGGCGCCACCCCCGACACTACATAATTTCCATGGTCGTCTGATATTACCGTTCGAACCGCCGCGGTGGCGGCCGAAGTGACATCGACTTGTGCCCCGACGACGACCGCGCCAGACGCGTCGGTCACGGTGCCGGCGATGGTACCCTTTTCAAACTGGGCGAAAGCGCTCGTCGAGACAATCGCAAGAGCGGTTAACAGAAAGATGTACCTTCTCAATCCTGTTCTCAACATTCTTCGCATAACCAGAATTCCTCCACACTGCGCAAATGGATTGACTTGGATTTCGTCGCACATAACAGTTTGCATTTGTGAATTGAAAGTCCACGCGTGACAAGCGGTCCGCACGCTATCGCTACACAATGCACTCCAACAACCATCGGTGATGTGGATATGTAAGTGGCGCTATTTGTGTCGGATGATCTACGTGAACGAGTAAGTCGGTGGGCTCTGACATACGCACTTTAGAAGATTCCCGACAGTTCCGGTGTTGAATTTCATAGTTGACGATTACAGTTATGGTGTGCTGTTACGGGCCACGGGTCGCTCGATCGATAACAGCACGCGGCTCAACATAACTTCTTGTCGCTGTGAGCCGGGTCAGCTCGGTCGCGCAGCAATCTGCCACACGAGCGGTCCCGGGCAGCGCACGGATCTCGCGGTCAACCCGGCACGTTTCTTGTTTCGTGCGAGCGGTTCCCCCATCCGGCAGCCTCGCTGGAGAGCGCTGTCCGGTAGTGCGATCCGCCAAGCGCGGGCTGACAGAAGAACTCCCCCGATTTCTGCGGACTGGAGGTACTGGGGGTGTAAAGATGCGAAACGAATCCAACAGGCGGACACGAGGTAAAATCTCAAACATTACCCTTGGGAGGTCCCACATGCCGCATTCCGAATCCAACCCGCACCATCTCGACCCCTACCGCAACTTCCGCTTCCGCGTGAAGTGGGACGGACACTATGTGGCGGGCGTCAGCTACGTCAGCGCTCTCACCTGGACTACCGAGGTCGTCGAAATCCGCGAGGGCGGAGACCCGAACGAGATCCGGAAGCTGCCCGGGCTCCTCAAGTTCTCGCCCATCATTCTGAAGCGCGGCTTTACCGCGGACACGGCCTTTGAAGACTGGGCCAACCAGATTCGCGACGAGGGCGGCGGCGGCGGGGTGGCCAACTTTCGCAAGGACATCGTGATTGACCTGTTCGACGATGCCGACCGCAAGGTGCTCTCTTACCTGGTCCACCACTGCTGGGTGTCGGAATACCAGGCACTGCCCGACCTCGATGCCAACGGCCACGCCGTCGCCATCGAACACCTGAGGCTGGAAAACGAAGGCTGGGAACGCGATCGCACGGTCGTGCCCCCCGCGGAAGCCAACTTGCACCGGGCCACGGAGCGGCGCAAGCATTGAGAATGCCCTACGGCCTTGGAGCACTGGGGAATCCCTTTCCTGTTCTTGCCCCACGGCTGCGTTAGTAACCCGCTGGGCGGGCGAGGGCGCCCGCTCTACAGGTGAGCGGGCGTGAACTTCTGCTTAATGGCGGAGTGCCGTCGGGGCGCTGCGTTCGGGTACAATCCGGGTAACGCGCACTTCGCTGGAAACCCTCGTCCAAGGCGGCTTATGACTCGAATTCCCCGCATCGCCCTGTTCAGCGCCGTGATCCTTCTCACCGCTGCGATCTTTTTCTTTGCCGGACTCTCCAGACCAGTCATCGCCCAGGATGACACCACTGAAGCAGAAGCGCCTGGGCCTTTTCCGAAAGCTGTCTTGACGTACCACAATGACAACCTGCGGACGGGCCGCAATCCAGCGGAGACCATTCTCAAGCCGGGCAACGTGAACGCCGGCACGTTTGGCAAGCTGTTCGTCATCAACGCTGACGGCAAAGTGGACGCGCAAACGCTTTACGCACCGGACATCAGCATCCCGGGAAACGGCACGCACAACGTGTTGTTCGTCGCCACCGAGCACGACACGGTGTACGGTTTCGACGCCGACACCGGCTCGGCGCTCTGGCAAGTCACCATGCTGAAGGCAGGAGAGAAGACATCCGATAGCCGCGGCTGCAGCCAGGTCTCACCGGAAATCGGCGTAACCGCAACCCCGGTGATCGATCTGGCCGCTGGCCCGCACGGCACAATCTACGTGGTCGCCATGAGCAAGGACTCGGGCGGCAGCTATCACCAACGCCTGCACGCGCTCGACATCACCAACGGCTCCGAGCAGTTTAGCGGACCGGTTGAGGTGGCGGCAACGTACCCCGGAACCGGCGATAACAGTCAGAACGGAAATGTCGTGTTCGACGCCAAACAGTACAAAGAGCGTCCTGGACTGCTGCTGCTGAAACACGTCGTGTACACCTTCTGGTCGTCGCACTGCGACATCCGTCCTTACACGGGATGGATCATCAGCTATGACCAGAACACGCTGGCGCAGAAGTCGGTGCTCAACGTGATCCCGAACGGGAACGAGGGCTCGATCTGGCAGGCAGGAGCGGGACCCGCAGCCGACTCCGCCGGGAATATCTATTTCCTGACTGGCAATGGGACGTTCGATACGACGCTGGATGCGAATGGATTTCCCAACAAGGGTGACTACGGAAATGCCATCGTGAAGCTTTCGACCAAGCTCAACAAGCTGGCGGTGGCGGACTACTTCACCATGTTCAACACGGTCGCCGAGTCAAACGTCGATGAGGACCTGGGATCCGGCGGGGCGATGGCGCTGCCCAACATCAAGGACGCGAACGGAGTGGTGCATCGCCTGGCGGTTGGCGCGGGCAAGGATGCGAGCATTTACCTGGTAAACCGCGACAACATGGGAAAGTTCAATCCGAACAACAATAGTCAGATTTATCAGCAGCTGAACGGGGTTCTGGGTGGGAGCGTGTTCTCGGCGCCGGCGTACTTCAACAAGCGCATCTACTACGGAGCGGTCGGGGACAGGATCAAAGCCTTCGCGTTTAACAGCAATGGGCTACTGGATACGACGCCAGCGTCGCAGACGAGCACGTTCTTTCAATATCCCGGAGCAACACCCAGCATTTCGGGCAACTCAATGAACAACAGCATTCTGTGGGCCACCGAGAACAGCTCGCCCGCGGTACTGCATGCATACAAAGCGCAGGACCTTTCGGTCGAGTTATATAACTCCAACCAGGCCGCGAACAGCCGTGATCACTTCGGCAACGGGAATAAGTACATCACGCCGACGATTGCGAACGGAAAGGTGTACGTAGGCACGACCAACGGCGTCGGAGTGTTCGGGTTGCTGCCCTAGCGGCTACTATCTCTCCTGAGAAAGCGGGTGAGCGCAGCCGGAGCGATCACTTCCCTGCTCCGATCAGGATCTTCATCAGTTCGGCTGCCAGGGCCGAGGAGTTGGCGCCATCCATGTTCATCAGGACGACCACTCCGGCGCGGCGCTCGGGCACAATCATGATGAAAGTGCTGGTTCCCTGCTGGCCCCCGCCGTGGCCGACGTCGGGGACGCCGAGATCCTTGCCCGTCCTCCAACCGAGCGCGTAGCCGGTTTCCTTTCCGCCGGAAGTCTTCTGTGTTGTCCACATCACATCGCGGGTGGCCCGCGTCATCAGGCGATCGTTCAACATGGACACCTCAAAGTTCGCCATGTCCTCGGCGGAAGAGAGCCAACCTCCTCCGGGAATCTTGTAGCTCGGATCGAGGAACTCGGCGTTCACCACCGCGCCAGACTTCTCTTTGCTGTAAAAACGCGTGCGGTACGGGACGACGGCGAAGCGGTCATCGGCGCGGGTGTGCACCATGCCGGCGGGGAGAAATACGTTCTCGCGGACGTAGTCCACATACTTCTGGCCGGAAGCGCCCTCGATGGCGCAGCCCACGAGAGTAAAGCCCTGGGTCGAGTAATGGAAGGCTGTGCCAGGCTGGGCTACGAGCGCGTCGTTCTTGAAGAAATTCAACCCAGCCTCGATGGGATCGTCGAAGTGGCGGGTATTGCCGGTCTCGGGATCGTCCTGCGCACCGGACTTGTAATGGCGGATTCCTGCCAGATGAGACAGCGCTTGACGAGTGGAGATGGGCGCGTCTTTCTGGGGAAACGCCGGGCAAAACTTTTGCACGGGCGCATCAAGATCGAGTTTGCCGCGCTGCCAAAGTTGCAGGGCCGCGGTGGCGGTAATGGGCTTGGAGATCGAGGCCAGCCGGTAGAGAGTGTGCGCGGTGGCGGGGGCGAAGTTCTCCAGATCAGCCATGCCGAATCCGCCCGCCCATTCGAACTTTTCGTTCTCGACCACCGCGACCGAAATTCCCGGGACGCCGCTCGCAGCCATGAACTTCGTCACGGTGTATTCGATTTGGGCCTGTTTCTCGGGAGCAAGCCTGGCCTGCTGGCCGAGCAAAGCAGAAGTCAGAAGGAAGATGCAGATCGTGAGCGGGATGAAGAACTGGTGATTTCGCGTGCGGTGCATCGCCACCTCGGTTCGGGGAATGGAAGAGTATATAGCCGGGATCAACGGCGAGGGCGGTTTTGGGTTAAGAACGCTCGCTCCCGCCAGGCCGCTCAACGGCCGTCGGAACGGAGAATGGCCACGAGAACTCTCCATTGACGGAATGTCTACTCTTTTACTAGACTATTCGAAAAGGGGAGCGTGCCATGGACTTCAGCCGGAGCGGGAACCTGAGTTTCATCATTAAGGCGAGCGGCGAGATCATCCCCGCCATGCCCGATGACGAGGAATTTTCTCTTCAACAGATCCGGGATTACGTTGCTGGTCCGCCCGAAGTTGTCTGCGAGACCCATGATGGCTTCATCCTGTTCCACAATCAGGAGGGTAAGGCAAAGGGACTCCCCACCAACGAACTCGCCACCTCCATGTATGTCAGGTCATTGCATCAAAACGCGACTGTGACCGGCCGCGTCTTTCTCGCTCACCCAGATCACATCGCCTCCTATTGGAAGAAACTGAAACCGGTTCTCTGAGCGCGAGGCGCATGGTGGGGCTACGATCAATCTTGAAACGTTGGCCGGAAGTACTGCTCGCCATCACCGCCCTCGGACTCATTTACTTGTGGTGGCACAAGCGATAAATCAGCGAGGTGAGTCACCCCCCGGCAATGGCACCGATGATCAGGAGCGGCTCTTTGCCATTCGCCACTGCTTCGGGCAGAGGGGCGTCCGGCGATTCGTGCGAGAGGTCCTCATGGCAGGCGAAGAACCGCAGAAAGGCCCGGCGCTGTTGCGTGCCGTGGTCGCGGATGGTCCCGCGCAGCATCGGGTAGCGGGCCTCAAGCGCGTCGAGGACCGAGCGCTGCGTGACCGGGCGCTCGACGCCGAGCTCCACCTCGCCTTGAACTTGCGCGAGGGTGCGCAGGTGCTGGGGGAGTATGACGCGGATCATATTGGCGTGATCTTCTCTGCGTAAATCATGGCAGCGTCTGAACCTCGACTGAAAGCACTGCCGGAAGATCGCGGACAATGGGGGCCCAGCTGTCTCCGGCATCGGCCGAGACGTATACCTGCCCGCCGGTGGTGCCGAAATAGACACCGCACTTATCGAGCGAATCGACCGCNNCCGGTGCGGCTGCGGTACACGCGCAGTTTGCCCTCGTGCACAAAGTGCTCGCCATCACTCTTGATGGGCACGACATAGATCGTTTCCGGCTCGTGGGCGTGGACATCAATCACGAAACCAAAATCCGTGGGCAGGTTTCCGCTGACTTCGCGCCAGTTGTCGCCGGCATCGTCCGAGCGCATCACGTCCCAGTGCTTCTGCATGAAGAGGACTCCCGGGCGCGACGGATTCATCGCGATGTGGTGCACGCAATGACCGACCTCGGCATTCGGGTCAGGAATGTACTGCGAACGCAGTCCGCGGTTGATCGGCTTCCAGGTCTTGCCTCCGTCGTCACTGCGGAATGCACCCGCTGCCGATATCGCAATGTAGATCCGCTGCGCATTGCTCGGGTCCAGAATGATGGTGTGCAGGCACATGCCGCCCGCGCCCGGCTGCCACTTGGGTCCGGTGCCATGGCCGCGCAGTCCGGGAAGCTCCTTCCAGTTCTGTCCACCGTCGGTTGTACGAAAGATCGCCGCGTCTTCCACCCCGGCATAGACCGTATCTGGATCGGTGAGCGAGGGTTCCAGATGCCATACGCGCTTGAATTCCCAGGGATGCTGCGTGCCGTCGTAAAACTGGTGCGTGGTGAGAGCCTTGCCGCTTTCGGCGGAGGTGTCGTAGACGAACTTGTTGCTTTCGCCTTTGGGCATGCCGCCGGGCGCGGTCGTAGACTCGCCGGGAGGGGTTCCGGGCTGGTGCCAGGTTTTGCCTCCGTCATCCGAGCGTTGAATGACCTGCCCGAACCAGCCGCTGGTCTGGGACGCATAAATTCGATTCGGATCAGCGGGCGATCCCTTCAGGTGATACATCTCCCAGCCCGAAAAATGGGGACCGCTGACATCCCATTTTCCCCGTTTGCCGTCCGACGTCAGGATGAATGCTCCTTTGCGTGTGCCGACCAGGACTCGTACCTTGCTCATGCGTCGCTCCTTGTTGATCCAGCTTTTGGCTCTACTCGCCTGCCCGCAAGTTTCGCAGGGGAATTATTGTACGCAACTGGGGGTCGCGCAGGTAAGGGCCTCCCCATGCCAGCACTCCGAAGAAGATCGACCTACGGGGTCACGCCGAGGGCTGAGTACATTTCCGCTGGTTTGTAGACCACACCATCCTTCACCACCAGGGCGGTTTTTCTTATATCGCTGATATTGGCAACGGGGTCCCCGTTTACCAACGTGAGGTCGGCCAGCTTGCCGGGCATGATCGATCCCAAATCGCGATCCATGCTCATGATCCGGGCGGCGCCCAGCGTTGCGTCCTGGAGAACCTTCTGCGGTGGAATTCCTGCCTGGACATGCAATTCCAACTCGCGGTGCAGGGCGAAACCGGCCATGGAATCCGTTCCTGACTCAACCGGTATTCCGGAGCGATACAACAAGCCGGCGAAGTCCACCATCTTTGCGAACGATTGATCGTAGCGGGCTTCCATCCCTGGAGGAGGGGTGAGGCCGCCGGAGAGCAATCCGCGCCGGACCTGGGGTGGCAGACGGTTGGCGATGGGCTGAAAACCGCGCGGAAGCTGGCCGGCGCGTTGTGTAAACATGTCTTCGAAGATGCTGAGCGTAATGTCGACATCGGTGTGGTGATCCCGCAGCAACTTGATGAATGACTGAACCTGCGGCGACTTGAGATCGAGATCGGCGCCGCGCTTGGCAACCTCGGTGAAGCGCGCAGGCGTGTTGGTGTTCTTCACGTCGGGCCAGAAGTTGAGCATGAGGAAGTTGGCATGCTGAACTTCGTCGTAGCCGAGTACGACGCATTGGGCGGCGGTCATCCCGGCTGGGATGTGGCCGCTGACGCGCATGCCGTTCTTGTGGGCTTCATCGATGATGGCGGGAACGAGTTCCGGCTTCACGGAGCTGTAAATCTTGATCTGGACATAGCCGAGGCGCTTGTAGTTACTAACGGCGGCACGGGCCTCCTGTTCGGTCGCGACCAGCACCTTGGTGGGACCCTGATAAGGACCGGGGCCGTCGATGATGCCGGCGATGACGATGCGGGTACCGATCTCCTTGCCTTCTTCGATGCGCTTGCGGCGGGCAAGCAGAGTGTCGGTGTCGTTGGCAAGATCACGGACGGTGGTGACGCCAGCCGCGAGATTAAGCAGTCCGTCGTTATCGCCGACGTGGGAGTGCATGTCCCAGAGGCCGGGGAGCAAGGTCTTGCCGGCGGCATCGATCACTTCAGCGTCGGCTGGAACCGTGAATGCATTGGCCGGCCCGACGCTTCTAATGCGATTGCCGGCCACGAACACGGCTTGGTCCTTGAGAATTGTTCCAGACTCGGCGTCGAAAACGTTGGCGTGTGCAAGGACGATGCCATGGGTTGCCGGATGGGCCAGATTGGCGGCCAATTCGGCGGCACGGGCATGCGAAATCTCATCCTGGACGGTCTGAAGCGGCTCCGAAGTCTCTTCCCATCCTTCGGGAACAATGGTGCTCCAAGGATTCACGAAGGCGAAGAACCTATCCTGATCATCGAGCCAGACGTAGATCGGTGAGAAGTCCAGGCCAGTGACGGCATACACCGAGACGTGCTTTTTTGTTCCAGCATGGTCAAGATTGCGCTCCGCCACCTGTTCCACGTGGGCTTCACCCTCGGGCAGCAAGGCGACCTGGCCGCGGTTCGCGCGTGCGGCGTGTACGAGGATGGCAATCTCAGCAGGAGCGCCATTGATCGAAATGTACATGGCGGGGGTGGCCAGCTTCTTCTCGCCATTTTCAGCATCGTTTTTCCAGCGGGCGGTGCCGGAGTCGAGCGTATAGCGTTCGTTCACCGCAGACTTCAGGTAGTCATTGCCGTTGACGGTTTCCGACACCGGAACGCCGTTCGCATCGAGCTTGAAGATGCTGGTGGTCTTGGGACCACGGCCGCGATCGTTAAATTGGTGGAACATGTGGACGGTGCCGTCGGAGGCGGTCCACACGGCTTGTTGTCCGGCGAGATTGCCCATGATGGAGACCGAGTAGCGCTCGGCATTCTCGGGGACGTCGGACGGCAGGGCGGGGACGGCGGATTCTTTGGGCTGCTGGGCAAAGAGTGCAGANNGTTCCCCAGATGTCGCCGAGAACACGCTGGAAGTTCACGCCCAGGACTTTCTCGATGACCGACCAGGGTTGGCCGCGCTTGGCGAGCTCGGATGCGATGCTTTCCATGTGATCGGGACCATTCAGATCGGGCAGGTATGGATAGCGATCCTCGCCGGGCGCGCCAATGCCTAGTTTCTTGCGCCGAGCGATATCCTCCTCGAAGTCGGCTTTCTGCTGGTCGGTGAGCACAACCTTCTCGATCGCACCGTCGGAGCCGATCCCAACGTGATCCGTTCCGCAGACATTGAGGGCATGCACGAGATGGGCGATTGCGTGTTCGCGCGTGGGTACGGTTGGTGAGGCCACCAGGTACGGCATGAAGTAGACGCCGAAGTATCCCCCGCGGTCGGCCAGAGCCCGGAGAATCTCGTCGGGCTTGTTGCGCGGGTGAGCATACACGGCAGAGCAGCCCGCGTGCGTGACGAGCACGGGCTTCGAGGATGCGGCAATACCTTCGGATGTGGTCCGATATCCGCTATGGCTCAGGTCGACGGCGACTCCAAGGCTGTTCATTTTCTTGATCACCGTCACCCCGGCCGCGCTCAAACCGGCATTGCCCGGTTCCAGGCAGCCGTCGCCGAAGAGGCTGCGCTTGTTGTACGTGATCTGCATAATGCGCACGCCCAGCTGGCGAAATATCTCGATGCGTTCGGGGTTTTCCTCGAAGAAGGCGCTGTACTGAAAGCCAGGCAGGACGCCGATTTTGCGGTCGCGCTTGGCGAAGGCGATATCCGAGTACCGGCGCACGATCAAGAACACATCCGGATACGCGTCGACCAGTTCTTGCAGAGCAGCGAGGTTCTTGATCGTACCTTCGAGCGTTGGGTCGGAGACGGTGCAATTCACCGCCGTGATGCCCGAATTGCGCACCGCGGCGAGGGCTTCAGCGGAAGGCAGAGTGTCTGCGCCAAGAAACAGTCCGCCAAGAGAATCGATCACCACTGCGCTCTTGTACAGCCGCGAAGCCCCAGGTGACGCTTCCTCCCGTGGGCTGGCAAACAGGCGCGGGGCGAGAATCGCGCCAGCAGACAACTTGAGAACCGAGATATGAAACTCGCGGCGATTCATGGGCGTGAACTGCACAGCAAGTGGTGGATTATATAACGGGTGTTGGAGATCGTTTGGGTTCATCCACGCTGTGAAACCTGTCACAATTGGCGGACAACCGGGGTGCATGCCAAACGGCACCTCCAGGTCGGGAGATTGCAATGTCTCGAACGGTGATTGCCCTACTTTGCCTTTCATTCGTAGTGCCTGCGGTGGCCCAGGAAAACCCTTCCGAGAAGCCCGCAGCATCAAGCGAGGCGCAGTTAAATCCAATGAGTCCGAAAGAATCGCGCCCGCGGATTGGGGTTGCGCTCGAAGGCGGCGGGGCCCTAGGAGTTGCGCACATCGGCGTTTTGCAGTGGTTTGAAAACCACCGTATTCCGATTGACTACATTGCGGGAACGAGTATGGGAGGGCTGGTTGCCGGGCTGTACGCAACCGGAAAGAGTCCGAAGCAACTCGAGGAACTTGTCAAAGCGCAGGACTGGGACCTGATCATCGGCGGCCAGCCGGCCTACGAGGACCTGACTTTTCGACGGAAAGAAGACTTGCGCGCGTTCCAGAATTCGGTCGTGCTCGGGTTGAAACACGGTTTGTCAGTCCCTTCGGGGCTGAACGCGGGTCACGAGGTCAGCCTGCTGATTGACCGCGAGACGCTGCCGTATTCCAACCTGGATTCCTTCGACAATCTGCCGATCCCGTTCCGATGCGTCGCAACCGATCTGGTTTCGGCAAAGGAAGTGGTGTTTTCGGCCGGCTCGTTGCAGCTGGCGTTACGCGCAACCATGTCGATCCCCGGCCTGTTCTCTCCGGTCCGGGACGGCGAAAAGGTCTATGTCGACGGCGGCCTGATCGGCAATCTGCCGACGGACGTGGTGCGGAAGATGGGTGCGGACATCGTGATTGCGGTGCACCTGGAGGTTTCACCAGGTGATCCGAAGCAATTGCAATCGCTGTTCAGCGTGCTGGGGCGCTCGATCGACGTGGTCGTTCGCGAAAATGAAATCCGGGGACTGGCCGGCGCGGACCTGGTGGTGAACGTCGACCTTCGCGACTACACCTCCATGGACTATGACAAGGTCGAAACAATGATCGGGATTGGCGCCAAGGCAGCAGAAGCCAAGGGGCGAGTATTTGCGCCCTATTCGATGGACGAAGCCACATGGCAACAGTACCTGCAGAAACGCAAAAACCGCGAGCAGACCCTGGTGCCCGTACCCCAATTTGTGAAGGTCGAAGGCACCAGCCCAACCGCTGCGCGCCAGTTGGAGAGATTTCTGCAACCGCTGGCCGGAAAGCCGATCGACGACGCGCAGCTTAGTAAGTTACTGACTCGGCTGACGGGGATCGGGAAATATGACTCTACGGATTACCGGCTGGCAACCCGCGATGGTCAAAGCGGACTGATGATTACGGTCCATGAGAAAGACTACGCTCCGCCTATTCTTCAACTTGGCTTCGCGGTGGACGGTTCGGAAAGCGACAATGTGACCTTTACGCAGTTGGCGCGGCTCACGGTCATGGACATTGCGGGATATCGCTCGGAGTGGCGAACAGACTTGCAACTCGGGAACACCTGGGGCGTGCAGAGCGAGCTCTACCGGCCATTCACGGAGACGAGTAAGTGGTTCTTTGCGCCGCACGCCGAGGCCACCAACACTGCTTTCAAGATCTACCGCAAGAGCGATCCCCAGGCGGAATACCGGGTGTATCGGGATACCATCGGGATCGATGTGGGATATGGATTCAGCCGCTTTGCGGAAGTTCGAGCCGGGTACGAAGTGGGCTACTTCAATGCCAACCTCCGGCTGGGCACGCCGGAGTTTTTCTCGTTCGCGGGGCGAGTAGGCGACACCCGGCTCCACTTTCTGGTGGCGCACAAGGACGACCCGATCGCGCCGCACAAAGGGTACAGCGTGGAGACGACATTCCAGTGGTTTGATTCAAATCCGGGTGCGAATGCCGCGTTCCCATTGATGCGCGCGGAGGTCATGTACTTCAAGCCGGTCACCCGGGTGGCGTCGGTATTTGTGCAGAGCGAAGGCGGGACAACTTTTGGCTCGACTCACGTTGGTGTGCCGCAGTTTTTTCTGGGCGGCCCGGCCCGCTTGAGCGCTTACGGCACGAACGAACTCCTCGGCAATCAGTTCTATTACTTTCGCACCGGTTACTTACACGACCTCTTCACGCTGCCGCCGTTCGTTGGCAAGAAGGTGTACGCGATCGGGGCCTACGAATTTGGCAAGATGTACGGCGTCCCGACGGAAAGCAAATTTCCCAATGACGTGGCGGCGGGCGTCCTGGCAGAGACTGCCTTTGGGCCGCTACTCCTGGGCGGGAGCGTGGGCGACAGCGGGCACGCGAAGTGGTTCTTCCAGGTGGGGCACGTGTTCTGATCGGAGGATGGTGGGCAGTGCAGGGCTCGAACCTGCGACCTCCTGCTTGTAAGGCAGGCGCTCTAACCAACTGAGCTAACCGCCCGCTTGCTGCGGGAACCAGCGCTTCGGGCGCGGACCTTCTGCGAAGCCAGACTGAAGTTGAGGATAACGGACGGCCGGTGATGGGTCAAACCACGCGTTGCGGGGCGCAGTGCAAATGTGACATCCCCTAAAGGGGCTACAAAAAATGGGCGACTCGCGGCATCGCTGAAGCGATGCCCTGATACGAGCCCTCATTCCGCAGCCCTGAGCTGAGCATCCTTCTCCACACCTGACGCGGAGCTCGCTTCCCAGAAGATGTGCATGCTGGTGGCTGCTACACTCTTGGGCGTGCGGCGACTGATTGTCAATGCGGATGACCTGGGCCTGACCCACGGGGTCAATCGCGCCATTCTGGAAAGCCACACCAAAGGCGTGGTGACGTCAGCAACGCTGATGGCCGGCGGCGCTGCCTTCAATCATGCGGCCGAACTGGCCCGTTCGGCTCCCGGACTCTCGGTGGGATGCCACGTCGTGCTGGTGGACGGCGCTCCGCTGCTGGATCGGGCTGCGGTTTCTTCCCTGCTCTCGGACGGATCCACCACAGGCGGATCGGCGACGGGCAGGTTTCATTCCCGCCTGCCGGCCTTTGTTGTGCAAGCGGTCATGGGGCGGTTCGATCGCGAGCAATTGGTGGATGAGATTGTTGCCCAGGTAAGAAAGGTCCGGTCGGCGGGGGTTCAGGTCACGCATTTCGATACGCACAAGCACACCCACATATTCCCGGTGGTGTTGGAGGCCATGGTTGGGGCTGCGCTGATGTGTGGAGTGCCCGCGATTCGCAACCCTTTTGGTCCGCCGGGGGGGATGCGGATTCGCCATCTCGCTGGACGTCCCTCGTTGTGGAAACGCTATGGGCAGGTGCAGATCCTGCGAAACCTGGGGAGAGATTTCCGGGAGCGGATGAAGAGGGCGGGACTGGCCACACCCGACGGCGTAATCGGGGTGATCGAAACGGGATCGCTGGATGGTTCGCTCCTTCAGCAGGCGCTGGAGAATCTGCCGGAAGGGACTTGGGAACTGGTCTGCCATCCGGGCTACCACGACGCCGAGCTGCAGGCGGCGAACACGCGACTGCTGGCGTCGCGGGACGAGGAGCGGCAGCTGCTTGGATCACAGGAGTTGCGGGAGTTCCTGGAGCGGCAAAGAATCCGGGTGATCGGGTATCGCGAATTCGCAAGCGCGGGATAGGCGCCCGCAAGTCCAATCCCCCTGCGGTGGCGGCTGGAACCAGCTGAGGTACCTTTGTCATGCTGCAAACACTGAAGCGGAGGTATGATTTGCATAACCCGGCTGCGAGTGTGAATCATGACTGATGTGCAACCCGAGCCTCGCGTCACCGTTGACCTGCCCGTGCGGGTGTGGGGGATGAGTGCCGATGGACATCCCTTTTCACAACATGCCCGAGCCCAGAACATCAGTTCCGAGGGCGCATTGGTTTCAGGAGTGGAAAGCGAACTGAAAGTGGGCGATGTGATCGGAGTTCAGTGCGACGAGAAAAAGGCGCGCTGTACCGTGGTCTGGGCCATGAGTACGGGGCCAATGAGGAAGAACCAGGTCGGGGTGCAACTGCTGGCCGACCAGGAGTGTCCGTGGAAGGCGTATCTCCCGATCCAGGGGGCAAGGATCGAGATTTCTGCGTCGAATCGGAGGCGCTGGCCCCGGCACAAAATCTCATTTCCTCTGGAATTACGCGACGAACGAATCAACACGCCGATGCGGATCAATGCCACCGACGTCAGCGGGAACGGATGCTACATCGAGACGATTCTGCCGCTCCCGCTGGGAACGGTGCTACGGGTTGATTTCTACCTCCAGTCGGAGCACGTCACGATCTCAGCGGTGGTACGGACGTGCGATCCGGGCGTAGGAAACGGAATTGAGTTCACCGGACTGCCGCCGGACGGAAAGCAACATCTGCAGGCGTACCTGGATGGGATTGATCCGCAGATGGGTGTTTCGCGGCCGCATGAAGAGTAGCGGCTTCGCAGGTAGCCAAGGGATACCCGATCAGCGCTCGATGGCTACCGGTGCACTCAAGACAAACACTGCGTCGCGGCTGGAACTCGCCGCGATTGTGCCCCTCGCACCGCCCATGGTGTCCAGTTGTATGGTGCTTGCCTGCACGGCATAAGTAACTCCCCGCACCGTCACGGCCGTTAGCACGGCGTTCTCCACAAAGACCACCGGACCGGTCCCGTAATTGCCATAGCCCGTGTAGTAGTAAACGGGAGTGACCTGCACCGCCACCTTGGATAGCGCCGGAATCGGCGTGGCAAATCCCACTCGTACCGGCACAATAACCTTGCCCTCGACAATATCCACCTTGATTTCCGTGCCTGCGGGGACAACGATCATGTCAGGCTTGGTGTCGGGGGCCCGGTCAACGGCGGAGCGGAGGTTTCGAGGATTCTGCGTTTCTTGAGATTCGGCGGGCTTGGACTCAGAAACAGGCGGCTTGCAGGCTTTCGAGTCCACACTTTTGTCCGAATCGGAACATGATGAAGGCTTTGAGCATCCGCTCTCGGGCGTGCCGTTGTCGGAAGCGACACCAGCCTCGGTATAGACATTGGAAGGCGCAGCCTTCTTTTGCTGCTTGCGCAGTTCCTGTTGTTCCCGGGCCACATCTCCCAGTGACTTGTCCGGCGGACTCGCTTGCGATTGCGCGGCGGGAACCAGCGCCAACAGGGCGAACACACCGGCCAAAAGCTTGATCGGGATCCTGATCATGGGCGTCTCCTGCGAGCGAACCGTACGTGCGGCCGTTGCTGCGCAAACTTAGTCAATCCTGGCTGGATGGTCAAGTTACTAACCTGCCAGATGTAAGTCCCATGTCACTGGACACTTGCGGCAGGGCAGGGCGAGGTACTAAGCGGACGGCACCGCATAGCGGGCGAGCAGGATGGCGCGGATGAGGCCGCCCATGGTGAATTCACGGGCTTCGATCGCGACGGGCAGATTCAGTTCGCGGAGCGTGGCCGAGGTGACCGGGCCAATGGATGCAAATTGAATACTCTTGAGAGAAGCTGCGCGGGCCGGGCCCAGCAGTTCTGCAAAATTCCTCACCGTTGAGGAACTCGTGAAGGTCACCACATGAGGACGGCGGGCCGCATTCTTCATCAGTGCGTGCAGGCGCGCCCGCGACTTTTCCGGGACTACCGTTTCGTAGGCCTCGACCACATCAACCGCAGCGCCGGCGGCCCGTAATTCCTCAGGGATCACGTCGCGGGCAACTTTCGCCCGGATGAGAAGGACTCGTTTCCCGTTGACCTTGTCGCGCAAGCTTTTCACCACCGATTCCGCTACGTATTCTTCCGGAACCATTTTTACTTTCAGGCCATGCTTGACGATGGCTTTCTTGGTGGCCGGGCCGATGGCAGCGATCTGCAGATGCTTGAGCTTCGTCTTGGGGATGCGGTGTCTACGCAGGCGCTGCCACATCGCCTCGACGCCATTCACGCTGGTCAGGATGAGCCAGTCGTAGGTGCGGAGATTGTTCAGCGCGTCGTCGAGAGGTTGGAACGAGGCAGGCTTGCGGATTTCAATAAAAGGAATTTCGATGACGCTTGCGCCCAGGCCGCGGAGCGCCACGGAGAGACTGCCGGCCTGATGGCGGGCGCGTCCGACGAGAATGCGGGTTCCAGCGAGAGGACGTTTTTCGTTGGGCTTCATGGGGCAGTAGTCAGTAGCTAGTAGCTAGTAGTCAGTAGTCAGGAACTGCCTATCCCTCGCTTCGCTCGGGATGACAATCCGTAGAGGATCATCCTCACGGCTGCTGCGGGAGGGCGAATCCTTCTCCATACACTTCCTCGAGAATAGCATCACCGCCGCGGCGGAGAAGGGTTTCACCCACTTCGTCACCCAGGCGCACCGGGTCGTCGCCATCGCGGGTTTCACGCAGGACCTTGGTGCCGTCGGGATGCGCGACCAGGGCGCTCAGGTGAATGCGTCCGTTCTTCACTTCTGCGAAGGCTCCGATGGGGACCTGGCAGCCGCCGCCCAGTTTATTGAGCAGGGCTCGCTCACACGTGGTGGTGGCACGCGCCGCCGCGTTGTCGAGGAAGGCCAGGTGAGCGCGGGTGGCGGCGTCTCCGCGGCGGATTTCGATGCCGAGAGCGCCTTGTCCGGCGGCGGGAGTCATTACTTCGGCAGGAATAACCTGGCGAACGAGTTGCGTCTTTCCAAGACGGTTCAGGCCGGCGGCGGCGAGGATAATGGCGTCGTAGTCTCCGGCTTCGAGTTTGCGCAGGCGCGTATCCACGTTGCCGCGCAGGGGATGAATCTTGAGATCGGGACGGATGGCCATCAACTGGGCTTGGCGGCGCAGGCTGCTGGTGCCGACGTTCGCTCCCTGGGGGAGCGCCTCAATGCTGGTGAAATTCACAGAACAGAAGACGTCGCGCGGATTTTCGCGCGTGGTGATGGCGGCAATTTCGAAATCAGAGGCCAGTTCGGTGGGCAGATCCTTGAGGCTGTGAACGGCGAGATCCACGCGATTTTCGACCAGAGCTTCTTCAATTTCCTTGGTGAACATGCCCTTGGTGCCGACCTTGGCGAGAGCGACGTCGGTGATTTTATCGCCGGTGGTCTTGATGATTTCCAACTCAACGGTGTGACCCTGCGCACGCAGCAGGTCGGAAATGTGGTGGGCTTGCCAGAGGGCTAGTTGCGAGCCGCGGGAGCCGATGCGCAGGTGAGCCATTAGTTGGGCGCTCCCGAGTCTCCGCCCGACTTGGCGACGGGCTGCCTTTCTTTTTCTTTGTCTTTGTCCTGGAGGTTGAAAAGCCGGCGCACCAGTTCGACGACAGTCGTGGACTCCGGATCGCGCGCGGCAGTCTTCAGGGTGCTGATGGGTGTGTGCATGATCTTGTTGATAATGCCGCGACTAAGTGCCTCCACGGCGAGTTCCTGCTCGGGCGACATCGAGCCGAGGCGTCCGCGCACACGGTCGATTTCGGCCTGGCGGATGGTCTCGAGATGGTCTTGCAGGCTGACGATGGTGGGGACGACATCGAGAGTCTGAAGGCGCGCCTGAAATTTGTCGACTTCCGCGTTGACGATCGCCTCGGCCTTCTCTGCTTCCTTCTTGCGATCGGCGACGTGGCTGGAGACGGCTTGCTGGAGGTCGTCAATGTCGTAAACGAAAATTCCATCGACCTTGTTGAGNNATGACGATGTCGGCGCGCTCGCAGGTGTCGTAAAGGCGGCTGAACTCGATCGCCTGACCATTGAATTTCTGCGCCAGCCGGATGGCACGGTCGTAAGTGCGGTTGGCGACGAAGATCGAGGCCGCACCGTGGGCCAGCAGATGCCGGGCAGCCAGTTCGCTCATCTTGCCGGCGCCGACCAG
>PMCH01000084.1:33809-42341 GCA_003154055.1 Acidobacteriaceae bacterium
ACGGCGCGGGCTGTGGCATAGGCTTCTTTCACCTGGCCAAGAATCTGGGGCTCACCGACCACCATCGAGTCCAGGCTGGCAGCAACGCGGAACACGTGGCGGACGGCTTCCTGCTCGCGGAATTCGTAGAGATGAGCTTCGAACTGGGCCGGATCGAGAGCGAAGTACTCCCCCAAGAACTCACGCAGGTCTCCGGTGCCGTTCTTCATGTTGGCGAGGAATTCCACGCGGTTGCAGGTGGAAACGATCATGCCTTCGGCAATGGCCGGATGCTCGGATAGTTTCTTACAGGCCTCGGGCAGGCGCGATTCGGGGATGGCCAACCGCTCGCGGACCTCGACCGGCGCGGTCTTGTGATTGACGCCGATGAGTTGGAATCTCATGAGGCGATGAACCTGTGCATTCCGCTGAAGTAGTTGGCTACCCAGGCCACGATGGCGGCAACAAAAGCGGCGCTGGCCAGCACGGCGGCCCGACGACCGCGCAATCCGGCACTCAGCCGCGTGTACACCATGATCAGATAGACGGCCCACATCAGGACAGAAAGCAGAATCTTGGGATCACCAAGATCCACGCGATGGTACGTGGATTCGGCAACCACCGAGCCGAAGATCAGGCCCAGGGTCATGAATGGGAACCCGAGCATCAGGGAGCGGTAACCGATATCGTCGATCACCTGGAGGGCGGGAAGACGGGCGAACACGCCGCCGGAGGTTTTCGATTTCAGCGCGCGCTCCTGAAGGAGGTAGAGCAGGCTGGCACCAAAGCTTACGAAAAGGGCCGCGTATCCAGTGAAGATGGTCAGGATGTGGGCTGCCAGCCAGCCGTGTTGCACCGCCACCGAGGTGAAGACAAGTGGTTGCTGGCCAGTCGCGGCGATAAAAGTCAGCAGGAACACGAGCGGGAACACCACGATGCCAGGGGAAGTCGTCTGGTACACCACGTAGACCAGCATGAAGACAACCATGATGAGGAAGCCAAGCAGCGACTCGGAATTGTGTACCGAGGCCAGGGTCAGCTGTCCGGCTTGGGCGACCGCTTCGGCGAGCGAAACAAAGTGAAACACCATGCCCAGGTAGGAAGCATGGAGCGCCACCTTCCCCAGGACTTCGGAGGTGCGGGTGAGCGCGACCAGGGCGTAGAGCAACCCCACCGCATAACAGACCAACGCGACTCGCAGCCAGATCAGGCTCATATGTCTTTTACGTGATTCCCCGGGCTGTGATGGATGCCCCCACCTGCCCCGGGTGATTATAGTTTGCCCAGAGGAGGAGGGGAGGGGAAACGGGCGCTGTCACAAGTGCATGTGACGTGCGTCACATAAAGGGGAAGGACTGGAACGAAGCGCTATTCAACGCCCAGGGAGGCGAGCGACCCTTCCAGATGCTGGGAGTCGATGGGCAATGACCGTCCGGTGATTTGCAGATCTTCTATTTCGTCAAACGCACGAAAAAGGCGGATTTTGACGGCGGCATATTGCTCGGCGTCGGTGAGGGACCGGCCGTGGTTGTGGTTCCAAGCGGCTACGACCGGCTGCGGAAGGAAGATGCTGACTGCGTATTTGGTCTTGCGGTCGGATGTGACGTCAAAGATGTACTCGATCGCATCGCCAGTCGGGGTGGGACGCTTGCCTACGAAGTAGTACTGGTACACGTAGCCTTGGGAACCGGCATAGGTCTTGAGGCGGCGGATGGTCATAGAGTGGTTGCTTGTTTCTAGTTGCTGGTTGCTAGCAGACCCACACCTGTCGCGCAAACGAGAAGCGAGAGACTAGAAACCAGAAACTAGCAACTACTTTGTGCTGTTCCCCGGCGATATGACTCTTCCATATTCGCTGGCGCGGGCCATGCGATCGAACATACGCCAGGCTTCCAACGAGATCTTGCTGATCGATTCTTCCCCGTCGCGTTCGCGGTGCAGGTAGGTCGTCATCACACAGAGAATGTAAGGGCGTTTCTCCACGAAGATCACGCCGAAATCGTTGCGTACGCCTTCGAGCGCGCCGGGCTTGTTGGCGATCTTCAAGTCATCGGGAAGATCGCGCGGGATCCAGCTGTCCTTATGGGTGCTGAGGACTTTGAAGAAGTCGTCAGTCATCTCTTTGTTCAGCACTTTGCCGCGGTAGATGGCTTCCAGCAGAGCCATCATTTCGGCGGGGGTCGAGACGTTTTCCCTGCCCTCAACGGCGGCCTTGAGGTCCATCATCTTGCGGCGCAGCCTGGTATGCGAGAGGCCGAGCGAATCGAGGAACGCGTTGACGTTCCCCATGCCGACGCGGTCGATGAGGACGTTGGTGGCAGAGTTGTCACTGACCGCGACCATCATGGTGGCGAGATCGCGCAGGGTGATGCGGGTTACGCCGGGGGTGAGGCCGCCCATGATGTCGCTGTCCTGGACGAGGTCGGCGGCCTTTACGGTGTAAAGGTCAGTGAGTTTCAGCTTGCCTTGCTGGGCTTGACGGTAGAGTTCGGCCAGCACGGTAATCTTGATGGAACTGGCCTGCGGGAAGACGTCGTTCGCGTGAAGCAGGTACTTGTGGCCATCCGTGAGGTCGAGCACGGCAACGCCAACGACGCCGTCGAGGTGCTGGTCCACTTGGGTAATGGAGTTTTCCAGCTTCTGCCAGAGGACTTGCTGCTTCTCGGGCGGGGCCTGGGCGCCGCTTTGCGCGAATGCCGCGAAGCTGGCAAGAAGACAGGTCAACAGCAGGACGACGGGAGCGATTCTCCGATTTTGCGGCATGGGTTAGATCTTCGCTTCTCTTAAGCGCTGGACCGCCGTCTCCGACGTCAGCGGAGAGTAGTACACCTCTTTAAAGGTATAGGACTTTGACTTCGCCTCGATGATGGGCAGGATTTCAATGTGCCAGTGATAGTCATCGTCGAGCGTCTTCCAATAGCCGAGCGTTCCCGATTGATGCTGGCTGTTGGGCGAAGTGTGCAGTACGAGGTGGAAGGCCTCGGTGACGCTGCGAATCCGTTTCAGGGTGCGGCGCAGGAGGGCCGCCAGGTCCGCGAGATTGGCGACACGGGAAGAACCGGTGCGTTCAAACGAAGCTTCGTGGCTGCGGGGCATGATCCAGCATTCGTAGGGAACGCGGGGAGCATAGGGCCCGAAAGCGACGTAGTCTCCCCGGATTTCGAGGACACGGAGTTGCTGACGCTCTTCTTGTGCCAGGATGTCGCAGAAGACGCACCGTTCCTTGTTCTCGAAGTAGTCGCGTCCCGCGCGGAGTTCGTAGAGCACGCGGCGAGGGACGAAGGTCGTAGCGGTCAGTTGGGAAGTTGGGTGCTCGAACTCCTGTCCGGCGCTGGGGCCGTGGTTCTTGAAGATGCTGACATACTTGAAGCGGCTGTCGCGCTTGAGGTCCTGGATGCGCTGCGCGGCGAGCCGCAGGAACTGCTCCACCTCGGCGTCCGAGGCATTCCAGAGATGGCCGTCGTGACGCGGGTTTTCGAGCAGAACCTCGTGGGCGCCGACCGAGCCCATGCGGTCATACAGACCGTCGGCTCGGCGGGCCGGTTCGCCTTCGATGCGGTACAGAGCGTGAGGATGGACCACCGCGCGTGCCGACCATGCAGCGCCATCGAGTCCGGGTAGCGTGGAAACCACCTGGAGCGACTGAGCCCCATTGCAAAACGGGCATTCGCCAGTGTGTGGAACGGGTTCAGAAACGTCGTCGCCCGTGATCACCCAGGAGCGGGTGATGGGATCTTTGCGCAGTTCCATGCAGTAAGGAAAGCAGAAGGCAGGAGGAGAGTCAAATGGGAACCGAGGGAATTGGGTAATTGTGAAATTTGGTAATTTGAAACCGTTCTCACAGGCTACAGTGGTGTGGTCAGGACAGAGCGCGTTTGCTTCTCTTGGTTGGAAGCGCAACCGCCGAAATTGCAAATTACCAATTTAGAGATTACAAAATTACCGATTCCTCTATGGCCGAGCCGTCCACGCCGCTGATGCGGCAATATGCCGCCATCAAGAAAGAGCATCCCACCGCTCTGCTGTTCTTCCGACTGGGGGACTTCTACGAGTTGTTCTTTGACGACGCAGTGCTAGCCGCGCGTGAACTGCAAATCACGCTGACCTCGCGGAATAAGGAAAGGGGCGTCGCCATCCCAATGTGTGGCGTGCCCTACCACGCGGCGGAGGGCTACATCTCGAAGCTGATCCGGCGGGGATTCAAAGTCGCAATCTGTGAGCAGATGGAGAGCCCCAGCCTAGCCAAGAAACTGGTGCGGCGGGAGGTGACTCGGGTTGTCACGCCGGGAACGGCGGCCGATTCTTCTCTGAGTTCGGAAGAGAACAACTTCCTGGCGGCAGTTGCAGCGGTGGGAGATCGGGTGGGATTCGCGGCTTTGGACCTTTCCACCGGGGAGTTTCGGGCCACGGAATTCAGTGGCGAGGCGGCTGGGCGGCGTATTCAAGAAGAACTTGAACAGTTACGGCCAAAAGAGCTCTTGTATGGGTCTTCGGCTCCTCTTTTTGAACGCGCCGATGGTACCAACCATGAGCTGCCGAGCTTTGCTCGGCTGGACGGACGAGGGCGTCCGTCCCTACGTGAGCCGGGGAGATCCTCGCGTGATTCGGGATGGGCTGAGACGCCGCTGGAAGACTGGATCTTTGCTCCGGACCATGCGGCGCCGCTGCTGGAGAACCATTTCGGCGTGTTGTCGCTGGAGGGATTTGGGCTGGCGGGAAAGCCGGCGGCAGCTTCGGCAGCGGGAGCGATTCTGTATTACATCCGGTCGACGCAGCGCGGCACGCTCGACCACGTGGACCGGATCGGATTCTACGAACGCCAGAACTGCCTGGTGCTGGATACGGTCACGGTAAGGAATCTGGAGCTGATCGAGCCGCTGTTTGCGGGGACGGATGCGGGCGTGACTTTGTTCCGCTGCCTGGATGCGACGGTGACGCCGATGGGTAAGCGGCTGTTGCGGTCGTGGATGCTGCGTCCGTCGCTTGAGCCGGCTGAGATCGAGGGGCGGCTCGATGCTGTGGAGGTGCAGGTCAAGGATATCGTCCGACGGGAAGAGTTGCGGCGGGGGCTGGAAGGCATTCTGGACCTGGAGCGGTTGCTGAGTCGGGTCACGCTGGAGACAGCGAATCCGCGGGACGTGCTGGCGCTGGCGGGGTCACTGGGCAAAATTCCGCAGGTTCGGAGAGTACTGGCCGGGCTTTCCGCGACGCGACTCGGGGCGTTGCACGGGCTGCTGGATGAACTGGGCGATCTGCGCGACAAGATCGAGGGGACGATTGTGGCCGAGCCTCCGCTGACTTTGAGCGATGGCGGCGTGATTGCCCCGGGCGTGGACCGCGACCTCGACGAACTGCGTGATTTAAGCCGCAATTCGAAGCAGTATCTGGCGCAGGTGGAGCAACGCGAGCGCGAGCGCACTGGAATTGGGTCGCTCAAGGTGAAGTTCAATTCCGTGTTCGGCTACTACATCGAGATTTCAAAAGCGAACCAGCACCTTGCGCCCAACGACTACGAGCGCAAGCAGACGCTGGTCAATGCTGAGCGCTACACGACCCCGGAGCTGAAGGAGTACGAGTCCAAGATTCTCGACGCCCAGGAGAAGATTGTCGAGATCGAGCGGCGACTGTTTGCCGAGTTGCGCTCGGCGGTTGCTGGGGAAGCCAAACGGATTCGCCAAACGGCGCTGGCGCTGGCGGAAGTCGACGTGCTTGCTTGCCTGGCGAATATTGCGGCGCTGCGTAATTATTGCCGGCCGCGATTTGCGGAGAAGCCGGAAGAGTTGGGTGATCTGGAGATTGTCGAAGGGCGGCATCCCGTGATTGAACTGCAGGAACTGGCGGCGGGGAGCGAGCGGTTTGTGCCGAACGACCTGTTCCTGAATTCCTCGACGCACAACATCGTGGTGCTCACGGGGCCGAACATGGGCGGCAAGAGCACCTATCTGCGGCAGGCGGCGCTGATTGTGATCATGGCGCAGATGGGGTCGTTTGTGCCGGCGCGGTCGGCGCGGTTGGGAATTGTGGATCGGGTGTTCACTCGTATCGGGGCAAGCGACAACCTGGCGCGGGGACGGTCGACGTTCATGGTCGAGATGACCGAGACAGCAGCCATTCTGCACACCGCCACGGCGCGGTCGCTGATCCTGCTGGATGAGGTGGGACGCGGCACCTCTACGTATGATGGACTGGCGATTGCGTGGGCGGCGGTGGAGTATTTGCACGCTCGGGTGCGTGCCAAGGCGCTCTTTGCCACGCACTATTTCGAATTGACCGAACTCGCCGAGCAGTTGAGCGGGGTGAAGAACTATCACGTGTCAGTTAAAGAGACCGGCGGCGGCGTGGTTTTCCTCCGGAAGGTTGAACCCGGCGCTGCTGACCGAAGCTACGGGATTGAAGTCGCGAAGCTGGCGGGGCTGCCGAACGAGGTTGTAGTGCGTGCCCGTGAAGTCTTGGCGGAGCATGAATCGGCGGAGCATCGGCTGACGGAACATCTGACGCCGGGAACGGAACCAGAGCGTCCTGCGCAGTTGACGATCTTCACGCCGCTGTCGCAGCCGGTGCTGGAAAAGTTGCGGGAGATGGATTTGAACCGGATGACTCCGCTGGAGGCACTGAATTTGTTGGCGGAGTTGAAGAAAGAAATCTGACAGCAGAGACGTAGAGTTCGCCGAGGACGACTAAACGTGGGAGTATTCGAGCGATACACAGACCAGTCTAAGCTGGTGATCTTCTTCGCGCGAAATGCCGCGGTGAAGGGTGGATCCGAGCTTATTGATTCTGGGCATTTGCTTCTCGGTCTCCTGGCGGAAAAGAGGAATCGCGCCAACCGTGTTTTTCACTTGCGCGATCTGCTGCCAGAGGAAACATCCCGTCAGAGGCTTCTGAAGAAGCAGCCGGTCGTCGAAGGGACACTGCCTCTCAGCTTGGAGTGCAAGAGGGTCCTCGCCTATACGGCCGACGAAGCGAACCTCCTTGAGGATGGCTGGATCGATACCGTACACCTTGTGCTTGGCATCCTTCGAGAGGAAGAGTGTGCCTCCGCCAAGCGTCTGCGAGAAATCGGCCTACAACTCGAGCCCTCGCGACAGCTTGTACTGGACAACAAGGGCTCGCGACCATCTCGCCGCGACTCGCTTTGGTGGGCAATCCTCCAGCCAACGCCCGTCGGGATCGCCGCACAGATCGCATGTCTTCTGGGCATCATCCTTGGTATGGTGCTTCTTTGGAAGTAATGACGAAAGGCTCGGTGGCGCCGTTTGGTGGAATAATGCAGCATTCATCATCGAACATCAGCCAACTCCTGATCATCGGCTTCGACGGCACTGAGATGTCCGCGCGGCTCGCTTCCCTGCTCGCGCGCGTCCAGCCGGCCGGAGTGATCTTGTTTGCCCGCAACATTACTGGGGCTGAGCAGACGTACACGCTCCTGCGGGAATGCCAGAAGTGCGTTGCGACTCCACTGTTTACCTGCGTCGATCTTGAAGGCGGGAAGGTGGACCGGTTCCGCAACGTGCTGGGGCCGGCACCGGCACCGGCGGACGTGTTCGCTACGAGGGACCGCAAGCTCTTCCGCAAGCATGGACGGATCATTGGTGAGAACTGCCGGGCGTTGGGATTCAATGTCGATTTTGCTCCGGCGCTCGATCTGGCGTTTGAGGCGTCGCGGTCGGTGATGAGTTCGCGGGCGGTGTCGGACAATCCGAAGGAAGTCGTCGGCTACGCGCGCGAATTTCTTCGCGGGTTGGGCGATGCGAGTGTGCTGGGATGCGGGAAACATTTTCCGGGGCTTGGCGAGGGGAACCTTGATTCGCATCATGACCTGCCAATCATCGAAAAGCCCTTTAAGAAATTGTGGGAGCAGGATCTGGTTCCCTATCGGGCGATGCGACGGGAACTACCGTTTGTCATGGTGTCGCATGCAGCGTTTCCAGCGGTGACGAAGGAGCGCACGCCCTCGTCGCTCTCGAAGAAGTGGATCACCGACATTCTGCGCAAGAAGATCGGGTACCGTGGACTGATCTGCTCGGACGATCTCGAAATGGGCGGGGTGCTGGCGGCGGGGCCGCTTGAGCAGGCGGCCATCGGGCACATCCGGGCGGGCGGCGATCTTGGACTCATTTGCCATCAGGAGGAGTTCATCGTGCGGGCGTATGAGGCGATGGTGCGCGAGGCGGAACGGGATCGGGGATTCCGTGGGCGCGTCGAGGAATCGGCGAAGCGGGTGCTGGCGTTCAAGAAGAAACATCTCGCCAAGCCCCGGACTCAGGTTTCTGCTGCCGCCAGAATCGAGAAGCTCTCACGTCAACTCTGGGAGTTTGGGGAAGAGGTTCGGATGGCGACGCTCGACCGGCAGGAGCACGCATGATCGTTGCTGGGGTGATGAGTGGGACTTCGGCGGACGGGATTAATGTGGCGCTGGTGCGGGTCACTGATCGTGGTAACGGAAACGTTCGTTCTCAACGCCAACATTTACGCGGGCAGGAGTGCCCGCGCTACACACTGCTTGCTCATTCTGAGTATCCCTTCCCTGCTCCGGTTCGGCGGGCGATTCTT
>PMCH01000040.1 GCA_003154055.1 Acidobacteriaceae bacterium
TGGACTACTACGACCCCAGCGATCTGGATACCGAGGTCCGAATCCTGCAAAGCGACCTCCTGGCCCTGCAGGTCATTCGCCAGCTCAATCTCGACCGGCGCTCGGATCGCAAACAACCCAACCTGGTGGCTGATCCCCTGCAGGCCGATTCGGCCCGTACCACCGCGCTGCTGGGAGGCTTCAAGGGAAACCTCAAGGTCTCCCTGATCCCGAATACCCGCATCATCGAGATCCACTACCGCAGCACCGACGCGGCCCTCTCCGCCAGTGCCGTCAACACGCTCGCTTCCACCTACGTCGAGCAGAACTTCAAGACCAAGTTTGAATCCACCATGCAGGCCGCCGATTGGCTCTCGAAGCAGTTGGTGGATTTGCAGATGAAGGTAGAAACCTCCCAGGAGAAACTCGTGCGCTATCAGAAAGAGCACGAAATCCTGGGCATCGACGAAAAGCAGAACATCATCACCGCCAAGTTGGACGAACTGAACAAAGAGATGACGTCGGCCGAGTCCGACCGCATGCAGAAGGAAGCCATCTATCGTTTGACCCAGTCCACCGATTCGAATTCGGTTGCCTCGGCGATCACCTCAGAAACCGGCCAGAACCAGAGCGGCTCCTTGCTCGACAAATTGCGCGGTCAGGATGCCGACCTCAAAATTCAGATTGCCGAACTCAGCACTCAGTTCGGACCGTCCTATCCGAAAGTCGCGCAGCTCAACAATCAGCTCAAGGAAATTGACCGGCAGATCATCTCGGAAACTCAAAAGGCAGTGGACAAGCTGCGTGGCCAGTACATGACAGCCGTGCAGCGCGAGAGCATGCTGCGCGATGCTCTGGACAAGCAGAAGCAGGAGGCTAACAAGCTCAACGAGAGCGCCATCGAATACAGCCTCCTGAAACGCGACCTGGAAAGCAACCGCACACTCTACGAAGGATTGCTGGAAAAGCTGAAGGAAGCCGGGGTCACCGCCGGCCTGCGCTCTAACAATTTCCGCATCGTCGACGCCGCCCGCACGCCCGCCGCTCCCGTCGAACCCAACATCCCGCGCAACCTGGCTTTCGCTCTCGTGCTTGGCCTCACGTCAGGCGTCGGTCTCGCCTTCCTGCTCGAGAACATGGACAACACCGTCCGCACCACCGAGCAAGCGCAGATCATTTCGGCCCTTCCTTCCCTGGGCATGATTCCTCTGGGCTCCAAGTCGAGCGACAACGGAACCGGCCTCAAGCGGCTGACCCTGGCTTCGTCCAACGAAGCGGTGGAATTGGTAACCCAGGCGAGGCCCCAGTCGCAGATGGCGGAATCCTACCGCGCATTGCGGACTTCCCTCCTGCTATCCAGTCTGGGGGCGCCTCCCAAAATCATCATGGTCACCAGCGCCCGCCCGCAGGAAGGCAAGACCACGACCAGCATCAACTGCGCGATTGTGCTGGCGCAGAAGGGAGTGCGCGTCCTGCTGGTGGATGCCGACCTGCGCCGCCCCAGCGTCCACAAAACCCTCGGTATGGGTCCACGCAGCGGTCTCAGCAACGTGCTCACCGGCAGCGCCACCCTGGAGCAGACCATTACCCCCTCCACCATCCTTCCGAATCTTTTTGTCTTGCCCGCCGGTACGCCGCCTCCCAATCCGGCCGAACTGCTGGCCTCCTCCAACATGAAGGATGTTCTGACCGAGTTGCGCGGGCAATATGACCACATCGTGATCGACACTCCACCGACACTCTCGGTCACCGACGCGGTGGTCCTGTCGCAGAGGGTGGATGCCATCATCCTGGTGATCCGGTCCGGCCACACCACCAAGCAGGCGCTGCGGAGGGCGCGCGACATCCTGATGCAGGTCAACGCTCACGTTGCCGGCGTTCTGCTCAATGCGGTCGACCTGACTTCGCCCGACTATTACTACTATTACGAATATCAAGGCAAATACAGTCACTACTATCAGGAAGATCCTCCCCCCGGAACTGGCGACGGACAAGAGCAACCCAAGGCCGCGTCCGGCAGTGTTTAGCCGGAGCGGTCCGGCGGACGCGGTTCCCGGCCCGGAGAGATGTTGGGGAGTGTGCTGAGATTTTGACCATGGTTATTTCGCTTGAAGACCGCCACCGTTGGCTGTTCCCCGCCACCCTGGCGCTCTTCGTATTCGTCTATCTGGCGCTCGCCGGCAAGGAGTTCGCTGCCAGCCGTTTTGCCGTGCGCCCCGATTTGACCAATCTGGAGCGCGCCGTTCGGCTCGCTCCAGGAAATGCCGACTACCGCCATCGACTGGGCCGCTACTTTGCGTTCGTCGCCTCCGATCCCCAGGCTGCCGCCCTGAACTTTCAGGCCGCTACCGGACTCAATCCCCACCAGGCTCACTACTGGTTCGAGCTGGCCTCCGCTTATCAGGTCGCTGGCAATCCGGCGGGACAGCGTGAAGCCCTCGAGCACGCCCTGCTGGCGTCGCCGACCGCACCCGATGTGGCCTGGGAAGCGGCCAATTTTTTCCTGGTTGCGGGGGACACGGAACGCGCCTTCCACGAGTTTCGCGTGGTGATTGAGAACGAACCCCCATTGGCCGGTCTAGCCATGCAATCCTGCTGGCGAGCGTCTCCCGATACCGATACCATGCTTCGGGACGTGATCCCGGCCAGCCCCGATGCACTCCTCGCTTTCCACGGTTTTCTCATGACCAGGAAGGAAACCGAGGGCGCCATCAAGACCTGGGATCGACTGCTTCAGCTCCACCAGAAGTTCCCGGCCAACAACTTGTTCGAGCACGTGCGCTTTCTGGTTGCGGCACGCCGTCCCGACGCCGCCAGTGCAGCCTGGGAGCAGACCGCCAGCCTGCTGGACCTCTCGTCGTATCTGCCTACCGCTGATAACCTCATCGTGAACGGAGATTTCAGCCAGGACATCTTGAATGGCGGATTCGACTGGACCTACGTCAACCGGAATGGAGTCCGGTTGCTGCTCGATTCCACCGACTTCCGCCAGGGCAACCGTTCTCTCTCCATCACCTTCGAGGGCCCCGGTATCTCCGACGCCGGGGTTCGGCAGTTGATCCCGGTGCACGGAGAGACTGCCTACGACTTCACCGCTTACTACAAGTCCGCCGAGTTTCAAGGCGCGGGAGGGCCCCAGATCGTTCTCCGCGACGCCTACACCGGAACCCCACTGTTCACCAGCGAACCTCTTAACGATGCGGACTTCTGGAAACCGGTCCACGCAAAACTGGCCACTTCCGCGACCACCAATCTGCTGGCTCTCACGCTCGAACGCTTTCCCGCGGGCAGCCCGATCCGCGGCAAGCTCTGGCTGGACAATTTTGAACTGTCGCCCGCCACCGCTGCGGACTCCAAGGATCCCTTGTGAGTGCCGCCCTGGCGGTTAAGCCGGAATCCGATCACTCTGCCCGGCAGCCCAGCTTCGGGCTGTCCAGTACCGGACTGCTGGCCGCTGCATGCGCTGTCCTGCTGCTCGCACCTCTGGCCTTCGGAGCGGTTGAGACCTGGTCCATTTTTGCTCTGGAAGCAAGCGCCGCATTGCTTCTCGTGGGTTGGGGAATCTGGCAGTGGAGCAACGGCGAACTCAAAATCTCGCCCCACCCGCTGCACGCTCCTGCATTGGCCTTCGTGGCCCTGGTGCTCTTGCAGTCCCTGACCGGAATCAGCGCCTACCGCCACGCGACCTACTCCGCTCTGCTCCTCTATCTCGGCTACGGCATGCTGGCATTTGTCGTCACCCAGACCCTCTGTCGTAGCTCGCAGCTCAGATCGCTCGCGTGGGTGTTCTGCGGATACGGGGCGGTGCTCGCATTCTTTGCCTTGCTTCAGGGAATCGCTCCCAACGGGAAGCTCTACTGGACATGGCCTGCGCTGCATGGAGGCTCCATCTACGGACCCTATGTCAACCACAATCATTACGCGGGTCTGATGGAAATGCTCGCTCCCTTTCCCATTGTGCTGGCCGCGAGCCGCTTTACCCACGGCAATCGCAAGCTAACCGTGGCCGCGATTGGCGCCCTGATGGCCGGAACAATTTTCCTTTCCAGTTCGCGGGGTGGCATGCTGGCCTTCGCCTTGCAGATGGTGGTCCTGGCGGTAGTTCTTCGACCCCACCAGAAAAGCTGGAAGCAGCCCCTGGTTCTGGGCACTTTCCTGGCAGTCATGATCGGGCTGCTGGTTTGGCTGGGAGGCAATGAACTCACCAAACGGCTGGTCAGTATCCAATCCGAGGCGCAGCAGGAGATCAGCGGAGGCGTGCGCTTTACCATTGTCCGTGACAGCATGCGGATGTGGCTCGCCCGCCCGCTGCTCGGTTGGGGGCTGGGCACCTTCCCGGAAGTCTATCCGCAGTTCCGCAGCTTCTACACCACTTTCTTCGTGAATGAAGCGCACAACGACTACATTCAACTCCTGGTGGAAACCGGATTGGCGGGATTTGCCGTGGGCATTTGGTTCCTGGTGCTTACGTTCCGCGGCGCGCGCGGCAAGCTCGAAGGCTGGACCGAAACCGCGAACGGCACCCTGACCGTGGCCGCCCTGCTCGGCATCGTCGGGATTCTGGTGCACAGCTTTTTCGATTTCAATCTCCAGATCCCCGCCAATGCCGCGCTGTTCTACGTTTTGTGCGTCATCGCCGCCTCCGCCAGCGTTCCCGAATCGCACAAAGTGCGTCGCCGCTCCCGGCACCACGCCCTCATTCTCGAACCCAAGCCGGAAGGCATGCAGACCTAGTCGGGCCAGGGAGAGCCGGCCACATCCCCTTTCTCCTGCGTCAACCGCCGCACCAGCGCCACCGCGCTCACGGCATCTTTCGCGAACCCGTCGGACCGGATCTCCTCCGCCCACTGGCGCGTTACCGGCGCGCCCCCAATGATGACCTTGATCTTCGGGCG
>PMCH01000340.1:0-1609 GCA_003154055.1 Acidobacteriaceae bacterium
CCGAGCGGGAAGAAGTCGGGACACTCCCACATATCGCCGCTGTCCACCGGGGTCGTCGAAGGGTGGCCGCTGCCCCGCCCTTCAATCAGCGGGTTCAGGTAGGTCCATCGGCGCAGGTCCGGAGAGCTGTAGAGCAGAATCGCTCCTCCCTTACCCGCGAATCCGGAACCGGCTGCCATTCGCCACTCGCCACCTTCGCGCCACACACACGGGTCGCGAAAGCCGGTAATCATCAGTCCGGCCGGAGGCCTTGCGATCACCGGTTCGGGCAACTTCTGCCAAGTGCGCAGATCATCGTCGTGCGAGACGGCGAGGCACTGCACTTCGCGCCAGGCGTGTTGTCCATCCTTCAGGGTCGCATCGGCCGGCAAATCGGGTGGTAGCACGCCGGTGTAAATCGCTGTCGGAGTGTCGCCGTCAACGACCACGGCGCCGCTGAAAACTCCGTCGCGATCCCAACCCCCCGGCGTCGGCGCAAGCGCCACGGGTTCGTGCTTCCAGTGAACCATGTCGGGGCTGGAGGCGTGCGCCCAGTGCATGTCTCCCCAGACTGAGGCGTTGGGGTTGTACTGGAAGAACATGTGGTAGCGCCCTTTGTAGAAGATGGGTCCGTTGGGATCGTTCATCCAGTTGGCGGCGGGCATCAGGTGAAACTGGGGCCGCAGGGGATCGGCGGCGAGACGGGCGCGCAGATCGGAGGAGGAACTCGCCGGCATGCCGCGCCCGAGCAAAGCGGCCCCGGATGCTACCCCACACTGAACCAGAAATGTTCGCCGCGAGATTCCAGCCATTTCGCCCACGCCTCCGTAACGAAGGTAGCTTACCTGACCCGCCTTTACCTTCCCAGTTCCGATCTGTCACACTGACCACTAGCCACCAACCACTGACCCATGGGCAAGATCCACGTCCTTCCCGAACGCGTTGCCAACCAGATTGCCGCCGGCGAGGTGGTGGAACGTCCTGCGTCGGTGGTCAAAGAGCTGCTGGAAAACGCGTTGGATGCAGGCTCGACGCGCATCCGCATCAATGTCGAGGCGGGCGGCAAGAAGCTCATCCAGATTATCGACAACGGCTGCGGCATGGTCCGCGACGACGCCATGCTGGCCTTCGAGCGCCACGCCACCTCGAAGATCAAGCAGACCGAAGACCTGCTCAACATTGCGACGCTGGGTTTCCGCGGCGAGGCGCTGCCTTCGATCGCCTCGGTCGCGCGCCTGCATCTCGAAACGCGAGCCGCGGAGGAAGCCGCCGGAACCATCCTCGAGATCAACGGCGGGAAGATAGTCCGCGTGGAAGAGGCCGGCCTGCCTCTGGGAACGTCGATCACTGTCCGTGATCTGTTTTTCAATACCCCGGCGCGCAAGAAATTCCTGAAGTCGGAATCCACCGAACTCTCGCACATCGCGTCGCTGGTGACCCACTACGCGCTGGCGCATCCGGAGAAACACTTCGAACTGCATTCCGCCACCAATGCGCTGCTGGTCGCCCCCCCCGTCGACGGCCACCGCGAGCGCGTGTACCAGGTGTTTGGGCAGGAGACTCTTGACCAGTTGATTCCGCTCGCAGCCGTGCAACCGCTGGCGCGCATTGGCCTGCCGCAGCCGCCACC
>PMCH01000340.1:1622-3817 GCA_003154055.1 Acidobacteriaceae bacterium
AACATCCTGCCCCCGACGGTGTATCCCGTGGTCTTGCTCTTTCTCGAGATGCCGACCGCCGAGGTTGACGTCAACGTCCACCCGTCGAAAACCGAGGTGCGCTTCCGGCAGCACAGCGTCCTCCATGACTTCGTCCGCGAGTCGGTCCGCGCGGCGCTCATGAAGGCGCGCCCCGTACCGCAGTTCTTGTCGGAGATTCACGCGCAGCCGAGCGCCGGTTCGGCGCTCACCCCGGGCACTCGGAGTGGAAGCGAGTTCCAGCGCGCTCCCTGGCGCGATTTGTATGAACCCGCGGCAGCCGGCTTCGCGCTGCAAGCGCCGTCCATCCCCCCGACCACGGCCCGCTTGGAATTCGAGGACGAGATCGCGGTCGAGGCCAACGCGGCAGTGTCGTTGGCCCGCGCGCCCGAAGTTGCCGTACCCGACCACGGGTGCGCCCCGCCCATCGATCAGGAACCGCAGACTCCACCGACACTCGAGTCTATACGGACGCTCCGGCCCCTGGGGCAGATCCGAAACTCGTTCATCCTCGCCGTCAACGAAGACGGCCTCTGGATCATCGACCAGCATGTGGCNNATCGAGCTAACGCCGGCGCAGCAAGCCATTTTCGGCGAGATCGCCGACGAACTTGCCCACAACGGATTCGAGGCTGAGCCTTTCGGCGCGCGGAGCGTGGCCGTGAAGATCGCCCCCGCAGGCGTGGACGCCTCCCAGATCGAGCCCATGCTCAACGAGATATTCGAACAGCTGTCCCGCGAAGATCAGGCCATCAACCTGGAAGCCGTGCGCACGCGCATCGCCGCCTCCATCGCCTGCCATGCCGCCATCAAAGTCAACATGCCGCTCGAACAGAACAAAATGGAATGGCTCCTGGCCGAACTGGCCAAGACCCAGCACCCCATGACCTGCCCCCACGGCCGCCCGGTAGTGCTGCGGTACTCCATGCAGGATATCCAGAAGGCGTTTAAGAGGATCTAGCTTCTGGCTGTTAGCTGTTAACTCTTGGCTTAACCCTCACTGCTAGCCTCTGGTTTTGGCTAAGAGCCAAAAGCCAACCTCTAAAACCTGTGTTCTAATCGAATCAATGACCGACTCGGAACTCCAGCAAGCGCGCGCCCAAAAATGGCACTTGGATGGCCATCCGGTGCGGACCCTCGATGAGGCGCGGGCGTTTTTGGAATCGGTGGGATTCTGCCTGATGTATCCCCTGCGGCCAGCCGTACCGGTACCGACCTTCATCGGCGCCTGGGTGGGAGCCGACGAACATCTCCCCGCTTTTCAGCATGCCTACTCCGACCCGCGCGCCAAGGAAGCGACCGAGTTGATGGTGCGCTGCCTGCGCGAAAAAGTGGCCTACGAAGCTCCCCTGTTCGACGAAAACAATAACTTCCTGGTCGCCGCTTCCATCTTTCCTTATTTCTATGCCCTGGTGGGCGAGCGCAATCCCAAGCAACCGCCCAAGACTGGGTCGCGTTCGGGCTATTCACCCCTTGCTGCCGATGCTTTCCAGGTGATCCGCGACCACGGACCCATCTCGAAGATGAAGCTGGGCGACACTCTGGGCGGATCGCTCTCTAACGCCGCTCTAGATCGCGGCCTGAGCGAACTCTGGGCCAAACTGCGCATCACGCGAGTGGACTATACCGTGGAGGAGGGCTCGGTCTGGGACGAACTCTCGCGCTGGGCTCCGGACGCGGTCCGCGAGGGCGTGGGAATCTCGGTGCCCGAAGCGCTCACTGCCTTGCTATCCAAGTACCTGGAATGTGTGGTCGCTGCCGACCAGAGCGATATAGAAACCTTTTTCTCGAATTTCGTTCCGCGCTCGCGCGTGAAAGAGGCGATCAATGCCCTGCTCTCGGCCCGCGAGTTAAGCTTCGTCCACGTGGGAAATCACTCACTGTTACAGGTCACTCCGCCCAAGCAGGCCTACGTACCGCGGCAACGTCACCCCGAGCAAGTCGGCTGAAGCATCACCTTCCTNNCACGCAAACTCATCATCGCCATTGACGGCCCCGCCGGCGCCGGAAAGAGCACCATCGCTTCGCGTCTCGCCCGCAAACTGGGCTACATCAACCTGGAGAGCGGAGCCATGTACCGAGCGCTCGCGCTCAAAGCGATCGAATGGGACACTTCGTTCGACGATGAACCGGCGCTGGTCAAAATGGCCAACACTTCCCGCATTGAACTCGATCCA
>PMCH01000226.1 GCA_003154055.1 Acidobacteriaceae bacterium
AAGAACATGCTCGACACGTTGGGAGTGGTGCGGCCGGTGTTGAAAAAAGCGCTGGACGGTCTGCGCGGCATTCCCACGGATATTGAGCCAATTTTCAAAACGGCGGATGAGTTGGCGCCGGTGCCAGCGGCGCCGGTTGAATTGCGCGCGAAGAAGCGGAAGAGGTAAGAGGCCGGACCGCCAGGGACGTGGCCAGGGTCTTAATTATTGCCATTTCCGTCTGTCATCCTGAGCGAAGCAAGTCCGCGCGCGTAGCGCGTGGGCATGCGGAGTCGAAGGACGACCCCTACCTTACCAGGGACTTGGACCGAGCCAGCACGGTGTCTCTTCGAGCAAGTCCGGCCACGCGGTGAAAACGCCTCGCTGAAAATCAAGGCAGCTGAGCGGGTAGGGGTCCTTCGACTCCGCGGTCCGATTCGCGAAAGCGAATCCGACCGCTCCGCTCAGGATGACAAGGACTGAGGCCAGAGGCCAGGAACTAGCAGCCGCCCCGGTGCTACACTCTCCTGTTCTTTCCACCCCAGCAGGCCAAAACCGGGCCCGCTGGGGACCCCGGTCTCGGAGGTACCTCGTGCGCCGTCTCGCATTTCTTCTGATTCTCTGCCTGACTCTTCCTGCATTTCCCCAAGCCAAGCGTCCCTTCACCTTCGAAGACATGATGAAGCTGAAGCGCGTCGGCGAGCCGGTGCCTTCGCCGGATGGGAAGTGGGTCGTCTTCTCCGTTGTCGATGTCGATCTCGCGACTAACAAGAAGACGCCGCACATCTGGATTGTCCCGCTTGCTGGCGGGCAGGAACGCATGCTGATCGCCGATCAGGATGGGGATCGTCCGCGCTGGGCGCCGGATGGGAAGCGGTTTGCGTTCATCTCAAATAATAAGGAGGGGGGATCGCAGATTTGGATTGCGGAGTTTGACGACGCGGCTGGGACCGTAGCAGGGGTACAGCAGCTTACTAACATTGCAACCGAGGCTAGTGGTGAACTCTGGTCGCCCGACGGCAAGAATATTCTGTTTACCTCGGACGTTTATCCCGCATGCGATGCAGCGCCTGGGGATAATGCGATGGGGCAAGAAGCGAGTTGCAATGCCAAAAGGCTGAATGCGGCGAATACTTCCAAGGTGAAGGCACTGATCATTGACCGACTGCTCTACAGGCATTGGAATGCATACAAGGAAGGCAAACGCACGCACCTGTTCGTCTTATGCGTGGCGCCAACGTGCGGTTGCGGCAGCGGGGGCGGGGTAGGCACCGGCTCTGGTTCGGTCAAGCCTCAGTCGTCCTCGAGTCCGGCATCGTGCTCAACTGCCCTCGACCTTACACCCGGCGACTACGATTCTCCCGTCTTCTCGCTCGGCGGACAGGACAACTACGCTTTCTCGCCCGACGGGCAGGAGATTTGCTACACCTCGAACCACGACAAAGTCGAGGCCACTTCCACCAACAACGATCTCTGGATCGTCCCGGTGAATGGCGGCGCGGCGAAGAACATCACCGCTGACAATCCCGCCAGTGACTCGACGCCGCTCTATTCGCCCGATGGCAAGTACATCGCCTACCGCGCCCAGCAGCGTCCGGGATACGAGAGCGACCGCTTCCGACTGATGCTGTATGACCGTGAGAAAGCGAAAGGCGTTGGGTTAATGAGTTGTCAGGCTGGAACGAAGGGCTGCCCGAAGATCGAGTTGCGTAAAGATCTCACGAAGGACTTTGACCGCTGGGTAGGAACGGTGGCGTGGGCGCCGGATTCGAAGCACATCTACTTCTCAGCGGAGAACGAGGGCAGTTCTCCCCTATACGTAGTAGATGTTGATCCTCAGCCCGGTCATCACAGCTACCCGGGAGACTTTCCCGTGGCTTTCGTGGATGGATTCAACGACGACCTCGCGATCACTCCAGACCGGAAAAACATCCTGTTCACGAGAATGACAATCACCGGACCGAACGAGATTTACCACGCGAATTCCCCTTACTACCACTGCCAGATCGAACTGGCCTCAGGGAAGCAACAGATTTCGCCGAATTACCAAGTCCCAATGTGCTTGCGTTCCGAGGCAATTCCGATCACTCACGTGAACGAGGCTGCGCTCTCGCTAGATATTGCGTCTTCTTTGGAAAGCTTCTGGTTCAAGGGCGCCAATGGCGACAAAGTCCAAGGCTTTCTCGTCAAGCCCCCGAACTTCGATGCCAGCAAGAAATATCCCGTGAAGTTCCTCATCCACGGCGGGCCGCAGGGGGCATGGGGAGACGACTGGAGCTATCGCTGGAATCCCGAACTCTTTGCCGCCAGCGGCTACGTGGTCATCATGATCAACTTCCACGGCTCGACCGGATACGGGCAGAAGTTCATCGACACCATCAACGGCGACTGGGGTGGCGCTCCGTTTGAAGACCTGATGAAGGGCCTCGACTACGCGGAGAAGACGTATCTGTTCATCGACAAAGACCGGGAGTGCGCGCTCGGTGCGAGCTACGGCGGATACATGGCCAACTGGGTGCTCGGCCACACCGACCGCTTCAAGTGCATCGTCTCGCATGATGGCATGTTCAACGCCGAATCTACCTGGGGCACGACTGAAGAACTCTGGTTCAATAACTGGGAGTTTAAAGGCACGCCCTATGACAACCGCGCCAGCTACCAGAAGTGGTCGCCGCACCAATATGCTAAGAACTTCAAGACGCCGACACTGGTGGTCCACGGACAGCTCGATTACCGGCTCGACGTGAGCGAGGGTTTCCAGCTTTTCACTACGCTTCAAACCATGGGCGTGCCGTCGAAGATGCTCTACTTTCCGGACGAAGGCCACTGGGTGCTGAAGCCGCAGAATTCGCAGCTCTGGTGGAAGACGGTGAACGACTGGGTAGACCAGTGGACGAAGAAACAGTAGTCCAGTAGCCGGTAGTCAGTCGTCAGCAATGTCGTGTGGCGCGGGCGCCCTCGCCCGCCCTCGGTGCCGTCCCTTGCGGGACTCCGATTCGCCCTCTCCCACCACCCGGCGCTTACGCGCCGGGCTTTCCTCTACCGCCGCTTTGCGGCTGGAGCGGGCATGTTGCCGGCACTTCGGAACACCGCCGCTACCATGGGTTCATCATGGTACGCGGGCGAAACGCTTGCCGCGCCGGCGCTTGTAAGCGTCTGTTCTGCTGTCCTCCTCCTCCCATTGGTGACAGGACCTGCATGTGAAACTGCAACTTCGCGCCCGAGGTGGCGGCAATAATAAAGACATCGTAGGAGCCATCTACTCCCGGTATGCCCGGCACCAGGCTCATCAGTCCGTCCTGGCCGCTGACGAGTTGCGCCTCCGACGTTCCTAACACAACCGGCATTCCCGCTCCCCGGCCGCCACCGTCATCGTCGCCGCGACGTCCGGGATCTGGTGCGACGCGCGCCAGCGTGGTATCGACAAGGACGGCAACACCCATTACCGGATTCGCGGGGGACGGGCCATCGGTAACTCGCAGGATTAGCGACTGGAACGGCTGTCCTTGCGGCACGACCTGCACCGATCCGCTCACGGCTTGCAGGCTCCAGAGCGAAGCGGGCGTGNNCGTCGGCACTGTGGTTGACGAGGTGGGCGCCGATGGCGGCGTATCCGGAGTTGTCGGTGGTTGCATTGCTGGCGGAGAGGGTCGCCGACCCTCTGGCCACCTCAAAATTCACGACCACGTTCGCTTGCGGCGCGCCCTGGTTGAGCACCCGGACCGTCAGGGGAACGTCGAGCGTTGCGCCCTGGCCGATCCACTTTGTGGGGGCGACGGTGCCGAGGTCGAGTGCAGAGGCGGTCCCTACCACGGTCGCCTGCCTGGACTGGGGCGGGGAATAGGAGGCGGGCGCGAGCAAAACGGTAATGGTGCTGACTCCGGTGACGGTAGGCGTCACGCGGGTAGCCGACATTCCACTTTCATCGCTGAGCACCGAGCAAGTGGAGAGTCCGCCGCACACGGAAAGACCTCCGCCATTGGTCATGCTCCACGCGACGGTCGCTCCGCCCACCGGTGTGGCGCCATCGGCGGCCACTGCCTGCACACGAATGGCATTGGCCGCCTCGGACCCAATCGGCGTTGCGGGTTCCGCTCCTTGCAGCAGAATCAGCAGGTCGCTCGCAGATGCTCCGTAAGTCAGCGCATCAATCATTTGGGAGAAGGCTCCGCTGGCCGGATCCGTGACTGTGAGCGAGGCCGTGCCATCCGGCGGGCCGGGAGGCAGAGCGACGAGCATCTCGTTGGCCGAGGCGGAAAGGACCGTACTATTGATGCCCGCTGCGCGGACCTGGAGTCCGGCGTGAAACCCGATGCCGTCGAGAGTTGCCACGCCGCCCGCAAGGCTTGTCCTGGCGGGCGTGACGGCGTCGGAATAGAGCAGACTGGCAACATAGAAATAGTCAGGACGACCGTCGCCACGGGCATCGGCAATTCCCAGGCGGAAATCGGTGTCAGCGGCGAACTGCGCGTCCAGACGGGTCATTCCCGGATTCAGCGTGTTGAATGCGGAAGGAGTGGCGGCCGGGGCGGGATCGCCGCTCTGGTCGCTGAGCTGCCAAATCCCGATCACTGGCATCAGCTTGCTTTGNNCATCAGCGTAGCCCGAGATCCACGCTCCCCAACCCCCGCCCTGGGGCAGATCGGCGGGTTCGGCGTAGGTGCTTCCGCTGCCGGGATGGGTGCCGGCCACCGCGCTTTGTTGCATCAGGATGTCCTGCGCAACATCGTCATCGGGGTGCAGCGTGACCACCACCGGCGCAAACATTCCCGAGGGCACTACCTGCGCGGGGGCATACGGTCCCACGCTTTCCGACCAGTTCGGGTCGAGCGCTTCCACGGTGAGCTGGAATTGCGCGCTGTCAGAGCCGTCCGGAATTTCCAGCCCGGCCAGATCGAAAGCGCCTTCGAGCGCGGGGTCGCCGGAGCCGAAGTAGTCGTAGCGCTGCCCGCGAGCGTCCACGAGACCATTGATTGGATTTCCCGCGTTGCCGTGGAACGCGAACCCGGAAACCGAAGTGGCAACGTAGCGCCGCGAGGGCTGGCCGGTATCGTCGATCAGGCGGGCGACTACGTTGACTCCCTGCATGGGCTGCGCCTGATTTCCGGAGGCGTCGGTGAAGAAGACGCTGCCGTGAATCCGAGCCACGTTTGGGGACTGCTGGGATTCGGGATGTTTCAGAGCGGACCTGTACAACCCTCGGAGCGCCGCGCGGTCGTCCAGCTTGGGAACGTCGGCATCGGGATAGCAGGCGCGGATGGGCACACAGCCCACCGGATCGAGAAAGTGCATCAGGGCAAATCCCTGGAAGTCGTCCGCGCCAGGCACGGGGTTGCGAGTGATCACATTCAGATTGGCCTGCGACCAGCCCATTCCGAGCGCGCGGCCTAGTGTGCGAACGAGGCGATAGCGCACGTCCGGCAGTTGCGAATTGTTGGCCGCGCACTTTCCGTTGATGACCACCAGCGCGTGCACCAGATGGGCGTCGTTACGGAAGTTATCGGGTCCGCCGTAAACCGCATTGGTAAAGCAGAAGGCGACGCCGCCGGCGCCGATTCCGAGCAGCGCGTCGGTGACCTGGCCGTCGAAGTCATAAACAATCCCGACTGGAGTTGCGAGCGCGCCGGGCTGGATGTCGTCAGGAACGGTGTAGGTGCCATCGGGAAATCCGATGACATTCGCGCCACTCACGTCTTCGGCAAGGTGCCCGGCTAGAGTGGCAGTGAGCGTCACGCCTGGGGTGCTGGTCCAGCGGGTGAAGGCATCGGCAACGAAAGCATCGGCCTGCGAGCCATTCAGGATCGGACTCAGGTCGCCCCGGTCGGTGAAATATTGAACTTGTCCG
>PMCH01000177.1 GCA_003154055.1 Acidobacteriaceae bacterium
TCCTGGAGTCGGTGCGCAAATCGAAAGTGAACCAGCGCTGCATTGTGGTGGCGATTGTGCGTGACCTGCTGGACGCGCAGCAAGCATTCGCCGCCGGTGTGCATTTCCTGATTCAGAAGCCGGCTTCGATCGTGCAGATTGAGCGCTGCCTGCGGGCGGCGCACTCGTCGTTTGTCGCCGAGCGCCGCAAATCGCACCGCGAGCCAGTCCAGTTCGGCGCGGCCCTCAGCGGAAAGAATCTGCCGCTCGCCCGTGCCACCATCGTCAATATCGGAGAAGGCGGGGTCGGCCTGCGGATGAACCTGCCTGGGGGAAAATCGCTTGTCGGCGCCGGAGATCAGGTCGAATTGAACTTCCAGCTTCCCGAAACCACCCAGTTGATCCATGGCAGCGGCGTCGTGGCCTGGGTGAACTCGGACGGCGACGTCGGCGTCCAGTTCCGCTACATCCCCGAAGTCGAGCGCAGGCCGTTCGAGCAATGGCTGACGGAACGGATGGAGAGGTCGTTGGCCGAGGTGCGGCGGGGGGCGGCCAGTTGCGCGTGAGGGTGGCTCACAATGGTAAGTCACTCGAGAAGAGGATCTTTTCGAGGCAGGGCACGAAGTTGAGCGAGGGAGTAGCGACAGAGGTGGGCGGCTTCGAAGTCAGCGGACTATCCATCGGCACGTCTTTGCCAATTTCTTCTTGATAGCGTCGGTCTTTTTGCCGACTACTTCCGCATGTCCCGGCGGCTGCCCTTCTATCGGTTTGCGCACTACTTCTAGACCGCATGCTCGGACTTGTCGAGCAGATAGGGAGACGAGTCCGAAGCCGGAGAGGTTTTCAAGGATAAGTTTATAGTCACCGCATTCTGATGCAATGAACACGGACATCGACGTGCCATTTGGAGGATCCGCAAACGCAGCAGAGGATGGCCAAGTTCGCCCATCACCTTGTGGATAGTGCCATGGAGGGATTCTGCGCCACAATTCAGCATCGTCTGGAATGTCGTCCGGGCCGGGCGGAGATGCGGCGGTCCCACTCATTCAATTGCTTGCCTCAAAAACACGAATTAATCTTGTCAGCGACAGTAGCGAGGTCCGCAGTAATCTCTGTTTCCCACTCCTCCCTCGATCGATGGTCGACGAAACAAGCCGTCAAGGGGCCCCGCGCTCCCACTTCGATCTCCAACTCTGCCCTGTCGTTGTACCACTCCAACTGAATGTTGCCGCCCACCGTAGGCACAAGTTTCGGAAGGACAGCATCTTCTCTGAGGACCAACCAGAGAAACCGCGCTGTCATCAAGGCAGCCTGGGGGTCTATTGCACGCGCCTCGTACGAATCCCAGTTCGCTGGTAGCCGACTCAGTGCGGTCAATTCATCCAGAAGGCCGTTTAGCCACTTCGGAGTGTCTTTTACTGTGCCTGCGCACTCAACTGGTTCTTTAACCCTGACTCCATAGTCTGTCGCTGCACTAGCACTCATCTAGTCTCCCCCAATTGCGGTGCATGTCGTTAGTCGTTATTGATGCGAATGCTGACACGATCCATTTACGGCCAATCTGGAAGAAATCCAACACGCCCGCCTCGTCTTTTGTCCGCGGTGCACCCCGCGCCGTCAGCGAAATTACGATCACAGGCAACTGATGGATTGTTGAAAATCGGGGTTCAATATTCACGTGAAGTCTACCGACAGGTTTGTCATCGTCTCGGATCACGTACCGCATAGACAAACGCACGTCCTCTGGTTCCTTTAGAAACTGATCGCTGTACTGATTTTTCCAAATCGTGACGAGCCTATCCAACTGTCCTGGCTGCTCCCAGCCCTGCCCTGAAAGGAGTTGGTTTACGTAGGTCACTTCGCACTGGTTCGGTACGATGTCGCCAACGTTCTCCTTGGTCAAAAATCCCCGTAATACCTGAAGTTGTTTCTCAAATCCCGCTTGGACATACTCGTAGCGAGGATACAAGTCGTCTTCTTTCAACTTTCGCCAATTGAATACGAACCGATCCTGCTGGATCTGCACCAATTCGCTGCCACGCTCGTTGACAAACCAGCAGCGTGGCATAGGTGGAACAGTCAAGAGTTCGACTTGCGGCGCGAAACCGCCAGAGGTCGGTAGCCCGAACCACTCCACTGCAGCGGGCAGAGGCGGGTGCTCCTCAAACTTGGGAAATGTGAGTCGGTACTGCTCCCACAGCAAACCGAGATGGGGCACACGAAATAACTGCAACGAGTCGAATTGCAGCGACAATGCGACCTCAGCAACTGGTGGGTTCTTGAAATCTGGGAGCGGAGGTCTCATCGGACTGCCTGTTTTCTCGGCCACGAACACCCTCAAGGAAGCCACTTATGATTATTGGAGACCCAAAACCTAGTGTCAATTACTTCGATGGGCCCGGGGATTACCTCAAGCTTCCTATCTTCCCAGTATGGACGTACAAATCCTCTAGACTCGGCCCAACTGAACATTCCTACTGAATCAACCCGCCGTTCCCATTCTCCTCTACCACCGGCGCGATCACCACCGCCGCGGCCACGCGGTCTCCCGGTTCGAGTGACAACAAACGAACGCCCTGCGCCGCTCGCCCTGACTCGCGGATCGTGCTCGAGTCCATCCGGATGATCTTGCCGTACTGGCTGATCAGCATGACTTCGGAAACTTCGCTGACTTGGGCGATGCCGACCACTTTGCCGTTGCGCTCCGTGGTCTTGACGTTGATTACGCCAGAGCCGCCGCGTCCTTGCAGGCGGTACTCGTCGGCGGGAGTGCGCTTGCCGTAGCCGTTTTCGGTGACGGAAAGGATCAGCGAGCCCTTGATCGGCAAGGTCTCGTCGGTGGCGGTAACTTCGATGCCTGCCTCGGCCTTCACTTTTTCGGCGGTGGCTTCGGCTTTCTTCGCGTCTTTCGGCGTGGTCGCCATGCCGACGATGTAGTCTTTTTCGTCGAGGTTCATGCCGCGCACTCCATACGCCGGACGCCCCATCGGGCGCACGTCCGCCTCATCAAAGCGGATCGCCTGGCCGTTGTGCGAGGCGAGGAAGACGATCTGGCTGCCATCGGTCAGCGTGACGCCGACCAGTTCATCGCCCTGATCAATGCCGACGGCGATGATGCCGCGCGACATCACGTGTGAGAAGTCTTTCAGCTCGGTCTTTTTCACCGTGCCATTGCGCGAGGCAAAGAAGATGAAGCGGCCTTCTTCTTCCAGGTTGCGCACGGCGAGCATGGTGCGGACCGTCTCGCCCGGCTGCAGCGCGACCAGGCTTGCAACGTGCTTGCCCTTGCCGGCTGCGGCGATGTCGGGAATCTCATAGACCTTCAGCCAGTACACACGTCCGGTGTTGGTGAAAATCAGGATGTAGGCGTGCGTCGAGGCAATGAACAGATGCTCGACGAAATCCTCGTCGCGCGTCTTCATGCCGGTGCGCCCGGTTCCGCCGCGGCGCTGCATGCGGTAGGTGGAGATCGGCGTGCGCTTCATGTATCCGCCGTGGCTCACCGTGACCGCGACTTGCTCGTCGGCGATCAGGTCTTCCAGCATGATCTCGGCGGCCTCGTCTTCGATCACCGTGCGGCGCTCGTCGCCGTACAGCTTCTTGACCTCTTCCATTTCCCTGACGATGACGCCGCGCAGCTTCTTTTCCGATCCCAGGATCGACTGGTAGTCGGCGATCGAGTCGCGCACCTGCTTCAACTCGTTCGAAATTTCGTCGATCGAAAGCCGGGTCAGGCGGTGCAGTTGCAGTTCGAGGATGGCGTCGGCTTGCTTCGCCGTGAACGGCCTCTCGGCGTCCAGCTTGGGCGCGCGCCCGGTGGTGTTGATGTCAATCTTTCTGCCGGCAAACCACGTGACCAGGTTCTCGCGGGCATCGGCGCGGTTCGCGCTGCCGCGGATGATCGCGATCACGTTGTCGAGGTG
>PMCH01000270.1 GCA_003154055.1 Acidobacteriaceae bacterium
ATGATCGCGATCACGTTGTCGAGGTGATCGAGCGCGGTGAGATAGCCTTCCAGGATGTGTTCGCGGTCCTGCGCCTTCTGCAGCAGGTAGGCCGTGCGGCGGCGGACCACATCGACGCGGTGGTCGATGAAGTGCTTGATCGCCTGGATCAGCCCCATTTCCTTCGGCTGGCCATTGACCACGGCCAGGAAGATCATGCTGAAACTCTCCTGCATCGAGGTGTGCTTGAAGAGCTGGTTGAGCACGATCTGCGGCTCGGCTCCGCGCTTGAGTTCGATCACGATGCGCATGCCGTCGCGATCGCTTTCGTCGCGGATGTCGGAAATATCTTCGATGTCTTTATTGTTGACCAGGTCGGCGATGCGCTCGATCAGGCGGGCCTTGTTCACCTGGTACGGAATCTCGGTGACGATGATCGCCTGTTTCTCCTTGGTCATGTTCTCGATCGCAGCCCGGGCGCGCATCACGAAGCGCCCGCGGCCCGCCTTGTAGGCGTCCAAAATCCCGGCGCGGCCGTGGATGATTCCGGCGGTCGGGAAGTCGGGGCCTTTGACGATCTGCAGAATCTCCGGCAACTGGGCGCTCGGATTGTTGATGAGCGTGATGGTGGCGTCGACGATCTCGGTCAGGTTATGCGGCGGGATGTTCGTCGCCATGCCGACAGCGATCCCGTTCGATCCGTTCACCAGCAGGTTGGGAATGCGCGTCGGCAACACGGTGGGCTCGAACGTGGACTCGTCGTAGTTCGGGACGAAGTCCACGGTGTCTTTGTCGATGTCCGCGTTCAAGTCTTCCGACATGCGCGTGAGGCGGCACTCGGTGTACCGCATGGCCGCCGGCGGATCGCCATCCACCGAGCCGTAGTTTCCCTGGCCATCGATGAGCGGATAACGCAGCGAAAACGGTTGCGCCAGCCGCACCAGCGCGTCATAGAGCGCCGAGTCTCCGTGCGGATGGTACTTGCCCATCGCCTCGCCCACGACCTTGGCGCACTTCACATACTTGCGGTTGTGCAGCAGTCCCATGTCGTGCATGTGATAGAGAATGCGGCGATGCACGGGCTTCAATCCGTCGCGCACGTCAGGCAGCGCGCGGCCAATAATCACCGACATCGAATAGTCGAGATACGACCGCTTCATCTCGTCTTCGATGTTGACGGGCTGAATATTCAGGGCGCCCGGGCTGCCGTCGCCGGGCGGAGGTGTCAAAGGGAGCTCAGGATTTTGGGGATCGTCAGCCATTGAAATCAGTTCTCAGTTCTCGGTTGTCAGTTCTCAGCACGGCCCATATGGGGACGGCCGCCCTCGGCCGCCCAAGCGGGACAAAGCCCCGCCATTATTTGCGGGCTGAATTGTCGCTAAGTTCTTGTATTCTCAAGACCTTATTAGTGTGGAACTCGATGGGAATTATACCACGCGCGGGACCTGTTCGCCGGGCTCAAAACGTTGGCTTTTCAGGCTCTTTTTAGCGTCAGCAAAGTGATCTCTGGAGGCACGCCAAGCCGAACCGGGAAACCAAAAGTCCCCAGGCCGCGGTTTACGTAGAGCGCCGCTTTCTGGACGCCTGCCAGGAGGTGGTGGCTGGGCATGGACAGATGGTAGAGTCCGGCCACAAATGGAGTGATCAGGCGCGCTGGACTGACACTGTGGTCCACGATTTCGAACTTCACCTGCCCGCCATGAGTGTGACCGGCGAGGCTGAGTTCAATACCCAACTCGGCGGCGCGGCGGAAGGAATTAGGGTTATGTGACAACAGAATGTTGGGCATGTCGCGCCGGATGAGATGCTCGATTTCCTGCAGCATCGGACCGGTCCGCTCGCCGCTCACCATGTGGTCGCGCTGGTAGTCCACGCCGAGCAGATTGAACGACGCTCCGTTATGTTCGATGACGGCATTGTTGGCGCGCAGTAAGTGCATTCCTTTTTCGTGGAACAGCCGCTCCGCCTCGTCTTCGACTCCGGCGTAGATTTCGTGATTTCCGTTGCATCCCCAGACGCCCAGCGGGGCTTGGAGTTTGCTCAACTCCGTGATGCAGGCGTCGAGCGGATCGCCCATGCTGCTGACGAAGTCGCCCGTGACCACCGACAAGTCGGGTTGCAGTTCATTCGCCATCGTCACGGCACGCGCGATCTCGACGGGCGGCATGTAGCTGCCAATGTGGATGTCGCTAAGCTGGGCGATGCGAAAGCCCTCGAGTTCTTTGGGCAGGTTGGCAATGGGCACATCCACGCGCTCAACCGTGTAGCGCAACCGCCCCGCAGCAAAGCCATACGAAGCCGCCACGAACGGGAGACTGCCGGCCAGATAGGCGGCGTAACGGAAGAAGGTTCGCCGCGATGGATCAAACGCACCCGCCACAGCACCAGGCCGCAGACGAGCCACCACATTCGTGACCCACTCGATTCCACCCACGGATTGCACGGCCAGGAAAGCGAAGAACGACGCCACCATCCACAGGCTGGCCAATGTCAGGATCGTCTTGCCTCCACCCAGGCGCGACAGAAAGCGTCCCAGAAGAGGATTGAGAATGGCCGCGACCAGCAGGATAGTGAGCCCAATCAAGGCTGCCCGCAGCACGTTTTGGACGAAGACCGACGAAAACGTGCCGAGCGAGTACCACGTCCGCAAAAACCAGAAACGCTGGATGGCGTAGACCAGAACAAGAAATAGCGCGAATAAAAGAATTCTTAGAATGATCAGGGCTGCAACTCCGATGTTGTCTCAACTACTTAGATGAGGCCGGAGCGTAAGAGGACTCCCCGGGGAAGAGTCTGGTACCAACAAATTAGTTGCCTTTGGGCGGCACCTGGAAGTCCACACCGCGATCGTCGTTGATTTTCCGGGTGGCCGGAAGATCGAGATCCGCGAGTCGAATCTTGTGCGTGCGGCCCTCGCCGAGGTCAAACAGAGTATCGGCAACGATGGCGTAGTTCTGCACCTCGGACTGGTGGCCGTCTTTGAAGACCAGCACCGTGCTGGGCTGGGCTACAACAGGCTCAGGTTTCGCCGGTTTCGCAGTGGCCGCCGGAGCGGGCACCGGCTCGGGCTCCACTTCCCGCGCTCGATAGTGAGCGGCGCGGGAGCCGTGGCGCTCGAAAACCGTGGGCCCGGGAGCGTAGTCCTCGTCTTCCTCAGCGACTGCTTCCGACTGCACCACCACGACCTGCGGATAGTAGGGCAGGGAGTACACGGGCACTCCCGGGAAGAAGTTTCCTTGCAGATGCCGGCGGTGCGAAACGAAGATCCGCGGCTGAGCGTAGGACGAAAAGAAGGGGTACGCACAGCAATTTCCGAATCTGCGGCCGTTGCCGAAGCCG
>PMCH01000053.1:0-826 GCA_003154055.1 Acidobacteriaceae bacterium
GCCGCCTGTTTGCGGTTCCAGTTCGTCTCTTCGAGCGCGCGGGAAATGGCTTCAGCCTCAGCTTCGTCCTTGGCGCTGCGGGCCAGCGACTTCAAGCCGCCATCCGACTCGGCGCCCGCTACAGCCGCTCTTCCAGCAGGATCGGTGCGGACCCCGCCACCGCCATCCGGCTTGGGTTGCAATTCCGCGGCCGCCAGGAGTTCATCTCCCAACACCAGGTAGCGTTTCACGAAATTGCTTAACTCGCGCAGGTTTCCGGGCCACGGGTGCTGCATGCAGGCTTCCATCAACGGTGGCGAGAGCGGCAAGGGCGCCCGCGCGTACAGCTCCGACATGCGCGACATGAAATGCTTCAGCAGGATCGGAATTTCTTCCTTGCGATCGCGCAGCGGAGGCAGCGTCATGGTGAAAGCGTTCAGGCGGTAATAAAGATCCTCACGCAGACGCTTGTTGGCAAGCGCTTCTTGAATATTGATGTTGGTGGCGGCCAGAATGCGGACATCGACCTTGACCAGGGTGCGGCTGCCCAGGCGCGAGAACTGCTGGTCCTGGAGGACATGCAGCAGCTTCGCCTGCAGCCCCGGCGGCATTTCGCCGATTTCGTCGAGAAGAATAGTGCCCTTGTTGCAAAGTTCGAACTTGCCAGGCTTGGCGTGGTTGGCGCCCGTGAAGGCTCCTGCCTCGTAGCCGAACAGTTCGCTTTCCAGCAGGTCGGCGGGCACCGCCGCGCAATTCACTTTCAGGAATATGCGGTGCGCGCGCGGCGAGAGTTTATGGATCAGGCGCGCCAGAACTTCCTTGCCGGTACCACTCTCTCCCAGCAGCA
>PMCH01000053.1:908-4526 GCA_003154055.1 Acidobacteriaceae bacterium
GCTTGGACGACCTTGCGGGTGTCGTTCACGCAGGAGAGCATGACCACTTTCAATCCCGGCTTGATCTGCCGGAGCTGCTCGAGCGTCTGCAATCCGTCGATACCAGGCATGAGCAGATCGAGCAGCACCAGGTCCGGCTGCGCGCCCTTCTGAACCCGTGCCAGCGCCTCCTCTCCGGTAGTGGCGGTCTCGACCTTGTACTCGTCCACTTCCAGCAGCGTGCGGATGTACCGCAGCATTCCCGGTTCGTCATCCACCAGCAGGATGTTGGCGCTCTCGCTCATTTGCTCTTCCCTCGTGACAGATTGCTAAGGTTCGGCTTCATCGGAATCAGGAACGAGAATTTGCAACCCGCACCCGGCTCGCTTTCGACCCAGATCTTTCCACCCATTCCGGTGACCAGGCGGCGGGCGATCGCCAGCCCCAGCCCCATGCCTTCGGCCGATTCACTGCCGGGCAGCCGGAAGAAATCATCAAAAATTTCCACGTGGTACTCCGGCGAAATTCCGGGGCCCGTATCCGAGACGCTGACCTTGACCGCATTCGGCGCACCGACCGCCTGACTGCGCCGCTCTCCCTCGACCGGCGCCTTGGCCACACTGCGCCGTTCCCACATGTACGGTTCGGCGTGTAACCAGACTGTGCCTCCCGCGGGCGTGAACTTCGACGCATTCTCCAGCAGATTGGAAATCACCCGCTGCATTTTTGCCGAGTCAAACGGAAAGGCCGTAAGTTTCTCATTGGCCAAGAAATAAAGGGCCAGGCCGCGCTCCTGAAATCGCGGCGACCACAGCCGGCACACTTCCGAAAGGCAGGCGTTCATGTCGCCGTGCGCGAAACACATCCGGAGTTCGCCGGTTTCCAGCACACTGTAGGTGAGGAAATCCTGGATGAAGTGCTGCAACCGCTGCCCGCTGGAAAACATGTCCTGCATCACTTCCCGCTGCCGGTCATTGAGTGAACCGAGCTTCTCGCTCTGAAGTAACTCGATATACCCGTTGAGGATAGCCAGCGGAGTCTTGAGGTCATGGGCGGCGGAAGCGAGGGCGTTCGTGGTCCGCAAAAAACGATCGCGCAGCTGCTCCAGTTCCTGTACTACCCTCGCATGTTCCTCGGCGTATGCGGAGTTGGGCGCGCCTGCAGGCAGACTGCTGTCTGGGCCAATGCCAGCCAAAGGGAAATTGAGACTCTTATCCGGCGTCGCGGCCATACCAGGGAACCGATCAGTTTAGTGACAGTAAAAGGAGGGGAGGGTTAATTTAATACTACCGTCAGAACGAGAGTTGCCCAATCCTAAGCCAGGCTTATTGTGCTGTCAACGAAATACGCACCGAAAACGCCCCGGAAGGGAAAAACGTTGCACTTTTCCGGGCCAGCGGGGAGAGGGCGAGGCCATTCCCAATTCGGGCGAGTACTTCGGTAATTCCCGTGTCGGTAGCGAGGTTTCGGCCGGTTCGCGCCCATTGCCGGGACAGCCCTGGGTTTGGCCCCTAAGGTGCGGAGTTGGCCGGGTAAGTCGAGTTATCGGGTGGAATCTGACGTGAGTCGCACCTCCCCCAGCAAAGAACGCCGGAAGTGGGCACGGCTGCAACTGGCCATCCCGGTTTTCGTCCGCAGTCGGGACGAGAACGGGAAGGATTCGCTGGAGTTTGCCACGGCCGTGAACATTTGTGAGGGAGGAGCTTTGGTGGTTGTTCGCCGCTCTTTGCCAGTAGCGGCGCTGGTTTCGCTGGAAATTCCCAGCGCCCCCCTGGGTCCGGCCGGAGGTTTGCCTCGTTCCTCGCGGGCTATGCGGGCCAAGGCCGTCTGGATTAGCCATTTGGACGGATATCACCTGCTGGGCTTGAAGTTTGCCCGCCAGCTGGGCACTGACGGAACCGGCATTCCCCGCGCCCTGCGGAGGAAAGCGAATTCTGCGGTGTGAAATTGTTTTCCCTCTGGAACCCTGCCCTGGACCGGCTTGCAGACACTTTCTGTCACTATCCCGCTGCTTGGCATTGCACTCCGTAAGTAGCGCATACCACATCGGTTAAGTTCCTTTCCCAGGGCCGCACGCGCCCTACTTCCGGTTTGGCGCTTGGGATGCACATTTACTGCATGCCGGGTGACTTTCACCCAGGGGCAAAAGGTTTATGACAACTCTTTCCGTGAGTTCGCTGGCGCAGTCGATTGGCGAAGTTCCCCCTGATGACATCATTTTTGGCCATTCCGAGGCCATGCAGGCGGTTCGGTCCCAGCTCGCGAAGGTAGCTGCCGCCAATGTTCCCGTCCTTATTCATGGCGAGAGCGGCACCGGCAAGGACATCATCGCCCGGCTGATTCACGGACTGTCTCCGTGGAAGACGGGGCCCCTGGTCAAAGTGAACTGCCCGGCTATCCCGGGCACCCTGCTGGAAAGCGAACTTTTCGGCTACGAGAAGGGTGCCTTTACCGGCGCCTACGGCATGAAGCCGGGCCGGGTGGAGATGGCCCACCGCGGCACGCTGTTCCTGGACGAAATCTCGGAACTCGATCTCTCGCTCCAGTCCAAGCTGCTGCAACTCTTGCAGGACGGACAGTTCTGCCGCATCGGCGCCCAGGAAGACAAGAAGGTGGAAGTGCGCGTGGTGTGCGCGACCAACCGGAACCTGGAGTCTGAAATCGAAGCCGGCACCTTCCGGCAGGATCTGTATTACCGCATCAACGTCGTGAACCTGCGCATGCCGGCGCTAAGGGAACGGCGGGGCGACATCGTGGACCTCGCCGCCTACTTCCTCGAGTTCTACAACCGCAAGTACAACTGCCGCGCCAAACCCCTGTCCAATGAAGTGCTGGGCGTGCTGCAGAAGTACCACTGGCCGGGAAACATTCGTGAGCTGGAAAACCTGATCAAGCGCTACGTGATCCTGGGCCACGAAGAAGTNNCTGCAACAGCATCACTGGAACCGGAAACAGGCCGCGCGAACGTTGAGTATCAGCTATCGCGCCCTGCTCTATAAGATTCGCGATGCGGGCTTGCCCTCAAACCGCGCTCTGCGGATGCGGCAAGCGGAGAACAACGGCACGAATACGGGAGCGGCGGCGGACTAGGGCACTACGCGGTCCACTCCGCTGGAAGAGGCGCCGCTTAGCTTGCCAGCCTGGTTTGCAAGTCTTGCAGCGCCGCAGTCCATTCATTCAAACCTTCGGCTTCCAGCCACAGGTCTTTGAGTTCGGAATTTCTTCGCACTTTTTCCACTGCCCGGACGGCCAGTTTGTTCAGGTCCGGCGACGAGGCAGCATTCGTCTGGCTCGTCCAGTCTGCGATTTCTCGCGGGAGCTTATCGCTGGGTGCCCCTTTCATCGCGGCCAGCACTTCGGCGGCGGCAACCACAATGCTGGCATCGGGCGCTTCCAGATAGTCTGACTGGTCAGCCGCATGAACCAGGATCTGTTTCAGATCCTCAAGGCCAAGGGACTTCAGTTGGCCCAGCCAGTTTTGCGCATCCTCGTTCTCGAAGCTTCTTGTACCCCAGCCTGCCATGCATCCCCCTGCGCGGATGATCCGCAACGGTGGATTATAGAACCCTCGGCGTTTGATCACCCCCAGAACCCCTGCAACGACGATCAATACCGGCGGACAAAGCTTGCCCTGAGCGA
>PMCH01000103.1 GCA_003154055.1 Acidobacteriaceae bacterium
AACAACAACATGATCATCAGAGCCAGGATGATCAGGGACAACACTCCACCAATCGTTCGGTCGCGTGTTCGTCCAAAGCGGATGCGAATGTCTTTACGGCCGGGTGTGATCGGAATCATCATTTGGCCAGTGATTTCGGTCGTTTGCGTATCCACGTGCTCGCCGTTCACCGTCACTTCCCACGCTGGATAGTTGAAGAGACGCAGCGTCAGCAACTCCATGCCGTCGGTCTGGACGGCGAAACGCTTCTCCGTCGGGCCCCATTTCATGCCTTCTGTCCGCTTGGCCATGCCGGATGAATTCGCGACGCGCGGCTGCTTCTTGTTCAATTCGTAGGGATCCGCTCCGGCCGGGACGTATTCGTCGGTACCTTCGTAGCCGGAACCGTCCGCCATCGCATTGTTCATTTCACGAATGTCGGCGGCAGTATCCCACCACGGAGGCTGGATGCGGTAGCCCGCAACAATCACCACGGCCAACAGCACGACAAACGCCAGCGCGCGTACGCTCCAGCGCCGGATGGCCATCGTCAAAAGCATTGCGAGAGCGGCATTCAGACAGAGCAGCCATCGCCAGGGCAGCTGGACGAAGCGTAATTTCGGCAGATGCTCCCATAACGGGTCGGTGATTGCGAACATGATCAGCACCGAAATTCCTGCCCAGGCGGAGGTTAGGATCCACAGGGTCCTCTGCTTCCGACGCCACGCGCGCGCGAGCCAGATGGCCAGCGCCACGGCGGCCACCTCGCAAATTGCTATCGTGGAAACCAGCAGGTTGAAGCGGTTGTGGTCGGGATCAGAAATCGTTGTGAAGAGGAAATTATCCTGCGGACGCACTCCGGGAGCGAGGACTTCGTTGATGTTGACCCATTTCCCCTCGTACACGGCAGGGATCAGATAGAACGATGCCAGGCCCGCGCCCAGCGTGATCGCCAGCGCGGTCCTTATCATGGGACGCCAGGAACGATCGAGAATCGCCAGCACGACTGCCAGCCCCGCCACCGAGTAGTGGATCATGACCGCCGCCGGCGCGTTCGTCAGCCAGGCGGCGGCCAGGATCAGAGCTAGCCACAGCACCGGTCGCAGGCTACGTTCCTCAAGCCGGAGCAGCCACAGCAGCAGAAGGGGCAGCAGCGCCGAGGCCAGGAGTTCTGCATACGCGCTACGCCAATAGACAATCAGCAGGTGGTAGGGATTCACCGCGTAGACCACGGCGGCAAAGAGCGCGTCCGGTGGCGGAAGCCAGTTTCGGGCCAACTGGAACATGCTCAGCCCTGACAGGCACAGCACAATCCAGATGTAAGCTCCGGGCACAATCCGCCACGGGAGAATGGCGCCCATCGCGGCCCCCAGGGTCCAGGAGGCGGGCGGATAAAACAGGAAGCGTGCCTCGCCCGAGCCCCAGTGTGCCAACGCCGCCCATCGCGGATATACGATCCCCTGCTGCCATTGGCCCCGGACTTCCATCCACGAAAACATGTGGAACTCGAAATCGTGCCCAGAGGGAGTTCCGTGCCACAAAAATGGCATGATGGCCACGAAACAGACGGCGCCGAGCAACATCACGCGCGAGATGGGGGACTGGAACAAATTGGATGCAATTCTAGTGCATCGGAAATGTTCCGGAAAATTAACCGCGGCGAAATCTTGCGGAAGCNNTGGGAAACGAATCGGTATGCGAGGCGGCTTAGCTGACTTCGGCCGAATTACGCTGTCGGTGCAGTTCCGAGAGAAAATCGGTCTGTTCGAGGCTGTCGCCCGTCCTCAGCAAATCGAGCAAAGGATCCTCAGCGTCGGCGGCAGCATCGGGCTTGCGATTGAGTTCTTCGGGACTGGCCATCAGGGAACGAGGAGAGATTTCCAGCAGCGGAGTAGCCCCGGGCTGGCCGGTGAGAAACTCGATGAAATCCCCCACGCTTTTCCGCTGTTCTTCGGTGCGCGCAGGGAATTCAATTCCCATGCCGTGCGCCGGATGCATGACCCGCACACAACCTTCGGTGTGAATCTCCATCCCGGCTGCCTTCAGGCACAGGTCCACGGAAGAGGATTGCGGGAAGGGGGACTCGGTCTCGACGTAACAACCTCCCAGACTCATGTCGGTCAGCTTGCATTGACTAACGGGATCGGGCTCTTCGGGCATGGCGTCGTGGGCGTGCGCCGCCATCCACTCCCCCAGTTCCTCGCGCATGGAGACGTCCATGTCCAGGAAGCGGAGACCGGTTTGTCCGTTCGGGTTGGTCCATGCCACTTGGGTGTCGCCCTCGATTTTTCCACCGGTTTCCGGTAACTCAAAGGTGACGCGCACCAGGCCAACGGACGCGAGTGGCTTGGCCACCAGAACGTCCATTCCGCCCGTGCTCAGGTCAAGGAGGATGCCTTCGAGATTCGGATCTTCCTCGGTATGGAGTGAGACCGCGGCCTGGACGGGAACGCGAAAAGTCCGCCGCCTTTCCCGCTTGAGCAGGGCAGTTGCGGCCCGCAGAGTAGCGGTGGCCTGATCGTGCGTAATGGGCTTGGTCAGGATGAAATGGGCGCCCGCGCCTAGAATGGCGCGAATCTGTGAAGTATCGCTGACCAGGGCGACCGTGACTGGTGGATTCCCGTGCTCCGCGGGCGTCTGGTGGCGATTCGATTCCAGGACCAGGGCTGCGGTTGCCGGGTCCTCGAAGTCCACGATGACTTGGTCGAAGCGCTCTTCCGACAAACGAGCGACGGCGACCTCGACCGCGCTTGAGCGATCCACCGCGACGCCAAAGTTCGCCAACACCTGAGTCAGCGTCTCGGCCGCCTGATCATCCTTGGACACCAGCAATGCCTGCAATATCATCGGAGCGGAGCCTCCTGGCCGCCTCTACGACCTACGGCCAGCGGGGTGTTACGCTGCGAGCCGGTTTGCCTGCGGTGGTCGAAGATTGAGCGCCCGCTTTGGCCGCCATGGCCGATTGAGTTTCTTCGTCCACTTCTGCCAATACCGCGCTGTCATCCTCGGCTTCGTTTTCAGCCAGCAGGGGAGCGACTTCGCGGAGTTTCTCGGCGGCTTGCTGCAGCATCTCGATTTGTTTGCCCAACTGCGCATACTGCGCCTGCTTGCGACGCAGAACCTCGTGAATATCCTTCATACTACCCCCTGCGCCTGACTGTAGGTTTGGGCGCTAGTAACGTCAATTGCAATCCCGCGTATCGCGGTTACGGCGGTAACGGAACGAGGGCGGCGGAAACACCCCGCGGAGACACCCCCAAGAGCGCAACACGAAGGGCCTCCATCGGACCAGATTCGAAGCCAGGTGGCCCGTCCGTGTCGATTGCCAGTCATGGGGTCGCGGGAGAAGCAGAGAAGGGCGGGCCGCAAAGACCGTGCGTGCTCAGATGTCCGCCAGGAGAGGGGCCGCCTCGGCGAACACCAGGCGGGGCGCCGGGTTCCAGGAGAGGAGTGGTTCCGACAATGAAAAACCCCGCCCATCAAGGGCGGGGTATGAGTTGAGTGTCTTGGGCGAACCTAAGTCTTACGTCCGCGCGACCAGTTTGCGGCGGACCATGCCCGCAATTCCCACCAAGCCGGTACCTAGCAAGCCGAGAGTACCGGGCTCAGGAACCACGAGGTGAGTGTTTCCACCCGTCACGTGGCCGATGCCCTTGGCGAGCTGAGCGCCAACCGTAACAATCGTCTGAGTGGTCGTGCCATGCACGAGCCGCCCGTTAAAGTCAGTTCCCGAAATATTCCCGCTGAGCTGGAACGTCAAGGTCTGCCCGTTGTGGCTGACCAGGGTCCAAGAGACGTTGCCGGTGAAAGCCCCGTTGAAGATCACGCCCTTTGGCTGCCCGAAGTTGCCTTTTCCAGTTACCACGAAGCTCGATCCCACGCTGGAGAATGTCGCGCCCGTCATAATGTTGCCGCTCAGTAAGGCGCCTGTTGAGTAGCTGACCGAGCCCAGTGAGTGGCCGGCAGGTGCAACGATCCCGTTGAACTGTGCAAGTTGGGATCCCTTCGAAGTGATGCCCGCGTTTGAAATTGAAATCGTGCCGCCCTTGTTAACAAGATCAATTCCGCTCGCCCAAGCCGCGATTGGCAATACCAACGCCAACAGTGCCAAAACCAACACTCGTCTCATAGTCGTCCTCCCAAGAAACCTGTCTGCCTTGCTTTTTTGAGCTTGTCTATCTGCGTCTAAGATAGGGATCGCCTAGCCTTAATGTGCACTTTCGCTGCCAAAAGTAACCAGGTAGACAGTTCCTTGTTTATCTATATCTTACAAGCGGGTCGTCCAGAAACCGTTTTTCGCAAGGTGAAATTGTCTGCACACTTGCATCTCTGCCATTCGTTTGCCCCTCATCCCGACCGTTCTTCGGATCGGCCCCGCTGGGAGCCTTCAGGAAGTCAAGAACCCATCGCCTCTCCAAGCCTCGCGACTTCAAGAACCAGACGCGAGCGTGGCCGCCCACGCTGACGGGGGTGAGAGGGTCGCATGGTCCAGCGGTTGCCGAGTGGCTCTTTCGTGCCATCCCCCACCCTCGAAAGTGGTCTTCCGCGTTAATGGAGGTTTTCATATCTTGGCGGTGAGCAGTTCTGGGGGAGGGCTGTTCGGGCGTCCCGTGATTCTTTGAATCCGGGACGCTTCTTATTTTGGGGCGGAATCAGCGCGGCACGCTTCTGTCCAGGATATTCACCTCTTCGCTTTTTCCCGACGACAAACTCCGGTACGCGGCATCCAGAATGATCTGGTTCTGCCAGCCCTCTTCCCCGGGAACAGGAAACGGCCGCGCATTCTCGATCGCAGCAGCAAAGCTGTCCACCTGATGCGCATAGGCAAGGTGGTTGGAAAGCGTCTCACTGCTCCCAATCTGTCGATCGCGCCACAGTTCGACAGTGACCGGTTTGTCCACGGTGAGTCCGTCATCGGCGCGCAGCACGCCTGCATCGCCGACGATTTCAAGCGGCGTCCGATACCCCACACGAGTGGAGACCAGCACGGTCGCCAGCGTCCCGCGGGAGAACTCCAGGGTCAGAATGGCGACCGCCTCGACATCGCCGGACCGCGCATCCGATCGGCCGAGCGCCATGACGCGGCGCGGTTCATCCTGCAGGATGAACCGCAGCGTATCCACGCAATGGACCCCGACATCGGCCACGGGGCCGCCGGCGGCGACGGCGCGGTTATAGAGCCAGGTGCGCCCGTGCCCGCTTCCCAGATACGAGAATTCCGCTCGCGCAAAAACGGGTCGCCCGATGGCGCCGCTGGCAATGTGCTCCCTGATCCTCGCCGTGCTTTCTTCAAAGCGAAAGATGTGGGCGACGCCGAGCAGCACCCCGGCTTTACGAGCTGATTCCACCATCTGGCGGCACTCATCCGCGTTCATCGCCATGGGTTTTTCGCACAACACCGGCTTGCCGGCTCGAACGGCGGCGAGTACATCCGCCAAATGGCACACATCGGGACTGGTTACGAGCACCGCGTCCACCTCGGGGCAGCGGCACAATTCCCCGGTCGAAGTGAATGCCTGCGGGATTCCGTACTCTCTGGCGGAGGCAGCAGCCTTCTGTGGATCGCGGCGGGAGAGAGCGGACACCTTACAGCTCTTGGCCAGTGCAAAACCGGGCATCAGACGCCGTACCGCGTGCAAACCGAAACCGGCAATACCGAAACGAATCATAGGTTTTCCGTGAATTAGCGAACCCTTACGTGTAGGGATAAAAGACAAAGAACAGCAGTGACAACCCGGTCAACACCCACAGCGCCGGACGGACCTCCCGCACGCGGCCAGAGACCAGTTTGCAGAAAGGATACAGCACGAACCCGGCCGTCATGCCGATGCCCACGTTGTAGGTGAAAGCCATGAGGGTAATCACGCCGAAGGCAGGAACCAGTTCAGTGAGGTCATCGAAAGGGATGCGCGTAATCGGAGTGAGCATGAGCAGGCCGACAAAGACGAGCGCTGGCCCATAGGCCTGGGGTGGAATGGTCGAAATGAAAGGTGCGAAGAACAGGGTGCACGCAAAACAGAGTGCGGTCGTGACGGCGGTCAATCCGGAGCGGCCCCCGGCCTCCACTCCGGTTGCCGATTCAATATAGGCGCCCGAGGTTGTGGTTCCGACCAGCGCCGCGAACGTGGTTGCCAGCGCGTCTGCCATCATGGGCCGCTCAATCTGGGGCAGGTTGCCGTCCTTGTCGAGAAAGCCGGCGCGCGCGGAAACGCCGATCAACGTGCCCATGGTGTCGACAAAGGACATCACGAAGATGGTGAGCACGACGGGAAAGAATCCCCAGGTAAACAGGCTGTGCAGGTCCAGTTGGAAAAGAACGGGCTGAAGGCTGGGAGGGCGGCCCACCCACGCGGTGGGCGCAGGCGCGAGTCGAGTGGCGAAGGCGAGCAGAGTCGTCGCCAGTACGCCGGTGAGGATGGCGGCAGGGAAGCGGCGGATGGAGAGGACGGTCATCAGCAGGAATCCGAAAATTGCCAGCAGGACCGAGGCCGAAGTCAGATGTCCCGCTCGCACGGGCGCTCCCGGCGAACCGAGCGCGACGATGCCAGTCTCGTTCAGCCCGATGAAAGCCAGGAACAAGCCGATGCCGACGGCGTAGCTGTAGCGCAGTGTGGCGGGAATGGCGTCGACCACCCACTGCCGCAGCCGAAACAGGGTGAGCAGGATAAACAGGACACCGGCCACGAACACCGCGCCCAGAGCGCTCTGCCACGTGTAGCCGAGCACATGCACCACGGTGAAAGCGATGAAGGCGTTCTCGCCCATGTACGGGGCAATCGCGAAGGGGCGATTCGCGTACAGTCCCATCAGGAGCGTGCCGAAAATGGCCGTGAGAATGGTGGCGGTGAGAGAAGCCTCGGCAGGGATGCCTGCGGTCTTCAGGATGGCGGGGTTGACCGCCACGATGTACGCCATCGTGAAGAAGGTGGTGAGTCCGGCGACCACTTCGCGCCGGACGGTGGTCTGGTGACTGGAGAGACCAAAGAAGTGGTTGAGACGAGAGGCCATTGTTGATTTCTGATTGTTAATTGAAGTGCGAGAGGGTTTCAATCAGAAATCAACAATCAAGAATCAACAATAGTGACTACCGCGGTTTCAGTCTCTGCGAATTTCAGCCAGTAATTTCGGATCGATGTTTCCGCCGCTGATGACCGCGACGTTGATCTCTGTCTTCGGCAACTCGGTGGCGTGGAAAAGGAAGGCTGCCACCGTCACCGACCCGCTCGGTTCCGCGAGGGTCTTGGTGTTCTGACTCAGAACCTGCGTTGCTTGCCGAATCTCGCTTTCGGTTACGCCGACGATGTCATCCACATAAGCGCGGATATGCTCGAAGTTCAGCGCTCCGATGCTCTGCGTTCGCAGTCCGTCGGCCAGTGTCTGAGTAACCTGCTCTGCTGTGAACGACACGATGTGCCCGGCGCGCAGGCTGGCCCGCGCATCACCTGCGAGCTCGGGTTCCACGCCGATGATCTTCACGCTGGGCTTGCTCAGTTTCAGCGCCGCCGACACCCCGCTGATCAGGCCTCCGCCGCCGACCGGAACCAGTACGGTCTCAACCTGGGGCATGTCTTCCAGGATTTCGAGTCCCACGGTCCCCTGACCGGCGATGATTTTTTCGTCATCGTAAGGTGGGACGACGGCGTAGCCGTGCTCGGCCGCGAGTTGCTCGGCGCGCAGGCGGCGCTCTTCGCTCGATGGGCCCACCCGCACGATCTCCGCTCCCAGGGCGGCAGTGGCATCGAGCTTGTTCTGGGGAGCGTTGCCGGGCATGACGATGATCGCCTTCACGCCCAGCGCCCGCGCCGCGTAGGCCACTCCCTGGCCATGATTGCCGCTGGAATAAGAAATCACGCCGCGGCGCCGCTCGTCTTCGCTCAGGGAGACGACCTTGTTGTAGGCCCCGCGCAGTTTGAACGCGCCGATCGGTTGCAGGTTCTCGAGTTTCAGATAGAGCTTGCGGGAGTCGGCAGCGCCGGTCCATTCGAGAAGCGGGGTGTGGGTGGCGACGCCGTTGAGGCGCGCTTGGGCTTGACGAATGTCGTGGAGAGTAACCATCATTGCTATTCTATGGGCTTGGCCGTCCGGACTTGGCGTGACGTTTATTCCCTCGCGGTGCTATAGTATTACCAGGTAGTACCTTGGAGCACCCTAGATGCCAACGCCTTCTGCAACCAGCTTGAAGCTGGATACTAAGACAAAAGAGCGCATACAGCGGCTCGCCTCGGCCCTCCGCCGATCGCCGCACTGGGTCATGCGCGAGGCCATCGAGCAGTATGTGGAACGCGAAGAGAAGCGCGAGCAATTCCGGCACGACGCGCTTGCCGCCTGGACCCATTACCAGACAACTGGCCTGCACGTCACAGCCGAAGAAGCCGACGCCTGGATGGCCAAGCTCGAAGCGGGTAAGGACGCCGCTCCCCCTAAATGTCACGACTGAGATGGTCCCAACCGGCCCTGCTGGATGTGGCCCGTCTCCATGACTTTCTGGCTCCCAAGAGCCGGGATGCGGCCCAGCGTGCGGTCAAGGTAATCCGGCAGGGCGTAAAAGCGCTCGGTAAGCATCCGGAGATTGGCCGTCCGATCGAAGAGTTACCGCCGGAGTTCCGCGAGTGGGTGATTGACTTCGGGCATGGGGCCTATGTCGCCCTGTATCACTACGACGGGAAACAGGTCGTGATCCTGGCGGTCCGCCACGGACGCGAAGCGGGGTACTGAGTTGAATTCCTCGTTGTATTGGGCCGGTGGTCACATCGCCGAGTGCCCCCCCCTTCGTTCTTTGAAGGGTGGGATTCCACGAGCTTAAATCTCCAGTATGACCGGCATGATCAGCGGCCGGCGCTGCGTCTGCTTCGAGATGTAGCGCTTCAGGTCGGCGCGGATTTTCTCCTTGATTACTCCGTAGTCCGCTCTCTCTTCGTCGCTAGAGGCATTGAGCGTCTCCATGACGATCTCCCGCGCGCGCTCGATCAGCCCGTTTTCGCCAGGGTTGAATCCTCGCGTCACAATCTCCGGAGCCGTCTCGACCCGGCCGGTGAGCTTGTTGATGGCGATGATGGGCAGAACGAAGCCGTCTTCGCTGAGGTGGCGGCGGTCTTTGATCACGAGGTCTTCGACCACATCCGTCCGCGAGCCGGAATCAATGCAGACGCGGCCCACATTGATGCGTCCCGCCTTGCGCGCGCCGCGTTCGTCGAATTCCAGTACGTCGCCGCTTTCGATCAGCATTACATTTCCAACCGCGCCCTGCATGGTACGCGCAAGTTCGGCGTGCAGTTTGAGTTGGCGGTACTCGCCGTGAATCGGGATAAAGTACTTCGGCCGCACTAGGTTGATGATCAGCTTCAGCTCTTCCTGGCTGGCGTGTCCGCTGACGTGCACCGGCGGATAGGAACCGTCGTCGTAGATGACGTGCGCTTCGCGGCGGAACAGGTGGTCCACCATGCGGTAGATGGCCTTTTCGTTGCCGGGAATGATGCGCGAGGAGAGAACGACGGTGTCGCCCTTTTCGATCTTGGCGTGCTTGTGGTTGTCGACCGCGGCCCGGGACAGCGCGGACATGGGCTCGCCCTGCGTGCCGCTGATCAGAACGCAAACCTTTTCCGGGGCGAAGTTCTTCATCTCGCCGGGCTGAATCAGCAGGCCTTCCGGAATCTGGATGTAGCCCAGATCTTCCGCGATCTCGGAGGAGTTCACCATCGAGCGTCCGATGAAACAGACCTTCCGGCCATGCTCGCGAGCCACATCGACGGCCAGCTTGATGCGGTGAATGGACGAGGAAAAGCACGAGATAAAGAGGCGACGCTGGGTGTGAGAGAACACCTCGTCGAACTTCCGGCGGACGCTGCGCTCGCTTGGCGTGTATCCCTTGCGCTCGACGTTGGTCGAGTCCTGGAGCAGCGCCAGCACGCCTTCCTTGCCGTACTCCGCAAACGCGTGCAAATCGAAAAGCCGGTTGTCGGTCGGTGTCGGGTCTACCTTGAAGTCGCCCGTGTGAAGCACTACGCCAAGGGGCGTATGGATAGCCAGGGCTACGCAATCCACCAGGCTGTGCGTGACCTGGATGGGGTGGATGGTGAACGGCCCGAGTTTGAAACGCTCGCCGGGCCGAATCTCGCGCAGGTCGGCGTCATCGAGCAACTGGTGCTCTTCGAGTTTGTCCTCGACATAGGCCAGGGTGAACTCCGTGCCCCAGACGGGCACGTTCAGTTCGCTTAGGATCCAGGGCAGGGCGCCGATGTGGTCCTCGTGGCCGTGGGTAAGCACGATGCCGCGCACGTGTTTGCGATTTTCGAGAAGATAGGAAATGTCGGGGACGACGATGTCCACACCCAACAGCTCGGCTTCGGGGAACATCAGGCCGGCGTCTACGACGACGATGTCGTCGCCCCAGCGGATGGCCATGCAGTTCATGCCGAACTCGCCCAAACCGCCGAGAGGAACTATNNCCTGCTAGACTGCGGTCAGGATGCCGGAAGCCGAGAAGCAATCCTGGTTGCGACGGCGCGTCGAGGGCGCGATCCGCGGAGGACTGACTCGCGCCTACGAAACAGTGCGCGTCGACCCGGCGCGATTCCTGATGCACCTGCGGGCGGCCCATGGCCTGCCCATCGCCAGTTTCCAAGGGGTTTACACCCTGGAAGTCGAGAAACTGGACGACGTGGCGGATTCGTTGATTCGCAGCGGGATGAAGCTGGCGGCGGTGGAAGGCGCTGGCTTGGGGCTGGGTGGATTCATCACCATCGTGCCCGACCTTGGCATTCTTTCCGCCATCACCATGCGGACGATCCAGAAGCTCAGCCTGACCTACGGATTCGAATTGAATACCGACGAGGAAATTGCCGAGCTTTGGGTCGCGGCGGCGAGCGCGGCGGGAGTGGACATCAGCCGCGAGCTGCTCGAAAAGGAAGTGATTAACCGCTTCGTGCCCCGGGTAATCCAGCGAATCGCAGTGAAGGCCGGTGCAGAGGTCGTGGAGAAGTGGGCGGGACGCCTGATTCCGATTACCAGTTCCGCGATCGGGTGCGCGCTCAACTACTACTTTGTGCGGGCGTGGGGAGGAAGAGCGCGGGCGCATTTTCGCGCGAAACACATGGAGAGGCGACGTGCGATAGTGACGGAGCAGGCGAGGCTACCAACATCACCGTCCACGACCTGATGGTTGTGGGTGCATTCGGAACTCAGTTCAAGTCCGACTTCTAGCGCAGCCACTCCTCCAACTCAATCCCGCGCTCGGTCTTCTCGTCGCGATACTTCACAATGACCGGTGTGTACAGCGATAGATTCCACTCCGCGCCCTTGCCCTTCTTGACGGCGCGCGAGCCCGGTACGACCACGGCGTTCTCCGGCACTTCCAGCGGGTGCTCCGGAGTAGCTCGGTAGAGTTCGCCGCGGACGAGGTCGTAAAGCGGCGTGGACCGCGTCAGAATCGTGCCCGCTCCCAGCACAGCCCGCGCGCTAACCAGTGTGCCTTCGTACACGCCGCAGTTGCCACCGATCAGGACGTCATCCTCAATGATCACCGGCGCGGCGTTCACGGGTTCGAGCACGCCTCCGATCTGTGCGGCCGCGCTCAAGTGGACGCGCTTGCCGATCTGCGCGCAGGAGCCAACCAGAGCGTGGGAGTCCACCATCGTCCCCTCGTCCACATAGGCGCCAACATTGATGAACATTGGAGGCATGCAGATCACGGAAGGCGCAACGTAGGCTCCTTCGCGGATCGAGGAGCCGCCCGGTACCACCCGCACGCGGTCCGCAAGAGAGACGCGCCGGGCAGGGAAGGTGTCTTTATCCACGAAAGAGAACACGTCACCATCGGACATTTCCTTAAGTTCGCCGAGCCGGAAGCCAAGCAGGATTCCTTGCTTCACCCAGGTGTTGACCACCCAGCGGCCGTCCCGTTTCTCTGCCGCCCGGATCTGGCCGCCGGTAAGAGCGGACCGGAAGTCGAGGAAAGCACGTCGCGCCTCGGCGGGGTTAGGGATAGTGCTGAGCCCCGACAGAGCTTCGATGGCGGATTTTAGGTCGGTGATGGAATTGGGCATAGGAAGAATGCAAGGTCCGTAGCGTCGCGGCAAAAACATGTCCCCTGGTTACGGTCACGGTGGACGACAATTCTGTAGAACGATCTAGCTAGAAGCTAGTAGCCAGAAGCTAAGGGCCGCGCTTACGCCACACACTTGCACTCGCTGCGGATCAGCACCCCAGGCATCTGATGGGTCGCTTCGCGTGCCTCGCCCAGGCTGCCGTACGGACCGTGCCAGCGCGAGTGATTGGGATCGTGTCCGGCTGGGCGTCCCTTGCCGGAATTGCACTGGCCGCAGTTGGCGCGATGCAGCACCGCCTTGTGCGGGCCAGCTGCCCAGTTTTCATACACAAAAAACTCGCTGCTCGCGGCGGCTGCGGCTACCGGGACGGTGGGCTTCGTGACCAGTCCCACGTCGCCCATCACTTTCTGCAACTTGGAGCGGGTATCGCGCCGCATGGGCAGCAGCGGCAAGCGATAGACCTCTTCGATCTTGCCCATCATGGCAAGTGCCGCCTTCACGGGCAGCGGATTCGACTCGATGAAATTGGCCTGCATCAGAGGAAGATATTTGCGGTGGAGCTTGCGGGCCGCGTCCCAGTCGTTATGGAGGGCCGCTCGAGTCATNNGCCAGGGTGATGGCGTCGTCTCCGGAAAAGACCAGAAACTGTTCGGGGACCGCGTTCAGCACTTCCGCAATCTGCGTCATATTGCCGCTGGCTTCTTTCACTCCGGCTATGTTGGGAACGTCCGCGAGACGTGCCAGGGTGGCGGGTTCCAGATTGGCGCCGGTGCGCCCGGGGACGTTGTAAAGGATGAGCGGCTTGTCGACCGCTTCGGCAATCGCGCGGAAGTGACGGTACTGGCCTTCCTGAGTCGGCTTGTTGTAGTACGGGGAAGCGGTGAGAATCGCGTTGACGCCCGGCCGCGCCGCCACTTCCTTGGCTTTCGCCACTGCCTCCTGCGTGGAATTCGAAGTGGCGCCCGCCACAATAGGAAGCCGCCCGGCGACGACCTCGATCGTGATATCAATGACGCGCAGCCACTCATCGTGGGTGAGGGTGGGGGTCTCTCCGGTCGTGCCGCAGGGAATCAGGAAATCAATGCCGGAATCCACCTGCCAGGCCACCAGGTTGCGCAGGGCGTTTTCGTCCACCGCGCCGTCCTGTGAGAACGGCGTAACCAGAGCAGTGCCACAGCCTCGGAGTTGCATAGGAATAAGATAACCCTAAGCGCAGCAAAACTGTAGTCGCGTTGCAGACATCTGGCTTTCGGGGTTCGCGATCTTCTGGAGTTCGGGCTAGAGTTCCCGCCAGATGTTCCGAAATTCGAAGAAGCCCTGCTTGCCGGCCAGCCACTCAGCCGCCCGCACGGCGCCCTCTGCAAATCCCCGGCGCGACTTGCCGTCATGGCAAAGATAGATCCGGTCATTCGCGGAATTGAGTACGACCTCGTGCATCCCCACAACATCCCCTTCGCGGAAAGAGACAATCTCGAGCTGTTCTCCGCCTGCTTCCTGCATGATCTTCTGCAAGGTGAGGGCGGTTCCGGAAGGCGCGTCTTTCTTCTGCGCGTGATGGCGCTCGAAAATCTGGCCCGTGTACTCGTAGNNCCTGCAAGACCATTTCGCTGAGTCTTGGCACCTGCTGGTACCAGCCCGTGGTTCCCACGACGATGTTCTTTCGGGCCCGGATGCAGGCCTCGGCGTTGGCGACAACCGATGCGGGCGTGGTGAAGTCGATCACCACATCACTGCCGGTGAGAAAGTCGGGGGTGAGGGCGCTGGCATTCCGATTCTCGGCCTCGTGCAGGACGCGCACGTGGTGACGGCGCTCCCGAGCCACTTCCGCGACCAGGGCGCCGGTCTTGCCGCAACCGAGGATGAGCAGATTCATACGCAAACCTTCAACCGCAGAGTACGCAGAGATCGCGGAGAACATCTGGAGATTTCATTCGTGCACATGTGATGGCCCCGGTCGGTGCACGCGATCTTAGTGAGTCCTGGACGTTGTTCGCAACTCCCGCAGCCCGATGTTCTCTGCGCTCTCTGCGTACTCTGCGGTTCAGCGATGTCACGCGAAAACTTCAGGGTCCACTTCCGCGAAGAATTCCCGATGGAGCCGCCGGACGACCTCGGCCGCCTCATCTTCTTCGATCACAAAGGTCAGGTTGATTTCCGAAGCGCCCTGGGAAATCATCCGGATCTTCACGTCTTCCAGAATGCCGAACACTTTTGCGGCCATGCCCGGTGTATCGCGCAGGTTCTCCCCGACCAGGCAAATAATCGCCTTCCGGCCCTCGTACTTTACGTCGGCAATTTTGGCCAGGTCGGAGGCCAGCGCGGGGATCTGCTCGTTGGTTTCGACTGTCAGCGAAACGCTGACTTCTGAAGTGGCGACCACGTCCACCGACACCTCGTGGTCATTGAAGACGTCGAAGATGGACTTCAGATATCCGTGCACCAGGAGGCGGCGAGGAGCAGCCACGTCCACAATCGTGGTTTTCTTTTTTAAGGCAATCGCCTTGAAGATATTGGTGCAGCGGGGCCCCCGGGCTGTGATCTTCGTTCCTTCGCATGTCGGATTCAGCGAATTCAAAACATACACCGGGATGTTCTTCTGAATGGCCGGCAACACGGTGGCGGGATGGAGCACCTTGGCGCCAAAATAGGCTAGCTCGGCGGCCTCGTCAAAACTGATGACCTTGATGCGGCGCGCGTCCGGGCAGAGGCGCGGGTCGGTGGTCATCATGCCATCCACGTCGGTCCAGATCTCGATGCGCTCGGCGTCAAGACCGGCGCCGAAGATGGCGGCCGAGAAATCTGATCCGCCACGGCCGATCGTGGTCGTGACGCCAGCGCGGGTCGATCCGATGAATCCGCCCATCACCGGCACCTTCGCGGCGTCCAGCAGCGGCTTGACCTTCTTCTGCAGGCGCTGGTTAGTTTCCTCGAACTGGGGAACCGCGCGCGTGTAGTTGGCGTCGGTCACCAGGCACTGGCGCGAGTCCACGTGCGTGCCGGGCAGGCCATGGGCGACGAAGGCTGCGGCGACAATCTTGCTGGAAAGCATTTCGCCGAAGGCGGCAACGTAGTCGTAAGTGCGCGGTGTGATTTCGCCCACGGCGCCGATTCCGCGCAGCAATTCGTCCAGATCCTCGAAGTCGGCGCCCAGTTCGCTGTGGAATTCGGTAAAGAGGGCGGTACCGAGCAACTCCCCAGCGGTCTCGTAGTGGCGTTCGCGGAGCGCACGTGCCAGCTTCAGAGCGCCTTTGCGATCGCCCGCGCCGGCCGCTTTTCCCATGGCGAGCAGGGAATCGGTCACCTTCGACATGGCACTGACAACCACCACCGGACGATCCGTTAGCCTGCCCTTGACGATCTGCGCCACCCGCCCGATCGCCTCGGAATCCTGCACGGAAGTTCCGCCGAATTTCATGACGATCATGGGCGGGGCTGCTCCTTCGAAAAATATCCACCACGGAGGCACGGAGACACGGACAAAGGCAAGCTCGGGAGAGTCACAGGAACAGCAACAGAATTTCCTCCGTGTCTCCGTGCCTCCGTGGTGGACCGGATGCCCGATCTCACAAATATCCTTTCGCCTTCAGCAGTTCGGCATTCAGCAGCGCGGCACCCGCGGCTCCTCGAATCGTATTGTGCGAGAGCACGGTGAACTTCCAGTCCAGCACCCCGCACGGACGCAGACGGCCAACGGTGGTCGTCATGCCGCCGCCCAGATCGAGATCGAAGCGTGGTTGCGGACGATCCGCGGCTGTCGTGTACATCACCGGTTGCTCGGGTGCGCTGGGCAGGTGCAATTGCTGCGGCTCGGCGCGAAAACTGTTCCACGCCTTAATGATCTCTTCGGGCCGTGCTTTCTTCTGCAGTCGAACCGAGACCGACTCGGTATGGCCGTCCTCCACCGCCACGCGATTGCACTGCGCGCTCATGGCGAAGGGTGCCGGGACCACGCTTGATCCGGTGAGTTTTCCCAGCAGCTTCTGGGTCTCCTCTTCCATCTTTTCTTCTTCGTTCGCGATGTAGGGGATCACATTGCCCAGAATGTCGAGCGAGGCGACGCCGGGATAGCCGGCACCGCTGACCGCTTGCATGGTGACGGCCATCACCGTCTCAAGTCCGAAAGTGGTATGCAATGGAGCGAGCGCCAGAACAAGTCCGATAGCGGAACAGTTTGGATTGGTAACCACAAAGCCGCCGCTGGAGCGTCGCCAGGACTGAGTGTCGATGAGCCGGATATGGTCGCCGTTCACCTCCGGAATTACCAGGGGAACGTCGGCCTGCATGCGAAGGGCGCTAGAGTTGGAGACCACGGCGCAACCCGCGGCGGCGAACCGCGGTTCCAGGTCGCGAGCGATTGCGGAATCGAGCGCCGCGAAGATGATTTTTGGAGCGCCCTCGGGTTTGGCCGGGGACACGGTCATCGCTGCGATGTTGACGGGAATGGCAGTCTTCAATCGCCAGCGCGCAGCTTCGGCATAGGGACGCCCTTCCGAGCGGTCGGAGGCCGCCAGCCACGAGACCTCGAACCATGGATGATGCTCGAGCATCTGGATGAACCGCTGACCCACGATGCCCGTTGCGCCCAGTATTCCTACGGAGAGTTTGTTTGACATGGATTCAGTTTTGATTTTATACCAGCGAAATTCTCACCAGAATTAGCTGGGCGATACCCCCTGTTTCTGGAGTCTCGGTTTTGAGTGCCGGAGGAGAGTACGCCCTTACGTGCGTATCGCCTCCGGGCGAACTCAGTTAGCCTTGTAGCGGAGAATTCATATGCCGGAACTTCGCCAAAATTTTGCTACCAAAGAATGGGTCGTCATCGCCACCGAGCGCGCGCGCCGCCCGGAACAGATGGTGCAGCACCGTGAACGGAAAGTAATAGCGCCGTTCGTATCGAGTTGCCCCTTCTGTCCGGGGAACGAGGGGTTGACTCCGCCCGAATTGTTGCGGGTGCCGGCCTCGCCGGATGCGCCATGGCACGTGCGCGTGGTGCCCAACAAGTTCGCCGCTTTGTCCCGGGACGTTCAGCCAACGCGCACCGTGCACCGCTCCCGTCGTACCGTGAACGGGTTCGGCGCTCATGACGTGATCATCGAAACGCCGGATCACTCCCAGATCCTTGCCCTCATGCCTGATTCCTACGTGGCGGAAATCCTGCGGGTCTACAAGACGCGCTATGACGAGCTCAGCCTCGATCCCCGCGTCGCCCATATCACGATCTTCAAGAACCACGGGCCCGATGCCGGCACCAGCCTGGAGCATCCCCATTCGCAACTGGTGGCCACTCCGGTGATTTCGCACCAGGTGCGGGAGCGCTTCCAGCACGCGATGCGGCACTATGACGACTACGGTGAGTGCATGTTCTGCCAGATGATCGAGGAGGAATTGCAGGACGAAAGCCGTATCGTGATGGTTTCGGAGCATTTCGTGGCGATGGAACTGTACGCATCACCCGCCCCGTTCTGCACCCACATTTACCCGCGGCGCCATATGGCAAGTTTCGGCGACGTGGGCGCGGCCGAGATCAACGACCTCTCCCGCGTGCTCAGGACACTGCTGGCGAAGCTTTATCACGGGTTGGCCGATCCGGATTTTAACTTCACCATACGCAGCGCCCCGGCCGAGAACGTAGGGGTAAAATATTTCCATTGGTACCTGAGCATCATCCCGCGCCTGACGCGGGTCGCTGGATTTGAGTTGGGTTCCGGAATGTTCATCAACACGGTGCTGCCCGAGGCAGCGGCGGAGTTCCTGCGCAAAGTGGACGCCGAAGCCGCTGGAACGGCGGTCGCGGGCAGCTAGCCCGAATTCGGATGGAAGGGGCGAACCGATGGGGGCGGATGCGGTCTCATCACTGGCTCTGGCTCTGCTCTGCCAACGGTGAAATCGTTTCCCGAAACGGGGAGCGGCAGGTCAGTTTCTTTCGCGGCCCAACTCGTGCGGGAAAAAGTTTTCGTTGAGCGGGCCGAACTTGCGCTTTTCGGCGTAGATACGCCAGCGGCGCCACACGATGCGAAGGCTCGCCATCACCGGGATGGACAGATAAACTCCGAGCACGCCCGCGATCTCCCCGCCGGCAAGAATGCCAAACAGGGCCGCCAGCGGATGCAGTTGCACGCTTTCTCCCATCACCCGGGGGGCGATCACGTAGTCCTGTACCACCCGCCAGACGATCAGGAACAGCAGGAGAAGGACCCAGTGGGAGTAGCCGGCGAGGACGGCCACGATCATCATGGCCAGTCCGGCGACCAGGGGGCCAACCACCGGAACGAACTCCAGCACGCCGCCGGCGGTTCCCAGCACCATCGCATAGGGCACGCGAAGAATTCCCAGGAATGAGGCATAGGCCACCATCGACAATCCCGCCAGGGTCAACTGAGCGCGGATAAAATGCGCCAGCATCTGGTTCAGATCGCTGAACACGTCCTGCAGGAATTCGCGTTGGGAGCGGGAGTGTACCAGCGAAATCACTACCCCATGGAAGTTGGCGCCATCCCGCAGGAAGAAAATCGCCAGGATCGGAACCAGGAACAGTACCCATATCTGCCGGGCGGACTCAGCGACGCGAACACCGGCGCGCTGCGCAAAATCCGATAGCTCCTGCCGGTGGTTCTGGAGGAACCCCTGGATCCGTGCCCGGGTGGGGTCGCTCCATCCGTGCTCCTTGCCCAGGTCCTGGGCAATCTGCCCGGAACCGACTTTCTCCATAAGTCCGGGCAAAGCCTCGCCGAGGCGGGCTCCCTGGCGGGTAATCCTCGGGCCCACGAAGAATGCCACCAGCCCGATGCCGACCAGCAAGAGAAGGTAGATGAGGGCGATGGCCCGGCCCCGGCCCCGAATCAGCTTATCCAGCCGCAAGATCGCGGGATTCATCAGATAGGCAAAAAAGATAGCGAATAGAAACAGCAGGAGCGTCTGGCGGGCGACGTAAAGGAACCCCAGTCCCAGGGCGAAAAACAATACCGTGGAGAGAACGCGGGTTGTGCGTGAATCAAAGATCGACAACAATTCGCCACCGCTTTGAGCTCGCGACGAACGCTCTTCGCGTAACGCCCATGGTTATCGTAGCGCCGGGACTGGAATGCGTGCAGTCCCGAAAGGGGCTGACCCTCCAGCGGGAGCTGTTTCCCGACGACCTATGGCCTCAATCCCGCACTACTTCCGTATTCTCGGTCGGAACCTGTATGCGTATTACCTTGAACTGGTCATCCAGCCAGAGTTCCCATGCGCCCGCATCGCTTTTCAGTTCCACTTTGAACAGACTTTGTTCCGTCCCCCGCACCGTTGTCTTTTGCCGTCCCAGAAACTCCATGCTCACCGGCGCCGATGAGCGCTGATGCGGATTCAAGGTTCCGAACTGCATGCGTTGGCACGGCTCCGCTTTCCCCTTGGGGCATGCCAGGGCTAGGTATTTCCATACCAGTAATTCGCGGTGCACAAAAAAGTAGTCGTCCAGAATGCTGGTGGAGGAGGGCAGCAGATAGGGCTGCTCCTGCGGCTTCTCGTCGGGATTGGCACTCCATTTCTGCATCAGGACCTGATCGTTGGGCAGGATACCCGACTGGGCTTTGCCGGGACTCAATTCTTTCCAGTCGTAACGCCGGATCTCGCCCGTCGCCGTCAACTGCATCTCCGAGCTTTGCGCGGCTTGGTTGGCGACTCCTTCCGTCTTGAATTCGGACTGGATGACGCTGCCGTTCGCATTCTGAGTGATCGAGAATGTCTCCGTCCCCATTCGACGGCCGGCCATGAACACCCCGAAAGAGCCGGAGTCCACTTTCTTACCTTCGGTTTCCTTGGAGCCCGCCGATACCGCAGCCGGCAGTGCCAGAATCAGAGCCAACAGATAAAGACGATACTTCAAAGTGATTCTCCTCTCCCGGAATTGGCAGGACGATCGGGCAAAGCGCCGGGGCCGCTTGCCGCTGCGAGTTGCAATGCCACTTCGATCTCGGTACAGATTGCAGCCAGATCCTTGCCCTGCGTCTCGACCACCATTGTCGCCTGTCGATAGCCGGGAAGCCGCTCCTGGTAGAGTTGGGTAAACTGGTCGCGATTTTTCCGCAACGGCCGCTCGATCGTGTCCTGCAAGCTGCGTTGCCAGAGTTCGTCGACCGGAGTTTCCAGGAAGACCGACGTCCGCTCCCGCAACAGCTGGCGATTCTCCTCTTGCGCGAACGCCCCGCCGCCGAGGGCCACGACGCTGTTGGCCGGATTCGCGGCAAGCAGATCCTTCAAGGCGGCAGTCTCGGCCGTACGGAATGCCGGCTCTCCTTCCGCTTCGAAAATCTGCGGAATGGTTGTCCGCTCGCGGGATTCAATGCGGGTATCCAGGTCCACGAAGTCCCAGCGCAGGCGCCGGGCAAGTTCCTGCCCCACGCTGCTCTTGCCCGAAGCCATGTATCCCACCAGAAACACGGCGCGCACTCCCATGGCGCTCCACCAGGCACAACCCGGCATGGAACGCGGCATCGCCGCGCTCCTCTGCTCCGGTTGACGTTTGCTGTTAGCGTTGCTTGAGGCGGATTTTACCACTGAAAGACTTCAGGATAACCTCGGAAGCGGCCTTGCCTACCGTACCAAAGAAGGAACGTCCCACTTCCACCGGGAACCGGTTGTTCTCCTTGGGCTTGAGCGGCACATCGCTCTGAACGTGTCCTTGCATGGAGTGGGCGGTGAAATCAGCGGAAGCGCCGGAGGCGATCAGCGCCTCGATGTCGCCGGTGTGGGTCGAAAAATTGTAGTCGCCGCCGGAACCGAAATCGCCGTCGTAGTAGATCCGACCGCTACCAGAGTTGACCTGTACCAGCGGACCGGAGACTGAGTTCAGGTGGACATCGCCGCTAATGGAGGTGATCTCCACGTGCGCACTGCGGACGTCCGACAAAGTGATCGTCCCTTTCATGGTCTTCACATGCACATGGCCATGGCCCACGCTGCGAATCTCCACCGGTGCCGTGGCGCCTTCGACCGCAACGTCCGCCTGGATGCGCTCGGCGGAGATCGGTCCGTTCGACGAATGCAAATTGAGGGTGGTGTCCGGTGGAACCGTTACCTCGTAGTCGACTCGGCCGGTCTGTTCATCCGCGCCGGGCAGCAAATGCGACTCGAATTCGAGGCGGTTGCCCTCTTGTGAAATGTCAATCTTGGCCTTGTCTGAGTGGATCAGCGCGACCACCACTACCTCTCTGGTGGTGCCTGGTTTTACCGAGATCGAGCCGTATTCGGTGTCAACGGTGACGCTTGCCTTCGGGCCGACCGGGTAGCGATATTCCCTGCGGGTCTCGGCCGTGGCGGCGGATGCCAGACAGGCGACGACGACCAGACCTACGATCGCGGTGTGCTGCATACTCTCCATAAAACGCCCCTTGAACCGGACCGACCGGTGTTACTTCGACCTACTGAATATGATTCAACGCCATCTGGTACAACATCGCCTTCTGTTCGTAGGCGGCCATCACGTGCTGCCGGGCATCTTCGTCTCCCGGATTCTGCTTCAGATAAGCTTCCGCGTCGCGGATATAGGAATTTACCGCCCGCAGTTGGCTCTCAAATTCGGCTTTCATCCTCGGGGAACGCTGGCCAACGTCGTCCAGGAACTGCCGGTCCTCGGTGCTCACCACCTGCACGGGAGCTGAAACAGAGGGTTCGTCCAGCGAGCGATCGATAGGGACAGGCCGCTTCGTCTCCGCCACTTGGGGCGCGGGCTTCTGCTGGTTCGATTGAGCGGCAAGGTCAGGCGCATTCGCGGGCGCAACCACGGCAGGCTTCTCTGCGATCTGCGTTGCCGGCTTGCGCATTCCTACGTAGCTGGCCGCGACCAACAGAGCGGCTGCGACGGGCACCAACCACCAGGCGTTCCAGCGCCGTCTCTCAGTGGGAACCAGAACCGGGCGGCCCGGCTTCGCTTCCGGGTCACGGATCAATCCTTCGGAGCGCAACTCGGCGGCAATTGCCAGCCAGACCCGCGGCGACGGCTCGTTGGATTCCACAAGTTGATGAGCTTCGATCGAGATCAGTTCCAGCTCAGCGACCAGATCCGAGCAAGCGGGACACTTTTCCAAATGGGCCTGGAGCTCGTTGTTCGGAGCGCCATCCATCATTTCCGGCAGAACTCGCTGAACTTCGCTACACGTCATACTGCCTCTCTCCCCGACACCGCATCTGCCTGGTTACTGCTTTTCGGCCTTTTCGGCTCTCATGAACTTCAGATAATCGCGCAACTTCAAACGTGCTTTGTGCAGTTGCGACTTGCTGTTTCCGATCGAGCATCCCACCATGGTCGCGATCTCGTTGTGCTCGAACCCTTCAACATCGTGCAGAACAAAAATCGTTTTGTAGCCGGGCGGCAACTTTTCGATCGCCCGCTGCAACTGCAACCGGTCGAGCGAACCGGCCAGCTTCAAATCCGGGCCGCCCAATTCTTTCTTCGGCGACTCCTCGTCGGTCTCGATGGTTTCTTCCAGCGAGACCACCGGGAGCCCCTTCTTCCGCAAATTCATCAGGACAACGTTCACCGTCATCCGGTGCAGCCAGGTCGAAAACGCGGACTCGCCGCGAAATGTGCCGACCTTGCGAAACAGTTGCAGAAACGCTTCCTGCGCCAGGTCTTCCGCCTGCGCCGGATTGGAAACCATCCGCAAGCAGAGCGAGTAAACGCGCCGCTTGTGCAGGTTATACAAGACCTCAAATGCTGCCTCGTCGCCCTGCTTGGCTCGCTCGATCGCTTCCGCTTCTGCTGTCTTCGCTAATTTCGGGTCGGTCAAGTCGCCTTTTCCGGCCGCTTGGTTGGTAAGATGCGGCTTCAAAGTCTTTTCGTTGTACGTTTTGCAGACGGAGCCGCTGATGGCATCTCCACCTGAACTCTGCTTGTCAGAATACCAAAAACAGTAGCCTCCGGACGGTTTGAACCCGGGTTACTTCGTGGTTTGACCCCCTCCCGGTGACCTCAGTAACCGGTTCCAGTCCCTTGCCCAGCACGTCAGCCTAAGCCTGGCTGCTGGTCGTGATTGTTTCCAGGCCATGACTATGGGGCCCAGTTTCCCGAATTCTCAAGAGAATGGCAAAGGTCAGGCCTACGAAGCCCAAAATCGAGAAAATCCACATTCCCAGCGCATATCCACCGAAGTTATTCAGCCCGGCGTGGGAGTAGTCGTTGGCCCGTCCAATCAGCAGATTCATGATGAAGAAGCCGATTTGCTGGATCAAGGTCATCAATGCGTACGCAGTTCCCAGGCGCGACTGGTCCACCACGTAGGCAACTGAGGGCCACATGATCGCTGGAATCAGGGAAAAGGCGACCCCCATCAGACATACCGGCACGAACAGGGTCACGTTGCTATAAGCCATCAGGAGGTAAACGGGCATGATCAAGATCGAGCCGAACATCATGAAAAATGCTCGCTTCCCGATTTTGTCCACCAGCAAGCCAAACAGGGGAGTGGCAATCATGGCCGAGAGCGGAAGCAGGCTGTTGAAGAATCCCGCTTTTTCATGGGCCAGAACGCGCATGGCTTCCGACGCGGCGGCGCCCCCATGGAGGGCAAGTATCTTGTTGGTAAAGAGGTCGATCGCAAAGGTGCGAAAGGGGAAGATCGCCGAATAAAAAGTGAAGCAAAGGCCAACCACCAGCCAATACGACCCATTGAAGCGCAGAATCTGGCTGAACTCCAACTTGTCGACTGCGCCGCCCTTGCCCAGTTCGTATTTGGCTTCGGCCCGGGTCTCCAGCATCCAGTAAATCAGGGAACAGAACACTGCCAGGAACCCCGCACCGACAGCAATGAACAGGGGATTCTGCCAACTGGGCTCACCGGAAGGCCCTTGCGGATAGAACGCCCGGTTGGCCCACGTTGGCGAGTTGTCGGCTGCGACCGAGGCCAGGCGCGCGATGGTCAGGTTGATTCCGAATGCGAAACTCAGCTCCTTGCCCTTGAACCACTTCGCCAGGGCCACCGTAACGGCGACGATCATGGACTCTGCACCCAGGCCCAACACCGTGCGACCCGTAATCATCAGTCCCAGATGTCCGCGAGCAGCGGTCAGGGCCGCGCCGAGAAGGCAAAGCACGGCGAAGAAGGTGAGGGCCTTCTTGGTTCCGATGCGATCGATGATGATCCCGCCGACCAGAAGGGTCAGTACCGCAGCCGCGCTATAGCTCGAGTTCAGCCACCCGAATCCGGTGGCGGAGTACCCCAGCTTGTCGATGAAGATACGTTCCAGCGGGTTGATGCTGTCGTAGATGTAGTAGTTCCCGCCCTGGGCGAGACTGATAAACAGCAGCACGATCCAGCGATAGGCACGGGACGGTTCAGGACGCGCAAGCTCAGGCATGAAAGCACTCATCCTCGGCGCATGATGGCGCCTGTATTTGCAATGTGGAGAAAATCAACCGACGAAGATTAGCAGATCGGAAGGGAGATTTGCTTGGGAGGGCTCCATGCGCTGCGGGAGCGAACCGCCGCGAAGCGAAAAAAGGAAAGGCTCTCAGTTGCAGCGTAGAACCGCCACCGAGAGCCTAAAGTCGAGGCCCGAAAGCCTAGAGCGTGCCCCTACATCTTTTCCGTTTTGCCCTTGTACTTCACTTCACCGTTGGTCTGATTCTGGCGTTCCACGTCGGCGTTGTTGTAGGAATGGGTCGCCTTTTTCCCGCCCTTGGCTGCCGCGGATGCGTTCACGGCATTTACGGTGTACTCGGTTCCGCTGAAATAGACCCACGGCTCATGCGCTGCTTCGCCGGCACCGTGCTCCATATGGATGGCATGCATGGCACGCATATCGTGTCCGGCCGGTTCGGGCCAGAGGTGAATGTTGGGCGTGGTCCGGGGAGCGTCACCGCCCTGGTACCAGACGGCTTCGGTGTAAACCGAACTGGTGGAAGCCGGAATCTGCGAGAGAGTCGAGTTAGTCGCGCCCGCATACAGTCCGGCTGTTGCGTTGCTCGCGCCGACTGAATTCGGAGAAACCGTCACCAGTGAAACCATCGGGGTTGTGACCAGTGGGACAAAGGGTCCGCAGCCCAGAATGCACGGACCGTATATTTGAGGGGGCGGCCCCATCACATGCTGTCCGAATGCCAGGACAGAGATCATAACCACCGCACACAGCACCAAATAGGGTCGCATACTACCTCCACAGGGGAACCACTGGGCTCACTAAGTGCAGTTAGCGTGCCAGTCCGGGAAAGGTCCTGTTGGCTGGAATACACGAAGATTTCGGGTACTGTCGGGCAAAGCACTGAACCCGCATGCCGAGCCAGTGCTGGGTGGATGCAAGCCGCTGCGCATAACCTGCAACTCCGGTGCTCAGGTGCCGAGGCCTAGCTCCCCACGTAGCGCGCGTACAAACTGCGGGCAATCGCGGTGTCCGCGGTCCCTTTGATGATGGCCCGCCCGTCCGGGAACAGCGTCATCTCGTAGGGCTCGTGCCAGAACTTGAGAACGAATTCGTTGTGCCGCACGGTTCCGTGGGGCTCAAGCCGTTTCTGCATTTCTCCGAAATCTACCGGGCGCTGCCGCTCATGAATCTGCACCGAATTGCGCCCGCATAAAGTGATATGCGGGCGCCCCTCGCCCGCCAGGTGGACGAATTCTTTCTTGCCGCATGCGCGGCATCCCTCCAGCGGTCGCATGGCCGACACTTCCGCACGCTCGTTGCTCCAGACGTCCCAGGAAAGCAGGGAACGGCGCATCCTGGAACGGGCACCCACCAGATACTTCAACGCTTCGGTTGCTGCCAGTGAAGCGACCAGATTCACGGCGGAGTTCAGAATTCCAGCGGTTTCGCACGTCTCCACTGTGCCGTGAGGGGGATCAGGGAAAACGCAGGCCAGGCAAGCCGTTTCGCCAGGCAGGATATTCAGAGTCACCGCATAGCTTCCCACCGCCGCCGAGTAGATCCAGGCCACCGAGTTCTTCACCGCGTGGTCGTTGATCAGGTAACGCGTCTCGAAGTTGTCGGTGCCGTCCAGAATCAGGTCAACGTTGCCGAGAAGCTCGGCGCAGTTCGCCGGAGTCAGGTCGGCGACGTGGGGTTCGACGGCGATCTGGGAATTGAAGCGGGCAATCTGCCGGGCCGCCGCCAGCGCTTTGGGGAGGGATTCCCGCGCGTCCTTTTCGTCAAAAAGCGATTGTCTTTGCAGGTTACTGAGTTCAACGTAATCTCGGTCCAGAATTCGCAGCATCCCCAGGCCCGATCGGGCCAGCAGCAGGGCGAGCGCGGAGCCGGTCGCCCCGCATCCAACCAGTGCCACACGGGCCCCCGCCAGCCTCTTTTGCCCTTCCAGACCGACTTCCTTGAACAGGACTTGTCGCGAATATCGGTCGTCTAGTTCCAAAGGCATTACCTGCTCCGGGCGTTGCACCCTTTATTATAGGTTGCGGCCAGCAAACTTCTTCGTCCCGAGCAACATGTGCCGTTCGCGCATCCATCGAAGTCAGGAAGGTCCGTCGGCAGTCGCCTCAAGGTTCGGGAGGAAGTTTTGCGTCTAAGCGCGGTCGTCCTGCTGGGACTGGCGTCGGCTCTCGCGTGGGCGCAGGAGTCTCCGCCGGCGCAGGCCAATGCAGAACAGCCATCCGGGGTGGGGACGATCACTCCGTATGTGGGGTTGCGAATTGAACAAGTGGAATTTCCCGGGGTCGAGGCTGACGAAGCTGCCCGGCTTATGGCCGCTACGCCACTGAAGACGGGAGAAGCGCTCACGCGAGAGATTTTGCACGACGGAATTCAAGCGCTGTTCGCGACTGGCCGGTTCGCCGATATTCAAGTCGAAGCGGAACACATGCCCACCGGCGTGAAGCTGCGCTTCCTGACCGTCCCCAACTACTTTGTGGGTCAAGTTGCGGCGGAAGGCATTTCCTCCAATCCCACAGCCACTCAACTGGTCAGCGCCAGCCGCCTCCAACTGGGCGAGCTTTACACGCGGGAAAAACTGGACCGGTCCCTGGCCGGCATCCAGCGGGCGCTGGAAGACAATGGCTTCCACAATTCAAAAGTGACTAGTTCGGAAGAACGCAACGAGCAGCAACGTCAAGTGGACATTACGTTTCACGTCACCCCGGGTCCGCGCGCGGTGGTTGGACAGATCACGCTCCAGGGAGATGCCGGTCTCTCGAAAATCCAGATCGAGGACATCGGGAAATTTCATTCCGGCGATCCCATCCTCTCCACCCATGTGACGCGCGCGTTGCAACGGATTCGCGCGAAGTACCAGAAGCAGGATCGGCTGCTTGCGCAGGTCTCAGTGGCCAAGCGGGACTACCGGCCAGAGCGCAACGCGGTGGACTACGTTCTGCAAGTGGACCGCGGTCCGATCGTGGAGGTCGAAGCGGAAGGATACAAATTCACCCAGGCGGAACTGCGAAGGCTGGTCCCGATCTATGAAGAAGGGGCGGTGGACGACGACCTGCTGAGCGAGGGCCGGCGTAGCCTGCAGAACCGTCTTCAGACTCTGGGCTACTTCGACGCTACGGTGGGCGTGAGCCAGCATACGGTGCAGGACGGCAAGGGCCTGCGCGTAATCTATGTCATCAATCCCGGGGAGCGCCACAAACTGGCCGCGATCCGGATATCGGGAAACCAGCTCTTTACGGTCGAACAGATTCGAGCAGTGATGCAGGAACAGCCCGCCGGACGTTTGTTTTCGCACGGCCGCTACAGCGAAGCGCTGCTGGAGCAGGATGTTCTCAATATCAGGGCCCTCTACCGGGCGAGCGGTTACCAGCAGGCCGCGGTGACAAGCAAGATCCTGAATGAATACCAGGGCAATTCGTCGGAGGTCGCGATTGACCTCACCATCAAAGAGGGGCCGCAGACCCGTGTGGCCTGGGTTCGTATTGACGGCAACTACCTGGTGCCCTCCGATCAACTGCTGAGGGTTCCCGCCACCGAAGAAGGCCAGGGTTTCGCCGAATCCAATCTCTCGGATGACCGCGACACGATCCTGGGCGTGTACTTCAACAACGGCTTCTCGAACGCCACGGTGGATGTGACGTACGTCCCGGTTGTTCCCTCGCCCGATGAGTTCCCGCGCGTCGGCGTGACCTTCTCCATCAAGGAAGGGGAGGAATTTTTCGTCAACCGGATATTCCTCAGCGGTTTGCACTACACGCGTCCGGGAGTGGCGCGGCGCGAGTTTCGCGTGCAACCGGGTACTCCGCTGAGTCAGCAGGACATGCTCGAGACCCAGCGCCATCTCTACGACCTGGGCTTGTTCAACGAGGTGGATACTGCGGTCCAAAATCCGGACGGAACCGAGCCACGCAAAAACGTGCTGATCGCGACGCAGGAGGCGAAGAGGTACACCTTCGACTATGGATTCGGATTCGAGTTTCAGACCGGTCAGCCGTCGGTCGGGACGAACCAGCCACTCGGCCAAACCGGGGCCAGCCCGAAGGTTTCATTCGGCCTGACGCGCATCAATTTGGGCGGCCGCAACCAGACGGTCACCATGAAGACCAACCTCAGTCGCCTGCAGCAGCGCGGCCTGGTCAGTTTCGAAGCTCCGAAACTCCTCAACCGCGACCTGAGGTTCACGGCGACGGCGTATTTCGACAACACGGTGGATGTCTCCACCTTCACGTCCGAACGGCTGCAGGGAACCATACAAGCCGAGCAGTCTCTCTACAAGATCGGCGAGCGCACACTGACAAGCATTACCTACGGTTTCGCCTACCGTCGCGTGCGGGCCAGTGACATCCAGGTTAGCGACAATCTGATTCCGCTTCTGTCGAAGTCGACCCGGGTTGGCGAGCCCAATTTCTTTTACATTCGCAACCGGCGCGACAACGACCTGGAAACGACTCGTGGAAGCTACACCACCTTCGAGGGTGAGGTGGCCGCTGGCTTCTTCGGCTCGGAGGCCGATTTCAGCCGCTTTCTCGTCAAGAATACGACCTACCACCCGTTCGGCCGCAATCGCAGGACGGGACAAGGATTCGTTTTTGCACGCTCTACCAGCGTCGGTCTGGAGAACCCGTTTGGAAACACTGTGGTGATCGAGCCCGCCGGCCAGGTTTCGGCGGGGCAGAGCCTGATTCCTCTTCCGGAGCGTTTTTTCAGCGGGGGCGGCAACTCCCATCGCGGTTTCGGGCTGAATCAGGCGGGACCGCGCGACCCTTTCACGGGATTTCCCCTGGGAGGCAGCGCGCTGTTCCTCAATAATCTGGAGCTGCGGTTTCCGAATATCGCCCTGCCCTATCTCAACGACAGCATCGGCTTTACGGCCTTCCACGACATGGGGAACGTTTTTGCCCGGCCCCAGGACATGCTGCGCAGCCTGGGCCGCTGGCACCAGCCCAACCAACAGGTCTGTTTCCAGCCGCCGGCGCAAGGACAGTTGTCGCAATGCAACTACAACTATGTTTCGCACGCCATCGGGCTGGGGGTGCGTTATCAGACTCCCATCGGTCCATTGCGTTTTGACTTCGGATACAATCTGAATCCGCCGGCCTTTCCCAGCTACACCAACATTGTTGTCAATTCTGTAAATGGAAAGAGAACCGGCCAGTTCGGAGCGCAGCGCGCCGGACGTTTCAATTTCTCATTCAGCGTGGGGCAGTCCTTCTGATGAAACCCTGGAAGCGCGCGGTCATTTCGATGTTTGCGTGGATCGCATTGGCCATACCAGCCCACGCGGGCGAGGTCATCGACCGCATCGTCGCCAACGTGAACGGCCACATCCTTCTGCAGAGCGATTGGGAGGAGGAGTTGAGTTTCGAGGCATTCGCGAATGCCCGGCCGCTTGACGCCCTGACCCCTGCGGAACGCAAAGCGGCGCTCGATCGCCTGATCGACCAGGAACTACTGCGGGAGCAGGTGCGGCCTTCGGAAAGCGCTCCGGCCGAACTGGTGGCGGCCCGCGTGACCGAGATTCGCAAAGCGCTGCTGCTTACCTCCGCCGAGGAGTGGCGCGCCGCCCTGCAGCGCTACGGCCTGACGCAACCCGCCATTGAGAAGCGCCTGGGCAACGACATTCAACTCATGCGCCTGGTCGAAGCCCGTCTACGTCCCTCCATCCAGGTCGACAGCCGTGCCGTGGAGAGCTACTACCGGGAGCGCCTGCTGCCCGAGTTGCAGCGAGCCGGGAACAAAACCGTATCCTTACCGGAGGTGTTCGGCCACATCCGGGACCTCCTGACCGAACAAAAGGTCAACCAGTTGCTCGACAGTTGGCTGGTGAGCCTCCGGTCTGAGAGCCGGATTCAGACTTCGGAATCTACTGCGGGAGAACAGGCCCGTTGACGGAGCCGACTCCTCACCGCCCTCGCCAATGGTGGAAATACCTTCTTCTGTTCTTCGCGTTCTGCCTGGCCGGCTTCAGCTTTCTCGGGTGGTACGTCACCACAAATTCTTTTCACCAGGCGGTGCTCCGGCGGCTGGTTGCTTCCCTGGAGGCGGCGACGGGCGGCCGGGCCGAGATTGGGGAATTTCACACCATCCCGTTGCGCCTTCGGGTAGAAGTTCGCGACGTCACGATTCACGGCCGCGAGTCTTCTGAGCAGGTCCCGTATCTGCACGTGGACCGCTTGCAAGCCGAATTGAAGATCATCTCGCTGTTCGAGAAGGAAGTGGGTCTCCGCACGCTGGTGCTGGAGCATCCCGTCGTGCATATCATCGTTTACCCGGACGGATCCACGAACCAGCCGGCACTGAAAATCCACCGGCCGGCGCAAAGCACGCCGGTGGAACAGTTGTTCTCACTCAGTGTTTCGAGGGTCGAAATGCAGCGGGGAGAGCTGCTGTGGGATTTGAATAAGATACCGCTCGACTTTCACGCACGCGATCTCTCCCTGGTCTTGAAGTATTCCTTTTTGCACCAGCGCTATGAGGCGCAGGTCGCGCTGGGAGGTGTTTCGACCAGCGTGCAGCAGTATCCGCCGTTTGAGTGGCACGGCGATGCGTCGCTGGTCCTTTTCCGTGATCGCGCCGACGTTACTGCATTGACGCTGAGTTCGGGAAAATCGCAGGTCCATTTTTCCGGCGAAGTTCAGAATCTTCAGAGCCCGCAGGTGAGCGGCAACTATCGCGGAATGGTGGACCTCTCCGAGTGGGCCGCATGGTTGAGGCAAAAGGAAATTCGCAGGGGCACGGCGAGTTTCGACGGCAAGGGTTCCTGGAACCTGCGGGACTTTTCGAGCGAGGGCACGCTGCTGGTCAAGGACTTTGACTGGCTCGACAACCGGATGAAATTGCAGAGCGGCCGGCTCACGGCGAACTACTCCGTCACTCCGCAACACCTGCATCTCTCCTCGCTCAAGATAAGCGGTTTGGGAGGCGAAGTGGCCGGAGACGTGGATGTGACGAACTGGCAAACCTCGCTCGGGACGGACTCGGGCCGGCAGCATCCCGTGATCGGACGAATTCCTGCCGGGAGCCTGCAGCGCGGTTCCGTGCGGCTGCATCTGGCGGGTTTGTCCCTGCCTGCGCTGATTCAGATGTTCAGTTCGAAGAAGCTTCCGCTTGACCAGTTGCGCATGGTCGGAGTTGCCAGCGGAAGCGTCGAGATGCTCTGGGTGGGTTCGATCAAGGATGCCGAAACGCGCATGGACCTAGCCGTCTCTCCGCCCGTGCGCACCCTTCCTCTTGAGCTGCCGGTGCGGGCCGAGGTCAGGGGCATCTACCGCGGGTCGCGCGATGAGTTGCAGCTCGACCAGTTCAAATGGAATACGCCGTCCTCGGAACTGACGGCGCAGGGGAATCTGGCCGCGACCTCGGCGCTTCGTTTCTCGGCCTCCAGCCACAACCTCACCGAGTGGGAACCTCTTCTGAAGACGGTGTTCGGCCAGAAGCTGCCCTTCACGGTCAGTGGCTGGGCGAATCTGAACGGCAACGCCAGCGGGCAGCTCTCGGCATTTCTGCTCAATGGGAACCTGGAGGTCTATGATTTTCAGACGGAGCTGCCGTCGAGCGCGGACCATCGCGCGGGCTCGGTTCATTGGGACTCATTGACGACCGCGGTGCAGTATTCGAACCGCAGTGTCGCCGCACGCAACGGGGCTCTGATTCACGGGCATGCGGTGGTTCACTTCGACGCCAGCACCGCACTGGTCAATGGAGTGGCAACCGCGAACACTCCCTTCACGGCGAGCGTCGATGTGCGCGGCGCGGACGTGGCCGAGTTGGAGCAACTGGCGGGGGGCAACTACCCCTTGACTGGAACTCTGGACCTCACGATGCGCGCCTCGGGCACGCGCGCAAGTCCGCACGGGGAGGGCCGGCTGGAGATCCGCGACGGCAGTGCGTATGGCACACCAGTCCCGTTCTTGCGCAGCGATCTCCGCTTGGCGGATGGCGAGCTTCAATTCAACAACCTGGAGAGCAGCTTCTACGGCGCTCCGGTGAGCGGAAGCACCGCGGTGAGTACATCGGGCGATTCGTTCCACATCAGCCTTTCGGGTCGTAACCTGGACCTCGCGGGCTTCCCCAAATTGCAGGGTAACCGCATCACCGTGGATGGCCAAGCTGACTTCACGGTTCGGGGTGCAGGTACGATCGAGCAACCGTCGGTGGAAGCCCACATCCATTTTCGCGATCTGGCTTTCGACAAAGAGCGCGCCGGGGACTTCTACATGGATGCCACTACCCACGGCCGTCAGCTTGCGATCCAAGCTCACTCCGAGTTCGACAAAGCGGATCTGAAAATCCAGGGCACGGTCGGTTTGCAGCACGGTCTGCCCGCTGACTTGAATCTCTCCTTCCGGCAACTGGATGTGGACTCGCTCCTGAAAATTTACCTGGGCGACAAGGTTACCGGCCATTCCACGCTGGCGGGTGCTATCAGTGTTCGGGGTCCCCTGCGAAGCCCGCGCGATTGGACACTCTCGGCAAATTTGGACTCTCTTGATGCCGAAATTGAGCACGTCCCGCTTCGCGCTGCCGAGCCTGTCCGTTTTGAAATATCAGCCCGGGTTCTAAGGCTTGAGAGTCTGCATTTAGCGGGGAGTGGAACGGATTTCACGGCGCACGGGGAGGCGCAGTTGGCGGAGCCGCGCGAGGTAGATTTTCAGCTGGAAGGCACGGTCAATATGGCGCTGCTTCAGACCATGAACCCCAAGCTCTTTTCCCGCGGAATGCTCGGCCTGCATCTGGTCGCCAGGGGGACAGTGACGCAGCCGCAACTGCAGGGCACGCTGGAGTTGAAGGATGCCTCCATCAGCCACAACGATTTTCCGAGCGGCCTGAGCGGGCTGAACGGAGTCCTGCAATTTGAGCAGAATCGAATCCGCATTGAACACTTGAGCGGAACCACAGGCGGGGGCACGGTCAGCCTCGCGGGTTCGGGCAGCATCCAGAATGGTGCGCTGAACATGGACCTGACGGCTACGGCGCGCGATGTTCGGATGCGCTACCCGCCCGGTGTGAGTTCCACCGCCAATGCCGATCTCCGGCTCACAGGAACGTCCAATTCAGCGCTGTTGAGCGGCGACGTGCAGGTCACCAAGCTGGCAGTGACGCCCGGGTTCGACTTCGGCTCGTATCTGGCAAGAAGCAAGCAATCAGGGGTGGTGACCACAAGCGATAGCCTGCAAAGCCGCGTCAAGCTGGATGTTCATGTCGTGACCACCCCCGAGTTGCAGATGCAGACAGCGATTGCGAAGCTGTCGGGGAATGCTGACCTGCGGGTCCGGGGCAGCGTGGATCGACCGGTGGTGACCGGCCGCGTCAATTCAAATGAGGGGGGTGAGCTTTCCCTCAACGGAACGAAATACCGGATAGAACGCGGGGATGTGACCTTCTCGAATCCCGCGCGAACGCAAGCGTTCGTCGACATCCAGGCGTCCACGAGAGTACGGGACTATGACATTACCGTGAACCTGAGCGGGGACGTGAGCCAACCCAACGGTCTGACCGCAAAATGGCGGTCGGAACCGCCTCTCCCCGAAGCCGATGTAATTGCACTGCTGGCGCTCGGCCGCACCCGCGAGGAATCCGCCGCCTTGAATTCCGGTGGCGCCTCCGGGTTCACCGGCGAGGCCTCGAACCTGCTCATCAGTGAAGCCCTGAACAGCGCCGTCAGCAGCCGGGTACAGCGTTTGTTCGGCGTGAGCCGGATCAAGATTGATCCCCAGGGCCTGGCCAGCGAAACCAACGTGGTGCGCGGCCCTCAGGTCACGATTGAACAGCAGGTGGCCAGCAACGTGACTGTCACCTATAGCACCAACGTCTCCGTCGCATCGCAGCAGATCATCCAGGCCGTGTACAACGTAACCCGCAACGTCTCCATTGTCGCCTTGCGGGATCAAAACGGCGTGGTCAGCTTCGACATTAAGGTGCGGCAACGCAAGAAGTAGGCGACCAGGTGACGGCGGATGGCCGACGGTTGCAAGGACGTGACCTTTCCGCCCTTGACAGAAACCTCTAAACCAGCAACCCTAGTTGTTTTTGATCCTCCTGCTGCGCCGTTCCGGGCAAGCCAAGAAAGAAGACGACAGAGTGCGAGTTCGGGTCTTTTACCACGACAAGTGTTTCGATGGGGCTTCTTCGGCGGCATTGTTCTCCCGCTTCTACCGGGAACGCATCCGCAGCGACGGGGAGTTCGTCTTCAGCGGACTGTTGCACCGCGCCGGCGCGCTCTTCGAGGAAAGAGATTTCGACGGCGATGAAAACGCGATCGTCGATTTCAAATACTCCAGTTCGCCGAAGATCACCTGGTGGTTTGACCACCACGAGAGCGCTTTTCTTTCTCCCGCCGACGCCGCGCATTTCGAGCAGGAGCACAGCAATCGCAAGTTTTATGATCCGGATTTCAAGTCCTGCACCAGTTTCATCGCCGCGATCGCCGAGCAGCGCTTCGGCTTCGATCCGCGGTCGGTGGCGGAACTGGTGCACTGGACCGATATCGTGGACGGCGCCATGTACGAAGATGCACGGTCTGCGGTCGAGATGAAAGCGCCGGCCATGAAGCTCACCATGGCGATCGAGGCATCGCAGGATCCGAATTTCGTCAAGAAACTGATTCCGCTCCTCGCCTATGAACCCTTGGCCAATATCCTGGAGAAGCCTTTTGTGGCGTCGGTCCTGCCGCCACTGCTGGAACGGCACCGGCGCTCGCAGGAAATTTTGAGGAAACGCACGGAAGAGAAGGACGGCACGATCTACTTCGATATCACTGACCTCGACCTGGAGGGCTACAACAAATTTGTGCCCTACTATCTCCACCCTGATTCGATATATAGCGTGGGCCTGAGCAAGAGCTCATTCCGCGTCAAGGTGTCGGTGGGCTCGAATCCCTGGTCGAAACGGGAACCGACAGTGAATCTGGCGAAGGTGTGCGAACGCTATGGCGGCGGGGGACATGCCCGGGTGGGAGCGATTTCCTTCGAACCGGAGGAGAACGAGGCCGCGCACAAAGCAGCCCATGAGATTGTGGAGGAACTTCGCGCCAGTGTGCGGCAGGGGAGCGGAACGCGCTGATCTCCCGCCGCAAGTCCGGAGCCACCGAAGTTCGCTGATCTTGATAATCTAGAAGGTAGTCCCCACTCACCCTGACATGCATCCGCACGTTCACGATCCCGCGCACATCAAGGGCATCCGCACCGTTGCCACCATTGAATTTACCAAGGGCGTGGTGGTTGTTCTCGCCGGGCTGGGCGCTTTTTCGATGCGCCACAAGAGCATCTGGGGTATTGCCGAAAGCTTCCTCGAGTTCTTCCATGCCAATCCCTACAACCACTATGTGGGCGTGTTCATCAACCTGGTTTACAGGGTGAGCGATGTGAGGCTGTGGAAGATCGCGCTGGCCGCGACGATCTACACGATCATTCGGTTCGTTGAGGCGTATGGATTGTGGTACCTGCGCGCCTGGGCGGAGTGGCTGGCGATTGCCTCGGGGACGATCTACATTCCGTTTGAAGTGATCGACATGATCCGGCACCCCAGGGGGTTCGGAGCATTGGTCTTGGTGGTGAACGTGGCGATCGTGCTCTATATGCTCTACGTGCGCCTGGATGCCCTGGAGAAGCGCCGGGTGCGGCTGGCACAGCAGGCAGCAGAAACGGAGTCGGGCACATAGTCGGCAGTCGACTACCGACTCACTCAGTCAGCGAACATCCACAATCCGCCGGTGGAACGTGCGCCTTTAGAAAATCAGCCACCCGCTTATACGCATCAATCTGGTGCTCGACGCGCGCGAAGCCGTGGCCTTCGTTTTCATAGACCTTATATTCGACCACCCCGCCGCGCTTCTTGATCGCGTCCACTACCTGCTGTGCTTCCGTCTTCGGACAACGCGGATCGTTGCCACCCGCCAGCAGATACAAGGGGGCTTTGATTTTGTCCACGAAATTAATGGGAGAGCGATCCTCGTAGAGCGCCTTGTTCTTGTCGAGATCGCCCATCGTCGCCAGATCGCTTTGCTGCAGCACGGGGTCTTCGTTTTTGATCTCGGTAAACCAGTTCACGAAGGGCACGATCGGAATTCCAGCCGCCCACACGTCCGGCGCTTTGGTGACGCCCATCATGGTCAGGTAGCCGCCATAGCTGCCGCCCATGAGGATGAGTTTTTTTGGATCGACGTATCCAGTTTGCTTGATCCAGTCAGCGGCCGACAGTACATCCTGCAAGTCGCCGCCACCCATATCGAACAGGTTGGCCTGCTGAAACTCCTTGCCGTATCCGGTCGAGCCGCGATAGTTCGGCGCGATCACCAAATATCCCTGGTTTGCCATGTACTGGACGAACCGGTTGAACGTGTTCATGGTCTGTGCAGTTGGGCCGCCATGCACGTACACAATCGCGGGGTGCTGTCCGTTGCGGGGCAGGTTGTAGGGGACATAAACGAATGCCGAGATGGTCCACTTGCCGTCTTTGCTTGGATAGTGCACGAGAACAGGTTCGACCATGTCCTGCGAACGCACGCCGCCGACCAGCGAGTGCGTAAGTTGGTGTGACTTGCCATCGGCCAGGCTGTAGACCCAGAGATCGCCGGGTGAACCCGCGCCGGTGTGGTAGTAGAGCAGACGCGAATTGTCGCGGCTGAAAGCAGTAGCTGCGCCGACGGGCTCATTCAGTCCCTTCGGAAGCGGCAGCGCCCGCGCCTTCGAGGTTGAAGAATCGTGCAGGTAGATTTCGGTATTGCCGTCCACATTGGCGGTGTAGGTCAGGTGGCGGCCATCCGCGGAGAAGAATCCGCCGGAGACCTCCCACTTGTCTTGCGTGAGCCACCGCACTTTCTTCGTTGCGATGTCGAGCAAGCCGGCATTGTCGTAGCCGTTGCCCGCGTTCGACGTGATCAGAACATGCTTGCCATCAGGGGACACGTCGTTCGCGGTGTAAAGGGCTTCGCCATCGTGTGGCGTCAAGAGGGTGCTTTGCGCGGTGGCGACGTCCGCCACGAAGAGACTTGAGTCCGTGCCTTTGGCCTGCGCTTGCGTGTAGACGATGAACTGGCCGTCCTTCGACCAGATCGGGCCAACGTTCATGCGGTCGTTGGCAGTGCCGGTGGTCAGGTGCTTCACGTCGCGCTGCAGAGAGTCATAAACGTCGATCTCAAACACCGAAGACGTCTTCGGCTTGACCATGTAGGCGAGGTAGCGTCCATCCGGCGACCAGGCCGGGCTCTCTTCCGCAATCTCGCGAGTGTTGGTCACGTTCACGACCTGCCCGGTCTTGGGCGACACGAGAAAGATGTCCCACTGCTCATCACCGTCGTAATCGGACATATAGGCGATCCACTTGCCATCGGGGGACCATGCGGGTGAAGTCTGGCGCTGATCGCTCACCGTCAATTGCATCGGCCATCCACCCTCGGAGGGGACCAGCCAGAGATTGTTGCGTCCGCTCAAATTGGTGATGAACGCGACGGTCTTGCCATCTGGAGACCAGTCGGGGCGGCCGACCTGCCGGGTCATATACAGCTTTTCGATGGAGAGATTCTTCTCCGCTTGTGCGTTGGGCTTGGAGGTAATCTGCTTCGGATCAGTGATGACCTGGGGGGAGGGGAGTGTCTGCGTTTCGCCAACGATACTCATCAGAACGACCATAGCAAATAGGGAAACAAAGCGCATGGATGCCTCGGGTGAGATCAAGAATAGAAAGTCTAACAAAGCGTTAACCACAAAGGACACAAAGGGACACTAGGGAAATCGCTGGTATTCGGGATTTGAATTTACTGGGTGGTCTTTTCTATCCCTGGTGGTTCATGCTTTTGCTTGCATTTCACGCTCCAGAACTGCATCATCCTTCGCTGGACGACGAGATGACAGATCCTCGAAACGCTGCGGTTGCCAATGATCCCAGACCGGGCTTGGTGCGCCAATTGGGTCTGTTCGACGCGACCATGGTGGTCATGGGGGGCATTGTCGGTTCCGGCATCTTCATCAATCCTTATGTGGTCGCGCGGCAGGTACACACGCCCGCGCTGATTCTGGGCGCATGGGTTTTCGGCGGCATCATCGGTCTGGGTGGCGCTTTCATCTGGGCGGAACTGGCAGCGACACTGCCCGCAGTCGGAGGCCAGTACGCTTACCTGCGCGAGGCCTACCATCCCTCGGTCGCGTTCCTCTACGGGTGGGTGTTGCTGCTGGTCATCCAGACGGGGGGCATGGCGGCGGTTTCCGTCACCTTCGCACGCTATTTCATTGAACTCACGGGCACGCTTGCTCAGGACTGGCTGATTGCGGCGGTCGCCCTCGGCCTGCTTACGCTCATCAATTGCCTGGGCGTAAAAGGTGGCAGCCGGACGCAAAGCGCACTGATGGTGATGAAGATCGCCGCCATCGCCGCGCTGGTCATTTACGGGTTGGCGTTCGCCGGTAAAAATGAAACAGGCGCGGCGACCCGCGAGCCGCTCTCTTTGACATCCTTTGGTGCTGCCATGGTGCCGGTGCTGTTCGCCTACGGTGGCTGGCAGACGGCGAACTTCATCGCCGCCGAAGTCAAAGACCCGCGCAAGAACTTGCCCCGTGGCTTGCTGATCGGCGTACTCGGAGTGATCACGCTCTACACGGCAGTGAACTGGGTCTGCGTGCGCGCGCTCGGGCCGCAGGCGCTCGCCGCCACCACCACGCCGGCAACGGCAGTGATGCGGCTCGCCTTGGGCCAGCGCGGCGCGACGTTTATTGCCGCTGCAATCGCCATCTCGACGCTGGGCTTTCTCAGCCAGTCCATCCTGACCGCGCCGCGCGTCTATTTCGCGATGGCCGATGACGGCCTGTTCTTCCGCGCCTTCGCCTGGCTGCATCCGCGCACCCGCGTGCCTATCGTGGCGATCGTGCTGCAGAGCGTCTGGACCATCGTGATCGCGCTCTCCGGCCGCTACGAGCAGATCCTGAACTATGTCGTTTCCATGGACTTCCTCTTTTTCGGGCTGACGGCCACCACGATTTTTGTGTTTCGACGCCGCGCGAACGGCGCCGTCATGGATGCGGGCGGCTACCGCGTGCCGGGCCATCCGGTGACCACAGCGCTGTTCGTCGCGATATGCTGGTGGGTGGTGGGGAA
>PMCH01000150.1:0-2561 GCA_003154055.1 Acidobacteriaceae bacterium
AAGGTGACAGAGAATCGCGCTCCACACCCCTACGACCACTTAGACGATGGTCGTGCAACGATCAGTTGCTTTCGATCGCGTTGCAAATACCAACTTTTACAAACACAACAACACCCTCACCCGNNGATGGCTCAGAGCATCCGCAGTGGAGATCACGTCGAGGTCGGAGTTTTCACCGACTACTTCAACCTCAGCCGCACCTCTCCTCACATCAACTTCGTTGGGCTCGGCGCGCGCGCTGGATTCAACGTAAATCCGCACGTCCAGCTGGAAGCGGAAATGGCCTACGACTTCGACCGGAGCTTCACCAGCCTTTTTTCCGACGGCATCAACACCCAACTGGTACAGACCAGGCTGCGTAACCTGCATGCCATGTTCGGCCCAAAGTTTCAAACCAATGCCGGGCCGTTCCGCGCCTTCGCTACGTTCAAGGCCGGCTTGGTGAACTTCAGCACCAGTGACCAGAATGCCGCAGCCGGCTTTGTCGGGGCATTGGGGAGCGTCACCTCGGGAAACACTCGCCCGGCCATTTATCCCGGAGCGGGAGTGGAGGGATTTTGGGGTCCCTTCGGGCTGCGTCTGGATGCCGGTGACGAAATCTATTTTGATGGTGGCGCGCGCAACAATCTCAAAGTGACCTTCGGGCCCGTTTTGCGTTTCTAGCGAACGTTACGGAAACGTGCTCCTTGGGAAGAAGGCAGCCTCGCGCATGGGGCTGCCTTTTGCTTTCCTGCGCAGAATTGCTCCACAGGAGAGAAATACGCGCTGCGTCCGCCGCACTCGATCCTGCGACGGACACAGCGCGTTAAAACTCAGCCCTGCGACGGATGCAATACCCGGTACGTACTGCCCCCGTTCGACCACACCAGCACCAGCGCGTCCTCGCCCTTCTGCACAGTCGACAATGCCTGCGCCGCATCAGCCGCCGATTTCGTCGCCCGCCGGTTCACTTCCACGATGACGTCCCCGCGTTGCAGGCCCGCGTTGTCCGCGGGACTTCCGGGTTGGACATCCTGCACTACCGCTCCCTGCGTTGTGCTCTGCGCCTGCAATTCGTCGCGCGCATCTTGCGTAAGGTCGCCCAGGCTCAGTCCCCAGCGTCCTTTCTTCTGTTCGCCGCTGGCAGCCTCAGTCCCGCCGCCTGCGCCGAAGGCTTCCAGCGTTACAGAAATGCTTGTGGCTTTGCTGTCTCGTACCACCTGCAAGCGGATCGTGTCACCTGGCCGCTTTTGTCCGACCACCATCTGCAATTGTCCGGCGTCCACCACTGCCTTCCCATCCAGTTCGGTGACAACGTCGCCAGCGCGCAAGCCGGCTTTCGCTCCCGGCGAATTCGGATCCACCTGGCTGATCACCGCTCCCTCCGCTTTGCTCATTTGGAAAAACCTCGCGTTGTCCGGAGTGATGTCGGAGATCTGAATCCCGATGAACCCGTGATCCACCTTGCCATCGCGAATCAGCGTCTCCACCGTTGGCTGCACAATCTGCGCTGGAATCGCGAAACCCATTCCCGCGAACGACCCTGAAGACGAAATCAGAAACGTGTTGATGCCGATCAGTTCGCCGCGCGCGTTCACCAGCGCCCCTCCGGAATTGCCCGGATTGATCGCCGCGTCGGTCTGGATGAACTCGCCGGGCTTGCGCCGGTCGCTCGCATCCGGATTTGGACGGTTCAGCGCGCTGATGATGCCCCGCGTCACCGTGAAGCGGAACCCGTACGGGTTGCCAAAGGCCAACACGGTTTGCCCGGGATGCAATCCCGCAGAGTCACCCCACGGCACGCTGGGTAGGTTCTTGCCGTCCACTTTGATGACCGCGAGGTCGGTCAGCGGGTCGGCGCCTACCAGCTTCGCCGACAGGACTTCCCGGTTGCTCATGGTGACGCGAATATCGACGGCTCCCTCAATCACGTGATTGTTGGTGACGATATATCCGTCAGGGGAAATGATCACGCCGCTGCCCAGACCATGCTCCATTCTTCTCTGCGGCTGCGATGGCATCCGGAACTGGCGGCCAGAAGGATTGCCGCCGAACGGATTGCCAAACGGGCCAAAGAACTGCTCCATATCCGGCGAGCCCTCCTGTCCCGCCTGCTGAGCGTTGGGTTTTGAGGCTACCGTCACATTCACCACCGCCGGTGTAATCCGTGCGGCCAGGGTTTCCATGGCGCGATCGAGCGTCAACAACGCCGCCACGCTGTTGTCATCGAGCGGTGCGCTCGCGGGAGGCGCTACGGCTGCGATTACAGGTTTGGCAAACTCAAACGCCGCCAGTGATCCGGCGACCACAAACGCAAGCACCGCCACTGCCAGACGTTTTGTCAGCACTGCTTTCCAACGTTCTGCCCACATCATCGTGTTTTCTCCTTGTACAACTAATTATCTAGTTGATAATCACAAAAAAATATCGCGCTACGTCGAGTGCGACACCACTCCGCTCCCCGCTTGCTCCGGCGCCAGACCGACAATCGTCACCCGCCACACCTGTACCCGCCACACCCACCCATTCGGACCCACGGACTCCGTGGTCTGAACAAAAATCAACATCTGCGATGTCGGTGC